>JANMKK010000368.1:0-4882 GCA_031372005.1 Rubrivivax sp.
GCTGCCTGGCGTGCCGCAAAACGTGCTGACTCCCACGCCTTGCCGGACAAATTCCGGGCCACGGCTCTTTCGGAGGCTCGCCCCGTACGAGCCGTGACCAAGAACACTTGGGCGACTGCCTGGCACATATCTTTGAAGCATCGCGAGGCACTTATCCGGGCCATCGTTGACCCTCGAGAAATTGAACCCTGACCGCCCGCCGCAGCAGAAGGCCTGCAACGCTGGCGCGGATCAAGATATGCCCCCTTCATGCTGACTTTCATCCTCCGCCGCCTGATGCAAGCCGTGATCGTGATGGTCACGGTCGCGTTCATCGCCTTCATGCTGTTCCAGTACGTGGGCGACCCCGTCACCAGCCTGTTGGGGCAGGACGCCACCCAAGAGCAGCGAGAGCAGCTGCGCCAGGACCTGGGCCTGGACCAGCCTTTTCCGGTGCAGTTTGCGCGCTTCATCGGCAACGCCGCCCAGGGCGAATTCGGCTTGAGCCTGCGCCAGGGCCGCAAGGTGTCGGCACTGATCGCAGAACGCTTTCCCGCCACGCTGGAACTGGCCCTGGCTGCGGCCCTGATCGCACTCGGCGCGGGCCTGCCGCTGGGCGTGTATGCCGCGCTGCGGCGCGGTCGCTTCGGGTCGCAGTTGGTGATGCTGCTGTCGCTGCTGGGCGTGTCGCTGCCCACCTTCTTGATCGGCATCCTGCTGATCCTGGTCTTTGCCGTGACGCTCAAATGGTTGCCCAGTTTCGGCCGCGGTGACACCGTGGCGCTCTTCGGTTCCAGCAGCTGGACCACGGGGCTGCTGACGGCCGATGGCTGGAAGCACCTGGTGCTGCCGGCGGTGACGCTGTCGGTGTTTCAGCTTGCACTCATCATGCGGCTGGTGCGCGCCGAGATGCTGGAAGTTCTGCGCACCGACTACGTCAAGTTCGCCCGTGCGCGCGGCCTGCAGGACAGCGCCGTGTACTTTGGCCATGCGCTGAAGAACACGCTGGTGCCGGTCATCACCATCACGGGGCTGCAACTGGGAAGCCTGATTGCCTTTGCCATCATCACCGAGACCGTCTTCCAGTGGCCCGGCATGGGCTTCCTCTTCATCCAGGCGGTGCAGTTTGCCGACATCCCGGTGATGGCGGCGTACCTGTGCCTGATTGCGCTGATCTTCGTCGTCCTCAACCTGGTGGTGGACTTGCTGTACTTCGCCGTTGATCCGCGCTTGCGCATGGAACGCTCCACCGCCGGACATTGAACACGCCGATGCCCATACCCGTTCTCACGCCTTCTCCCACCACCACCGCCGCGCCCAGCGCCTGGACGCGCTTCTTCGACGGTGACGTCTGGTTCAGCTTCCGCCATTCGCCGACGGCAATGGTCGCTGCAGTGATTGCAGCTCTGTGCCTCATCTGTTCAGTCTTTGCGCCTTGGGTGTCGCCGCACAACCCCTTTGACCTGGCCACGCTGAACCTGTCGGACGCGCGCCTGCCACCGGCCTGGCAAGACGGTGGCAGCCGCACCTACCTGCTGGGCACCGACGACCAGGGCCGCGACCTGCTGTCGGCCCTGTTCTACGGCGCGCGGCTGTCGCTGGCGGTGGGTTTTGCGTCAGTGCTGCTGTCGCTGGTGGTGGGTGTGGGCCTCGGGCTGGTGTCGGGTTTTGTGGGCGGCAAGGTGGACGCTTTCATCATGCGCGTGTGCGACGTGATGCTGTCCTTTCCGTCGATCCTGATCGCGCTGCTGATCAACGGCGTGGCGCGCGCGATGTTTCCGAATGCGCAGGACAGCCTGGCCCTGGGGGTTCTGATCCTGGCCATCGCGCTGACGGGCTGGGTGCAGTACGCCCGCACCGTGCGCGGGTCCACGCTGGTGGAACGCAACAAGGAATACGTGCAAGCGGCGCGTGTGATCGGCGTGGCGCCGCTGCGCATCATGGTCAAGCACGTGCTGCCCAATGTGATGGGACCGGTGATGGTGCTGGCCACGATCCAGGTGGCTGCGGCCATCCTGACCGAGGCCACGCTGTCGTTCCTGGGTGTGGGCGTGCCGCCCACTTCACCGTCGCTCGGCACGCTGATCCGTGTGGGCAACGACTTTCTCTTCTCCGGCGAATGGTGGATCACGATCGTCCCGGGGCTGATGCTGGTGCTGATCGCGCTGAGCGTGAACCTGCTGGGCGACTGGCTGCGCGACGCGCTGAACCCGAGGCTGCGCTGAAATGACGCAACCGCTTCTCGAAGTCAAAAATCTGCGCGTCGAATTCCCCACGCGCCGCGGCTCGCTCTTGGCGCTCGACGACATTTCCTTTGACATCGCACCCGGCGAAATCCTCGGCGTGGTGGGTGAATCGGGCGCCGGCAAGTCGCTGACTGGCGCAGCGATCATCGGCCTGCTCGAGCCGCCGGGCCGCATTGCGGGCGGTGAAATCCGCCTGGCTGGCCAGCGCATCGACAACCTGCCGCATGAACAGATGCGCGCAATCCGCGGCCGCAAAATAGGGGCGATCTTCCAGGATCCGTTGACGTCGCTGAACCCGCTGTACACGATTGGCCGGCAGCTGACGGAAACGATCCTCACGCACCTGTCCATGAGCCCTTCGCAGGCGCGGCAACGCGCCATTGAATTGCTGCAGGAAACCGGCATTCCTGCGGCGGCGCAGCGCATCGACCAGTATCCGCACCAGTTCAGCGGCGGCATGCGCCAGCGTGTCGTGATCGCGCTGGCGCTGGCCGCCGACCCGCAGCTGATCGTGGCCGACGAGCCGACCACGGCGCTGGACGTGTCGATTCAGGCGCAGATCATTTCGCTGCTCAAGCGGCTGTGCAAGGACCACGGTGCCGCTGTCATGCTGGTGACGCACGACATGGGCGTGATCGCAGAAACCTGTGACCGCGTGGCCGTGCTGTACGCCGGCAGGGTGGCCGAGATCGGGCCCGTGGGCGACGTCATCCACCGGCCCAGCCACCCTTACACGCATGGGCTCATGGGCTCTATTCCAGCCATGGACGAAGACCGTGACCGGCTGCTGCAGATTGACGGCGCGATGCCACGGCTGAACGCCATTCCCAAGGGCTGCGCCTACAACCCGCGCTGCCCGCAGGTGATGCCGCGCTGCCGCGAAGAACGGCCTGAACTGCTGGATGCAGGCGCCACGCGCGCCGCCTGCTGGCTGGTCCAGCAGGCCGAGGTGCGCGCATGAAGCTGGGCACGACATCGCGCAATGCGCCGCTGGTGCAGGTCCGAGACCTGGCCAAGACCTTCGACGTCTCGGCGCCCTGGCTCAACCGTGTGGTGGAACGCAAGGCCCGGCAGTTTGTGCACGCGGTGGACGGCGTGTCCTTCAGCATCGAACGCGGCAAGACGCTTGCGCTGGTGGGCGAATCGGGCTGCGGCAAGAGCACGGTGGCACGGCTGCTGGTGGGCCTGCTGCAGCCCACACGCGGCGACGTGCAATTCGACGGCCAGGCCACTGACGCCGCACGCGATGCGGGCGAATTGCGCCGCTTGCGCCGCCGCATGCAGATGATCTTCCAGGACCCCTACGCCAGCCTGAACCCGCGCTGGAAAGTGCTGGACATCGTGGGCGAACCGCTGCGCGAACATGGCCTGGCCCCGACCACGGAGGTGCTGCGCGCCAAGGTGTCGGACCTGCTGCTGCAGGTGGGCCTGGCGGCGGCCGATGGCGAAAAGTTTCCGCACCAGTTTTCCGGCGGCCAGCGCCAGCGCATTTCCATCGCCCGCGCGCTGGCCACGCAGCCCGAATTCCTGGTCTGCGACGAACCCACGTCGGCGCTGGACGTGTCGGTGCAGGCGCAGGTGCTCAACATCATGAAAGACCTGCAGCGCAGCCGTGGCCTGACCTATCTGTTCATCAGCCATAACCTGGCGGTTGTGCGGCATGTGGCTGACGAAGTGGGTGTGATGTACCTCGGGCGGCTGGTGGAACTGGCCGCCAAGGCGCCACTCTTCGGCCAGCCGCGCCACCCCTACACACGCATGCTGCTGGATGCGATTCCCGACATCCACATGAGCGGGCGTGCGCGCACGCCCGTGCAGGGCGAAGTGCCGAACCCCTTGAATCCCCCCACCGGTTGCGCCTTTCACCCGCGCTGCCCGCATGCCAATGCGCGTTGCGCGCAGGAGAGGCCAGTTTTGACGACGTTCCAAGGCGTGCAGGTCGCCTGCCACGCGGTGCAGGAAGGTCGGCTCTAGATCAATCGTTCATCCGCGTAGAGGGTCTCGATCTCTTCACGCTGGCGGACCAGATGCACCCGGTCGCCGTCAACCAACAGCTCGGCGGCGCGCGGCCGCGAGTTGTAGTTGCTGGCCATGGCCATGCCATAGGCTCCCGCCGACAGCACGGCCAACACGTCACCGGGCTGCAGCGCCAGTACACGGTCGCGCCCCAACCAGTCGCCCGACTCACACACCGGGCCGACGACGTCCCAGGTCAAGCGCGGTGCGGCACGTTCGCGGCAAGGCTCGATCGCCATCCAGGCCTCATACATGGCGGGGCGCACGAGGTCGTTCATGGCGGCATCCACCACACAGAAATTCTTGGCGTCGCCGGGCTTCAAATACAGCACCTCGGTCAGCATCACGCCCGCGTTGCCGACCAGAGAACGGCCGGGCTCGAAAAGCACCTCGCGGTGGCCGTGGCCGCGCGCGTCCATGCGCTGCAGCACACCGGCCACCAGCGTGCTGGCATCGGGCGGCTGCTCGTCGGTGTAGGTGATGCCCAGGCCGCCGCCGACATCGACATGGTGGATAGCGATGCCGGCGGCTTCCACGGCTTCGACAAGGTCCAGCAAGCGGTCCAGCGCATCGAGATAAGGTTCCAGCTGCGTGATCTGCGAGCCGATGTGGCAGTCGATGCCCACCACCTGCAAGCCCGG
>JANMKK010000382.1:0-9573 GCA_031372005.1 Rubrivivax sp.
CGGTGCCCGACATGCCCACGCTCTGCCGCCACCTCTTGCAAGGCATCGACACGGCCTGGGCCTGCTCGGTGCGCGGGCTGGAGCAGGGCGGGTCAGCGGGGCCGGGCTGGGCGCTGCAAGGCGCGGAAGGGCTGCTGTGCGAAGGCGTTGACGCCGTCATGCTGGCCATGCCACCCGCCCAGGCGGGGCAGCTGCTGGGCACCCACCAGCCGGCATGGTCGCGGCACGCCGCAGTGGCGTTGATGCAACCGTGCTGGACGCTGATGGGCGTTTCCGCCAGGCCTCATGTGGCGCTCAACTGGGATGTGTCGCGCCCGCCCAGCGGCCCGCTGTGCGCCGTGCAGCGCAACGAATCGCGCCCCGGCCGCGAAAAGCTGGACGGTGAAGTGCACTGGGTCCTGCACGCCCGTGCCGGCTGGAGCCGGCTGCACCTGGAACAAAACGCCGACTGGGTGCAGGCGCAGTTGCAAGCCGCGCTGGCCGACTGGCTGGGCGCACCGCTTCAGTGGCACCATGCCACCGCACACCGTTGGCGGTATGCCATGCCGCAGCCCGGCGGCAGCACCTCTGGGGGCCAATGCTGGTGGGACGCTGCGCTGAAGCTCGGTGTTTGCGGGGACTTCCTGGGCCGCGGCGGTGGCGTCGAAGCCGCGTGGTCGTCGGCGCAAGCTCTGGCGGGCCAGATGTTGGCCACCGCACCCGCGCAACGGCTGGCTTGGTTAAAGAGCCCCGTGGAGGCCTGAATGACCATGGCGCGCACCAGCTTTCGTGGCAACAAGTTGACGCTGCCCAGCAAACCGTGCGCGGTCTGCGGGCGAGCCATGACCTGGCGCCGCGCCTGGGCCAAGAACTGGGCTGAAGTGAAGCACTGCAGCGATGCCTGTCGCCGTGCCGGACCCAAGCGTGGATAAGCGTGTCTGAGCGTGGGCAAGCTTGGCTGAGCGTGGGCAAGGGGAATTGACCGTGGCTGAACTTCGCACCCTCGTCATTGTGCTGGGCGACCAGCTTGATCTGGACGCGTCCGCGTTCGATGGCTTCAACCCTGCACACGACAGTGTGTGGATGGCCGAAGTGGCGGAGGAATCCACCCACGTGTGGTCCAGCAAACAGCGCACGGTGATGTTTCTGGCCGCCATGCGCCACTTCGCATTGGCATTGCAAGAATCCGGCCGGCCCTTGCGCTACACGCGGCTGGACGCCCCCGCCAACTGCGGCACCCTGGCGGCGCAGTTGCAGGCCGACCTGGCTGCGTTGCGGCCGCAGCAACTGGTGATGACGGCACCTGGCGACTGGCGTGTGCTGCAGGCCATCAAAGCCGTGGCCGCTGCGGCCGGCCTGCCGCTGGACGTGCGCGAAGACCGCCACTTCTACGGCACCGTGCGCCACTTCGCCGACCATGCAAAGGGCCGCAAGGCTTTGCGCATGGAGTACTTTTACCGAGAGCAGCGCCAGCAGCACGGTGTGTTGATGGCGGACGGCAAGCCGGTCGGCGGACAGTGGAATTTCGACGCCGACAACCGCGAAGCCTTCGGCGCGCAAGGCCCGGGCGCGGTGCCACCGCGCCACAAGGTGGCACCCGATGCGGTGACGCAGGCAGTGATGGCCCATGTCAACCAGCACATGGCGCACCACCCCGGCAGCCTGGACGGTTTCGCCTGGCCCGTGACACGCGCGCAGGCGCTGCAAGCGCTGCAAGACTTCATCCAGCACCGCCTGCCGTTCTTTGGCCGCTACCAGGACGCGCTCTGGCCCGGCCAGCCTTGGCTTTACCACGCGCACCTGTCGGCGGCGCTGAACCTGAAGCTGCTGAACCCGCGCGAGGTGGTGGCCGCTGCAGAAGCTGCCTATCAGGCCGGCCAGGCGCCGCTGGCCAGTGTCGAAGGTTTCATCCGCCAGATTCTGGGTTGGCGCGAATACGTGCGCGGCATCTACTGGACGCAGATGCCCACCTACGCCGACCGCAATGAACTCGGCGCGCAGGAAGAACTGCCGGCCTGGTACTGGACGGGCAACACCGACATGGCCTGCCTGCGCGACACCCTCACGCAGACGCTGGAACAGGGCTATGCGCACCACATCCAGCGCCTGATGGTGACGGGCCTGTATGCGCTGCTGCTGGGCGTGCAGCCGCGTCAGGTGCACGCCTGGTATCTGGCAATGTATGTCGATGCGGTGGAGTGGGTCGAACTGCCCAATACCCTGGGCATGAGCCAGTACGCCGACGGCGGCCTGATGGCCAGCAAGCCCTATGTCGCCACTGGCAAGTACATCCAGCGCATGGGCCCGCACTGCAAGGGCTGCCGCTATGACCCGGGTGAACGCAGCGGCGACACCGCCTGCCCGTTCACGACGCTGTACTGGGACTTTCTGAAACGCCATGAAACGCGACTGGCGCGCAACCCGAGGATGGCGCTGCAGGTGAAGAACGTGGCGCGGCTGAGTGACGCGCAGAAGGCGGCCATCACGGACCGCGCAGCCGCCATCCGCCGCGGTGAAGTGGGGGCGGGATCGTGACGACCACGCCGCTCTTCGACAGCATGCCGCAGGGTCATCCGCCCAGCTTGGCCGCCGCCCACGCCCGCATCGCCGCCGTGCGGCCTGCCGCGTATGCCCGCACACGCAACGCCATCGACGGCGCGGTGACGGGCCTGTCGCCGTACCTCACGCACGGCTTCGTCACGCTGTCCGATGTGTTGGGCGCCGTGGCCGCGCGGCACCGGCTGGACATGCAGCACAAGTTTGTCTTCGAGCTGGGCTGGCGTGCGTACTTTCGCCATGTGTGGCAGCACCGCGGCAACGCCATCCTTCAGTCGCTGCACCAAGGACCGCTGCCCGACAGCGCCTATGCGCCCGCCTTGCCCGACGACATCCGCCAGGCCCGCACCGGCGTGCCCGCCATCGACACGGCGGTGCGCACGCTCTACGCCACCGGCACGCTGCACAACCACGCCCGCATGTGGCTGGCCAGCTACTGCGTGCACCTGCGCAAGGTGCATTGGCGCGTGGGCGCCGACTGGCTGCATGGCCATCTGCTGGACGGTGACCTGGCCAGCAACCACTTGAGTTGGCAATGGGTGGCCGGCACTGGCAGCCACAAGCCGTACCTCTTCAATGCAGACAATGTCTCGCGTTATGCACCACCGCCGTGGCACAGCCCGGGCAGCTGCATCGATACGGGTTACGACGCGCTGGACCGTATCGCGCGCAGCCCGGCCAGGCTGGGTGCCGGTGCTGCGCCGGTCGCGGTCGATGCCGGCCCGGGTGTGGCTGAGCCGCGCTGCCTTGCTGAGCCGCCGTCGGCGCTGGGTTTCACCGCGCCCGACGCTGGCTCGGTGCAGGGCCGCGATGTCTGGCTTGTGCACCCCTGGAGCCTGGGCGCGCTGCCGGCGCCACTGCCGGCTGACACGCTGGTGCTGGGCCTGTGTTTGAGCGACTTCCACCGCGCTTGGCCGTGGTCTGAAAGCCGATGGCACTTTGTCGGCACCCGCATGACGGCCGTGGCGCCGGTGCGCTGGCATGGCGACGCGGCTGCGGTGGTGGCCGCACTGGCCGGCGCGCGGCGCGTGCGGGCCGTTGACGAACCGCACCTGTCGCCATGGTTGGCGCGCCTGGCGCAGACCCAGCCGGCACCGCAGCTCTTCCCCGCCGTGGACCGGCGCTGCGACTCTTTTTCGCAGTGGTGGACGCGTTGCACCCGCGGCCTTCAAACAACCGAAGATCTCCTGGCCGTCAGCGAAGTGCCGGCCTGGTAAACCTGAAAGCGAATCGATGACGTCCATTGCACTCATCACCGGCGCCAGTGGCGGCATTGGCCGCGCGCTGTGCCGACAACTCCTGAGCCAGGGGCACACCGTGGTGGCGGTCGGGCGCGACGCCAACCGCCTGGCCGATGTGGAAGCCACCCTGCGCGTGGTGGCCGACACCACCACACCAGAAGGCGTGGCCGCCGCGTTCAGCGGCTGCCAGGACGCACGGGGTGCGGCAACGCGTGCTGCACCGACGCTGCTGGCGCACTGCGTCGGCAGCACGCTGATCGCCCCGCTGCACCGCACCCGCGCCGAGACTTACCGCGAAGTGATGCGCGTCAACCTCGACAGCGCTTTCTTCGTGCTGCAGGCCTGGGTGGCGGCACTGCAGGGCGCGCCCGGTGCAGCGGTGTTTGCCAGTTCCGTGGTCTCGCGCATTGGCGTGGCCAACCACGAAGCCATCGCGGCGGCCAAGGGCGGTGTCGAAGCGCTTGTGCGCAGCGCGGCGGCCACCTACGCTGCGCAGGGCGTGCGTGTGAATGCAGTGGCACCCGGCCTCACTGACACGCCCATGACCGCCGGCATGCTGAAGCTGCCCGCCAGCCGCGAAGCCGCAGGCCGCCAGTACCCGCTGGGTGGTGTGCAAAGTGCAGAGCAAGTTGCCGCCGTCATGGCCTTTCTGCTCGGGCCAGGTGCCGCGCGTTTGACGGGGCAGGTGCTGCCTGTCGATGGCGGCTTCACCACCGTGCGACCCTTGGTGCGCTGAAGGCGGGCAAAGGGGTGGAGGGCAACCCTGCTGCGCTGGTCTGGTTCAAGCGCGACCTGCGATGCCGCGACCACGCGCCGCTGGCGCAGGCGTTGCACTTCGACAGCGCTGCGGGTCTCGTGGTGGTGGAACCTGCCTGGCTTGAAAGCCCGGAATGCGACGCCCGCCACGTCGCCTTCTGGCACAGCAGCGTCGCGCAGTTGCAGGCTGCGCTGGCAGCGAAAGGGCTGCCGCTGATCGTGCGCGTCGGCGCCATGCCGCAGGTGCTGCAGGAACTGCAGCGCCAGTTCGCCTTCACGCATCTTTTCAGCCACGAAGAAACCGGCCCCGGTTGGAGCTACACCCGCGACCTGGCCGTGGCCGACTGGTGCCGCGCCCAGGGCGTGTCGTGGACCGAGTTTCCGCAGACGGGCGTGGTGCGAAGGTTGCGGTCGCGCAGCGGCTGGGCGGCGCGTTGGGCGCGGCGCATGCAGGCGCCCGAATGCGCGGTGGATGGCGCCTTCAAGGCACCGACGGGCCTGCTGCCGTCCACGCTGCCCACGCTGCGTGAACTGGGCTTGCAAGCGCCGACGCAGGACGTGCTGCCGGGCGGTGAAACCGCAGCCTGGGCGCGGCTTGAAAGCTTCCTGGCCGGCCGTGGGCGTGACTACCGCCGTGCGCTGTCCAGCCCGATCACGGCCGAAACAGGTTGCAGCCGATTGAGCGAACACCTGGCATTCGGAACGATATCCATGCGCTGCGTGCACCAGGCCAGCGAAACGGCCATCCGCCGCACCGCCCCCACTGCCGACACCCAACTGGCCCACGCCCTGCGCGGCTTCACCGGCCGCCTGCGCTGGCACTGCCATTTCATGCAGAAACTGGAAGACGAGCCGGCCATCGAACACCGCAACTTTGCGCGTGTCTTCGACGGCCTGCGCCCCGGCGACGGTACGCCACTGGACGGCCGGCACCGCGAACATTTTGAAGCCTGGTGCCAGGGCCGCACTGGCTACCCGATGGTGGACGCCTGCATGCGACAGTTGCGCGCCACGGGCTGGTTGAACTTTCGCATGCGCGCCATGCTCGTCAGCTTTGCCGCATACCACTTGGGCCTGCATTGGCGCGAGCCGGGCCTGTTCTTGGCGCGACAGTTCCTGGACTTTGAGCCCGGTATCCACTGGAGCCAGATGCAGATGCAGTCTGGCACCACCGGCATCAACACGCTGCGCATCTATTCACCCGCCAAACAGGCGCGCGACCATGACCCCGACGGGTTCTACGCGCGGCGTTGGCTGCCCGATCTGGGCACACCGGCCTACCCGCCGATGTTGGTGGATGAAGGTGTGGCCCTGGCTGCGGCCAAGGGCATGATGTACGGCCTGCGCAAGACGCCGGTGGCGCGCGAAGAGGCCAATGCCATCCAGCACAAACACGGCTCCCGCAAGAGCGGCCTGCCGTCCACCACGCGCCCTGCTCGCAAAAAACCTGCACCGCCTGACGACACCCAGGGCAACCTGTTCTGAGTGGCGTCGATCAGAACCAGCGCGCCCACACCACCGGCGCCGCTTTCACCAGCAGCGCCGCACCCGTGCAGGCCAGCAGCACCAGCACCAGCCGGCGGAAAGCTTCGGGGCTGATGCCCGCGTACACGCGTGCGCCCAGCAGCACCGGCACCAGCAAGGCGGCAGCCACCAGCCCCAGTTGCGGCAGCATGGCGCGGGTGATCAGACCGGTGCCGACATAACTGACAAACGTCACGGCAAGCATCACCAGGTTGAAATTCTGGATCACGCCGCGCAGGGTGTCCTTGTCCCAGCCGCGCAGCGTGCACCACAGCGTGGGCAGCGGGCCGGTGAAGCCGCCAATCGCGCCGGCCGCGCCGCCGGCCAGGCCCGCCACTGCATCGGCCCAGCGTCCACCACGGGTGATGTGGGGGATGCGGCCTGAAAGCAGCATCAGCGGGCACCACAGCGCCATCAACGCGCCGACGCCAAACTGGAAGGTGCTGACGTCCAGTTTCGGCAGCAGCCACACGCCCAACGGCAGCCCGCACAGGCCGCCGGCCAGCAGCGGCGCGAGCTTTGCCGGTTGCAGCGGCCGGTGCGTGGTCAATGCCGCCACCACCTGGCCGGCCAGCGCGCCAAACACCGCCAGCGCGGCCACCCGCTGCGGCGGCAAGGTCCAGATCCAGATCGATGTGGCCACCAGGCTGAAGGCAAAGCCTGACAGCCCTTGCACGAAGCCGGCCACCACGGCGCCAACGATCACCACCCACCAGGTCGAATCCATCGCCGCATTGTCGCGTTGCCGTACAGTCCGCCGCGATGCCTGATGTCCTGAACGCCGCTGGGTCGCAAAGCCCGCCACGGGTTGCCGTTGTCGGCGGTGGGCCGGCAGGCCTGATGACCGCCGAAGTGCTGGCCGCCCAGGGCGTGGCGGTGGACGTCTTTGACGCCATGCCCTCGGTGGGGCGCAAGTTCCTGCTGGCCGGCAAGGGCGGCTTGAACCTCACGCACGCCGAAGCCTTTGACCGCTTTGTGGGCCGCTACGGCGGTCGCGCTGCCACGCTGGCCAAGCCGCTGCACGCGTTTGGCCCGCAGGCACTGCGCGACTGGGCGGCTGCGCTGGGTGTCGAGACCTTTGTGGGCAGTTCAGACCGCGTCTTCCCCAAGGACATGAAAGCCGCGCCGCTGCTGCGCGCCTGGCTGCACCGGCTGCGCGGCAGCGGCGTGCGCTTTCACATGCGCCACCGCTGGACGGGTTTTGGCGCAGACGGTGGATTGCATTTCGACGCGCCCAACGGCCCGTTGCAGTGGCGCCCAGCCGCCACCGTGCTGGCGCTGGGCGGCGCCAGTTGGCCGCAGCTGGGCTCCGACGGCGCCTGGTGGCCGTGGCTGCAGGCGCGCGGCGTAGACCTGGCGCCGTTGGTGCCCAGCAACTGCGGCTTTGATGGCGCCTGGAGCGAATTTTTCAGGTCACGCTTTGCGGGCGAACCTTTGAAGTCAGTGGCCTTGCGATTCGGCGCCTTCCACCAGCAAGGTGAGTTCGTGGTGACTGCCGGCGGTGTCGAAGGCAGCGTCGTCTATGCGGCGTCATCGCTGCTGCGCGACCGCATCGCAGCCGATGGCCACGCCACGTTCGAGCTCGACCTGCTGCCGATGCGCAGCCTGGAGTGGGTGACGCATGAACTGACGCACCCACGCGGCCCACGCTCGCTGTCCACGCATTTGAAGACTCGGCTGCATCTGGCCGGCGTTAAGGCGGGGTTGCTGTGGGAACTGGTGCCCAAGGCGGTGCAAGCGGACCCGGCGGCGTTGGCCCAGGCCATCAAGGCGCTGCCCATCCGCGTCACCGCCGCGCGCCCCATTGCCGAGGCCATCAGCAGCGCGGGTGGGGTGCGCTTTGAAGGTCTGGACGACCGCCTGATGCTGCGTGCGCTGCCGGGCGTGTTCGTGGCCGGGGAAATGCTGGACTGGGAAGCGCCGACGGGCGGCTACCTGCTGACCGCGTGTTTCAGCACCGCACATCTCGCGGGGCAGGGAGCGGCCGCTTGGGCGGCCGCATGAACGGGGCCGCTTGAATGCGGCCACATGGGTACTGCGCCCTTAAACTGCGCCGCGTCGCCCACCCGCAAGCCCCGTTTCCTTGAACAAGATCGTCCTGCAGATTGCCGCCGAGCTGCAAGCCCGGCCGGCCCAGATCCTCACCGCCGTCGCACTGCTGGACGGTGGTGCCACGGTGCCCTTCATCGCCCGCTACCGCAAGGAAGCCACCGAGGGCCTGGACGACATCCAGCTGCGTGAACTGGAGACGCGTCTGGCCTACCTGCGCGAACTGGAAGACCGCCGCGCTGCGGTGCTGAAGAGCGTCGAAGAGCAGGGCAAGCTGACGCCTGCGCTGCATGCAGCCATCAACGCTGCGCCCACCAAGCAAGAGTTGGAAGACCTCTATTTGCCGTTTAAATTGAAGCGCCGCACCAAGGGAATGGTCGCGCGCGAAGCGGGGCTGGAGCCGCTGGCTGACAAGCTCTTTGCTGACCCGCTGCTTGAGCCACTGACCGAAGCTGCTGCGTTCATCAACATCGAATGCGGCTTTGCCGATGCGCCTGCCGTGCTGGACGGTGTGCGCGATTTGCTCTCAGAACGCTGGGCCGAAGACGCGCTGCTGGTGCGCAAGCTGCGGGAATGGCTGTGGGGCGAAGCGCTGTTGCAGAGCAGATTGGTGGACGGCAAGGACGGCAACCATGCCGACGCCTCGAAATTCCGCGACTACTTCGACTACGCCGAACCCATCCGCACGGTGCCCAGCCACCGCGCGCTGGCGGTGTTCCGTGGCCGCACGCTGGAATGGCTGGACGCGAAACTGGCGCTGGACGAAGTCGTTGTCCCCGGCGTTCCGGGCCCTGCCGAAGGCCGCATCGCAACGCACCTGGGTTGGCGCCACGCCAAGCGCGCCGGCGATGAACTGATCCGCAAGACCATCGCCTGGACCTGGAAGGTCAAGCTCAGCCTGAGCCTGGAGCGCGACCTCTTCAGCCGCCTGCGCGAAGAGGCAGAAACCGTCGCCATCAAGGTCTTTGCCGACAACCTGCGCGACCTGCTGTTGGCCGCGCCCGCCGGCAAGCGCGTGGTGATGGGGCTGGACCCGGGCATCCGCACCGGCGTGAAGGTGGCGGTGGTGAGTGACACCGGCAAGGTGCTGGACACGCACACGGTCTATCCGCATGAACCGCGCCTGGACTGGGAAGGTTCGCTGCACACGCTGGGCCGGCTGGTGGCCACGCACGGTGTCAACCTGATCGCCATCGGCAACGGCACCGCCAGCCGCGAGACAGACAAACTGGCGGGGGACTTGATGAAGCGCGTCGCTGCGCTGGCGCCTCGGGGTGATCCGGCTCTGCCGGGCGACCCGACCCCCCTCGGGGGGCGGCACGGCGACAGCCTTGCCTGGGGGCTCAATGATTTGAAATTGGACAAGGTGGTGGTCAGCGAGGCAGGTGCCTCGGTCTACAGCGCGAGCGAATTTGCGAGCAAGGAATTGCCCGATCTGGACGTGAGCCTGCACGGCGCGGTGAGCATC
>JANMKK010000438.1:0-17454 GCA_031372005.1 Rubrivivax sp.
GTGCTGCTGTCTTCAAAGCCGTTGCGCGTCTCGTTGGTGAACTTGCAGAAGTTCACCTTCCAGGCGTGGCTGCTGACGCCCAGCATGAAGATGTTGGCGCCCGAGCAGAAGACGCGGTCCTTGGCGCTGGTCAGCACCACCGTGCGCACTTCGGGGTGTTCGAAGCGAATGCGCTGAATGGCGTCGTTCAGCTCGATGTCCACGCCCAGGTCGTAGCTGTTGAGCTTGAGCTTGTAGCCCGGGGCCAAGCCGGCGTTTTCGTCGAAATCAGCGGCCAGCGTGGCCACAGCGCCTTCGAATTTCAGTTTCCAGTGGCGGTAGGCGCCGGGTTGGGTGCGGTAGTCAACGCGTGGGGCTGCGGTCATGAAAGTCTCCTGGGTTTGCGACTGGCTGATATGCATAATAATGCTTTATCAGACCAGCGTCAAGCACAATAATGCACTATTTTGCAGCCAAGCCCAAGGCCTGCCGCACCATCGCGCGCAGCAGCGCAAAGGTCGCGTCGAGCGTTTGGTTGCTGGTGTTGAGCATCAGCTCGGCCTTGGAGTAAAAAGCGGCGCGGCCGGCCAGGATGCCCTTCAAGTCAGCCATCGCCTCGCGGCTGGCGGCCATGGGGCGCAGGTCGCCTTGCGCTGCGACGCGCTTCATGTGGTCTTCGGGGTCGGCCTGCAGCCACACGGTGCTGCAGTGGCTGAGCAACTGGTTGAATGTGGCGGCGTCGCTGACGATGCCGCCGGGCGTGGCAATCACGGCTTCGGGGTAGATCTGGATCGCTTCTTCCAGCGCCCGACGCTCATAGCGGCGATAGGCGTTTTGCCCGTACAGGGCCTGGATTTCGCTGATGCTGCAGCCGGCGAATTTTTCAATTTCCCGGCTCAGTTCGACGAAGGGGTAGTCGAGGTCGTCGGCCAGCATCTGGCCGAGGGTGGACTTGCCCGCGCCACGCAGCCCGACCAGGGCCACGCGGGTGCTGCGGTGGGCAGCCGTTGCGCCTGTTGCGACCCCGTTCAAGCCACCCGTGCCCAGCAGCTGGCCCACCGCGACGCGCACACGCCGCAGCGTGCTTTCGTCGCTGCGTTCCAGCAGTTCGCGCAGCAGCAGCCATTCGGGGCTGGACGTGGTCACGTCGCCCAGCAATTCCGCCAGGCTGCACTGCAAAGCGCCCGCCACCTGCAGCAGCACGAGGATGCTGGCGTTGCCGGTGCCGTATTCCAGGTTGGCCAGGTGGCGTTCGGACACATCGGCCGCCAGTGCCACGGCTTTGCGCGTCATGCCGCGGCGCGACCGCAAGGCCCGCACACGCTCGCCCAGAGACACCAGGAAGGGGTTCTTGTCCTCGGCGTCGGACTCGGCAGGGACTGGGGGAATCCCGCGTGCATGCAATATAGTGCTTGACATTCTGAGTAGGCAGTTCTATCGTTCTTGAACGCACAATAATGCATGTATTCAATTGGCGCAAGCTGCGCAGGAGCCTTCCATGACGACACAAGCTGCTTTCCGCGAAGAGCTATCCACCCTGACCCAGCGCCTGGCGGGACGGCCGCTGGACGCTGAACTTGACACCTGGCTGAACACCGAAGTCGGCGCGGGTTCTGCCGTGTATGCGCGGCTCAAGCAGGCCTGCGAGGGCGGCGTGGCCGAGGGTTGGCTTTGCAATCGGGAGGGTGGTGGCATCCGCTACGGTCGCATCTTCAAGCCCGCCGACGACCTGCACGGGTTCTCGGTCGACGTGGTGGACATGCAGGACATCGCCGGCCCGCAGCACAGCCACCCTAACGGTGAAATTGATCTGCTCCTGGCGCTGGAAGGCAACGCGCTTTTCGACGGCCGCCCCGCCGGCTGGATCGTCTACCCGCCCGGCAGTGCACACCGCCCCACGGTGTCGCAAGGCCGCGCGCTGGTGCTGTACCTGCTGCCGCAAGGCGCCATTCAATTCACCCCTGCTGCTTGAGGCCGTCATGACCACATTGCTCCCCAACTTCGTCGCCGGTCGCTGGCAAGCCGGCACCGGCAATGGCACGCTGCTCTTCGACCCGGTGCTGGGCACCGAGCTCGTCCGTGTCGACGCCACCGGCCTGGACCTGCCCGCCGCCTTCGACTTTGCCCGCGAGCAAGGCGGCGCGGCCTTGCGCGCGCTCAGCTACGCACAACGTGCCGAGTTGCTGTCCGCCGTCGTCAAGGTGCTGCAAGCCAACCGCGACGCGTACTACGAGATCGCAGTCGCCAACAGCGGCACGGTGAAGAACGACTCGGCCGTCGATATCGACGGCGGCATCTTTACGCTGTCCACCTACGCCAAGCTCGGCGCCGGATTGGGCGAGCGGAAATTCTTGCTCGACGGCGAAGCCGCGCGACTGGCAAAGGACCCGCTGTTCCAGAGCCAGCATGTGATGGTGCCGACACGCGGTGTGGCGCTCTTCATCAACGCCTTCAACTTCCCCAGCTGGGGCTTGTGGGAGAAAGCCGCGCCGGCGCTCTTGAGCGGCGTGCCGGTGATCGTCAAACCCGCCACCGCCACGGCGTGGCTGACGCAGCGCATGGTGCAGGACGTGGTCGATGCGGGCGTGCTGCCCGCCGGTGCGTTGTCGGTCATCTGCGGCAGCTCGGCCGGGTTGATGGACCAGCTGCAGCCTTTCGACGTGGTGTCCTTCACCGGCAGCGCCGAGACCGCCGCGCTGATCCGCCAGCACCCGGCGGTGGCGCAGCGGTCGGTGCGCGTCAACATCGAAGCCGACAGCATCAATTCCGCGCTGCTCCTCCCCGGCGAAGCGCCGGGCAGCGAGAGCTTCGACCTGCTGGTGAAGGAGGTCGTGCGCGAGATGACGGTGAAGTCCGGCCAGAAGTGCACCGCCATCCGCCGCGTCTTCGTGCCCCAGGCGCTGGCTGCGCAAGCTGCCGAGGCCATCAGCGCGCGGTTGGCGAAGACGACGGTGGGCAACCCGCGCAACGTTTCGGTGCGCATGGGCGCGCTCGTCAACCGCGCGCAGTGGAATGCGGTGCGCGAAGGTCTTGCGCACCTGAAGGCGCAGGCCGATGTGCTGCATGACGGGTCCGCGCAGGCCTTGGTGGATGCAGACCCGGCAATTGCCTGCTGCGTCGGCCCTACGCTGCTGGGCGTGAAAGATGCCGACGCGGCAGACCGTGCAGACCGCGTGCATGACACCGAAGTATTCGGCCCCGTCGCCACGCTGCTGCCGTATCGCGGGGTTGGCAATGACCTGGCCCACGCGCTGCACCTGGTGCGCCGCGGCCAGGGTTCGCTGGTGGCATCGCTCTACGGCAGTGACAGCGCCGCACTGGGCGCGGCGGCAATCGAACTCGCCAGCAGCCACGGCCGTGTCCACATCATCAGCCCCGATGTCGGCGCGCTGCACACCGGGCACGGCAACGTCATGCCGCAGTCCTTGCACGGCGGGCCGGGCCGGGCGGGCGGCGGCGAAGAGCTGGGCGGCTTGAAGGCGCTGAATTTCTACCACCGCCGTGCGGCCGTGCAGGCCAGCACGGCCGTGCTGGCCACGCTGGGCTGAAGGGGTCATGCCATGACCGACACCACCGTTCAGCCGCCGCCGGCCGTCTTCAACATCGCGCAGCACCTGCTGCAGCTGAACCTGCCGCGCGCGACGAAGGCAGCATTCGTCGATGACCACTGCAGCTTGAGCTACGCCCAACTCGACGGTCGTGTGCGTTGCATGGCCGCCGCGCTGCGTGCCCTGGGCATCAAACGCGAAGAGCGTGTGCTGCTGCTGATGCAGGACTGCACCGACTGGCCCGTCAGCTTCCTGGGCGCGCTGTATGCAGGCATCGTGCCGGTGGCCGTCAACACGTTGCTGACGGCCGACGACTACGCTTACATGCTGGAGCATTCCCGCGCGCAGGCCGTGCTCTGCAGCGGCGCGTTGCTGCCGGCGTTGAACGCGGCGCTGACGAAGAGCGAACACGAAGTGCGCAGCGTCATCGTGGCGCGCCCGGTGGCGCCGCAGCATCCATCGGAGATCGACTTCGAGCGCTTCCTGCAAGCCCACGCGCCGCTGCTCAAGCCCGCGCCGACCGGCCCCGACGACCCCGGTTTCTGGCTCTATTCCTCTGGCTCCACTGGCAGGCCCAAGGGCACCGTGCACACCCACGCCAACCCCTACTGGACGGCAGAGCTCTACGGCAAGGCCGTGCTGCAACTGCGCGAAGACGATGTCTGCTTTTCCGCCGCCAAGCTCTTCTTCGCCTACGGCCTGGGCAATGGGCTGACCTTCCCGATGAGCGTCGGCGCCACCTCGCTCTTGATGCCCGAGCGGCCCACGCCTGACGCCACCTTCAAGCGCTGGCGCGGCGAGGTCGGTGGCGCCAGGCCCACGGTGTTCTTCGGCGCGCCCACGGGCTTTGCCGGCATGCTGGCCTCACCCGCCTTGCCGACGCGCAGCGACGTGTCGCTGCGCCTGGTCTCATCCGCCGGCGAAGCCTTGCCGGCCGACCTGGGTGAGCGTTTCAAGCGCCACTTCGGCGTCGACATCGTCGATGGCATCGGCTCGACCGAGATGCTGCACATCTTCCTGTCCAACCGCCCCGAACGTGTGCGCTATGGCAGCACCGGCTGGCCGGTGCCGGGCTATGAGGTCGAACTGCGTGCCGAAGGCGGCGGTGCCGTGCCCGACGGCGAACCCGGCGACCTCTACATCCACGGCCCGAGTGCCGCGCTGATGTACTGGGGCAACCGCGCCAAGACCCGCGAAACCTTCCAGGGCGGCTGGACGAAGAGCGGCGACAAGTACGTGAAGAACAGCGACGGCAGCTACACCTGCAGCGGCCGCAGCGACGACATGCTGAAGGTCAGCGGCATCTACGTCAGCCCCTTCGAAGTCGAAGCCACGCTGGTGCAGCACCCGGCGGTGCTCGAAGCCGCCGTCATTGGCGTGCCGGACGCCGAAGGGCTGACCAAGACCAAGGCCTTCGTCGTTCTGAAGGCTGGCGCGCAGGCGACCGAGGCAGAACTGAAAGCCTTCGTCAAGGACAAGCTGGCGCCCTACAAGTACCCGCGGCTGATCGAATTCATGAGCGAGTTGCCCAAGACCGCCACCGGCAAGATCCAGCGCTTCAAGCTGCGCGAGAAAGAGGGCGGCGCGTGACGGTGCGCTTCGTCGAGATCGACTGGGTCGGCCGCGCGGTGCGCATCGAACACGCCTGGGTCGGCGTGCGGGGTGCCGCCGCGCCGCTCGTCGTCTTCCTGCATGAAGGCCTGGGGTCATTGGCAATGTGGAAGGACTTTCCGCAGCAGCTGTGTGCCGCCACCGGCAGCCGGGGCCTTGTCTATTCACGCCCGGGTTACGGCCGCAGCACACCGCGCGATGTGGAAGAAGCCTGGGGCCTGGATTTCATGCACCGCCAGGCTCTCGAGGTGCTGCCCGCGTTGCTGCAAGCCCTGGGCGTGCAGGAACCGTACTGGCTGCTGGGCCACAGCGACGGCGGCTCGATCGCGCTGTTGCACGCGGCGCACTTGCCGCAGCAAGTGGCCGGCGCCATCGTCGTAGCGCCGCACATCAAGGTCGAAGACCTGTCGGTGGCAAGCATCGAAGCAGCCCGCATCGCCTATGAGACCACCGACTTGAGCGCCCGGCTGGCCAAGTACCACGACGACCCCGATTCCGCCTTCTACGGCTGGAACCGCATCTGGCTGCACCCGCCCTTTCGCCAGTGGAGCATCGAGGCCGAAATCGCGACCATCCGCGCGCCGCTGCTGGCGGTGCAGGGTCTGGACGACGAGTACGGCACCCTGGCGCAAATACGGGGCATCCAGCGGCGGGTGCCGCAGACACAATTGCTGGAGCTTGAAAGCTGCGGCCATTCACCGCACCGCGACCAGCCGCAGGCGCTGATCGACGCCGCCCGCGCCTTCATCCACCAACATCACATCCGCCACGGAGACTCCGCATGAACCTGTTCCGCATCACCGTCTTGGCCGCTGCCGCCACGGCAACGACATTTGCCATGGCGCAAACGCCGCAAACGCCGCAAACGCCGCAGACGCCGCAGACGCCGCAAGCGGGCGCCAAGCTCAAGGTCGGCCTCATGCTGCCCGCCACCGGCACCTTCGCCGCGCTGGGCACGGCCATCGAAAACGGCTTCAAGCTCTACATCACCGAACAGGGCGGCAAGCTCAGCGGGCGCGAGATTGAGTTTGTGAAAGTCGATGACGAATCCGATCCCAGCAAGGCCACCGACAACGTCAACAAGCTCGTCAAGCGCGACAACGTCGACGTCATCATCGGCACGGTGCACAGCGGCGTGGCGATGGCCATGGCCAAGGTGGCCAAGGACACCGGCACGCTGCTCATTGTGCCGAACGCTGGTGCCGGCGCGGTGACGGGCGCGATGTGCGCGCCCAATATCTTCCGCAGCAGCTTCAGCAACTGGCAGCCAGGCTACGCAATGGGCGAGGTGGTGGCCAAGAAGGGCCACAAGCGCGTCGTCACCATCACCTGGAAGTACGCAGCCGGTGACGAGAGCGTGGCCGGCTTCAAGGAGGCTTACACCAAGGGCGGCGGCCAGATCATCAAGGAACTGAGCCTGCCGTTTCCGGGTGTGGAATTCCAGGCCCTGCTGACGGAGATTGCGTCGCTGAAGCCCGATGCGGTGTACACCTTCTTTGCCGGCGGCGGCGCGGTCAAATTCGTCAAGGACTATGCAGCGGCGGGCCTGAAGAAGAGCATTCCGCTTTACGGCGCCGGTTTCCTGACCGACGGCACGCTGGAAGCGCAGGGCGCCGACGCCGACGGTATCTTGACCGCGATGCACTACGCAGATGGCCTGAACACGCCGCGCGACAACGCCTTCCGTTTGGCTTACGCCAAGACCTACAAACTGCAGCCAGACGTCTATGCCGTGCAGGGTTATGACGCGGCGCAGATGCTGGGCATCGGCCTGAGCGCGGTCAAGGGCGACCTCAGCAAAAAGGCCGACTTCACTGCCGCGCTGCGCAAAGCCAAGATCGACAGCCCGCGCGGCCCCTTCGTCCTGGGCAAGAACCACGACCCGGTGCAGGACTTCTACCTGCGCCAGGTGAGTGGCAAGGAAAACAAGGTCGTTGGCATCGCGTCCAAGGGCCTGGCCGACCCTGGCAAGGGCTGTGGGATGAGTTGATCCCCCGGAGGCGCTGCGCGCCCGCCCCCAGGGGCACCCCCAGCGGCCCGGCAAAGCCGGTTCCGCGGCGGTTCTTTGATCGGCGCCCTCGCTTCGCTGGGCTGTTTCTGATTCACTTCTCTTTCCGATGGACTTCGCCACCTTCCTCATCCAATGCCTGAATGCGCTGCAGTACGGGCTGCTGCTGTTTCTGGTGGCGTCGGGCCTGACGCTGATCTTCGGCATCATGGGCGTCATCAACCTGGCGCACGGCAGCTTCTACATGATCGGCGCGTACATGGCCTACGCGCTGGCGCCGGTGGTGGCGTCCACTTTCGGCGGCGGCTTCTTTGCCACGCTGTTCGTCGGCCTGGTACTGGCCGTGCTGCTGGGCTACGTCTTGGAGTGGGCGTTCTTCAGCTTTCTGTACGACCGTGAACACCTGCAGCAGGTGCTGATGACGTACGGCCTGATCCTTGTCTTTGAGGAACTGCGCAGTCTGCTCGTCGGCGACGATGTGCACGGCGTGCTGCCGCCACCGTGGCTGGCAGGCACGTTGCCGCTGGGCGATTTGATGACCTATCCCGTCTATCGCCTCTTCATCAGCGCGGTGTGCCTGCTGCTGGCGCTGGGCATGTACCTGGTGTTCACGCGCACCCGTCTGGGCATGATGATCCGCGCCGGCAGCACAGGCACCGGCGCGCGCGAGATGGTGCAGAGCCTGGGTGTGGACATCAGCTTTCTCTACCGCGTGGTTTTCGCGGCCGGGGTGGCGATCGCGGTGCTGGCCGGCATGGTGGCTGCACCCGTCAGCAGCGTCTACCCGGGCATGGGCAGCACGGTGCTGATCATCTGCTTCGTGGTGGTGGTGATCGGCGGCATCGGCTCGATCCGCGGTGCGCTTGTCGCTTCACTGTTGATCGGCTTCGTCGACACCTTCGGCAAGGTGCTGTTGCCCGAGGTGGCGGGCGTGCTGGTGTACGTGATGATGGCGCTGATCCTCTTGTGGCGCCCTGACGGTCTGTTCAAAGCCGGATGAAGATGAACCCGAAATTCCTCTTCGTCGCCGCCTGCTTCCTTGCGCTGGCAATCTGGCCCTTCGTCTCGGGCTCCTTCGGTGTCGATCTCGTCACCAAGATCATGGTCTACGCGATCTTTGCGCTGAGCCTGGAACTGCTGGTCGGCAGCACCGGCCTCGTGTGTTTCGGGCAGGCGGCGTTCTTCGGCATCGGGGCTTACGGCGCGCTGTTGCTGAGCCCAGCCACGGGCCCGGCCAACCTGCTGTGGCTGCTGCCGGCCTGCATGCTGGCTGCCGCGCTGTACGCGCTGGCGGTGGGTGCGCTGTCGCTGCGCACCAAGGGCGTGTACTTCATCATGGTCACGCTGGCCTTCGCGCAGATGGCCTACTACGTGGTGCACGACACGCCGCTGGGCGGTGGCACCGACGGCATCTACCTGTCTGCCAAGCCGGCCCTGAGCGCACTGGACCTGAACCGGCCGCTGCAGCTGTACTTCTTCATCTGGTTCTGGCTGCTGGCTGTGTTTGGCGCGCTGGCGCTGTTGCTGCGTTCGCGCTTCGGCCGTGCGCTGGCGGGCATCCGCGTCAATGAGCAGCGCATGCGCGCCACCGGTTTTTCCACCTACCCCTACAAGTTGGCGGCGTTCACGGTCTCGGGCGGCATTGCGGGCCTGGCGGGCTTCTTGTTTGCGGTGAAGGACGGCTTCGTCAACCCCGAACTGATGAGCTGGCACCTGAGCGGCGCGGTGCTGATCATGATCATCCTTGGTGGCCTCGGACACTTGCGCGGCGCGCTCATCGGCGCTTTCGCCTTCGCGCTGCTGCAGGAATTCTTCAAGTCCGAAGCCATCTTCGGCAGCTTTGCCAAACACTGGACGCTGGGCCTCGGGATAACGATCATATTGAGCGTGGCGTTGCTGCCACGTGGCCTTGTCGGTGTGCCCGGGCAGTGGCGTGACAGGCTGTTGGGACGCAACGCACGCGCGGGCCAGGCGCCAGGAGGCCGCCATGTCTGAGCTGTTGTCGGAAGTGCTGTCTGAAGTGCTTTTGCGCGGCACCAGCATCACCCGCCGCTGGGGCGGCGTGGTGGCCGTGGACCGCGTGTCGATCGAATTGACGCGCGGCACCGTGCACGCTGTCATCGGCACCAACGGTGCGGGCAAATCGACGCTCATCAACATCCTGGCGGGCGAAATCCCACCGTCCAGCGGCAGCGTTGAACTGCTGGGCCAGGACATCACCGCCTGGACGCAGCCGCGCCGAGCGCGCGCGGGGCTGGGGCGCAGTTACCAGCGCAACACGATCTACCCGAGCTTTACGGTCTTCGAGAACTGCCGGCTGGCCGCGCAGGCGCGAACACAAAAGCCCTGGCGCTGGTGGCAGGACGCGCAAGCCTGTGAAGCCAGCACCGGCACCGCACGGGAAGTGGCTGCGCGTGCGGGCTTGGACGACCTGCTGGACCGCCCCGCTGGCCTGCTGAGCCACGGCCAGAAGCGGCAGTTGGAAATCGCCATGTGCCTGGCCACGGCGCCGCAGGTGCTGCTGCTGGACGAACCCCTCGCCGGCATGGGCGCTGAAGAAACCGACCGCATGCTGGCGCTGCTGAGCGACCTGCGTGCAGGCCATGCCATCCTGCTGGTGGAGCACGACATGGACGCAGTCTTCCGCATTGCCGACCGCATCACGGTCATGGTCAACGGCGCGGTGATCGCCAGCGACACGCCTGACGCGGTGCGTGCCAGCCCCGAGGTGCAGGCTGCTTATCTGGGGGGGCATTGAAGATGGTCACCAGCGAGTCCATTCTCGAAGCCAAGGCCGTGCACGCCTGGTACGGCAGCAGCCATGTGCTGCATGGTGTGGACGTTGCAATCGCGCGCGGCGAAACGCTCGGTCTGCTGGGCCGCAACGGCATGGGCAAGAGCACGCTGATCCGCACGCTGCTGGGCCACGTGCCCCAGCGCGACGGCAGCATCCAGATCTTCGGCCAGGACGTGTCGCGTGCCAGGCCGCACGAGGTGGCGCGGCTGGGTGTGGCCTATGTGCCCGAAGGTCGCGGTGTGTTCCCGAACCTGACGGTGCATGAGAACCTGGTGATGTGCGCCAGGAAGGGCCGCGACGGCCGCAACGACTGGCCCTTTGAACGCGTGATGCAGACCTTCCCGCGTTTGCAGGAACGCATCGGCAACCTGGGCGCGCAGCTCTCGGGCGGTGAACAGCAGATGCTGTCGATTGGCCGCGCGCTGATGACGCACCCCGAACTCATCATCCTGGACGAAGCCACCGAAGGCCTGGCGCCGCTGATCGTGGCCGAGATCTGGCGCGTCATCGGTGACATCCGCCAGAGCGGCATCGCGACACTCATCGTCGACCGTGACTACCGCAAGGTGCTGGCGCACAGCGACCGCGCGCTGGTGCTGCAAAAAGGGCAGGTGGTGCTGACCGGTGCGTCAGCCACGCTGCGCGACCGCCAGGAAATTGCCACGCTGCTGGGCGTGTAGCGTGTAGCGCTGCAGTCAGGTTGGCCCGGCTGGGAGCACAGCCATCAATACATCGGCCAAGTCCTCCAGCGTCCTCTCCTTCTGCACCACCGCGCGCACACCGGCCGCCGCAGCCTGTTCGCGCAGCGCGTCGGTGAGGAAACCGCTGCTGATCACCACCGGCAGTGTCGGGCGGATGCGGGCCAGTTCCTGTGCCACCTGCAGACCTGAAAGCCCGGGCATGTTGAAGTCCGTGACCACGGCGTCAAAGTCGTTGGGGTGGGCGCGCACCTTGGCCAAGGCCAGCCTGGCGTCGCACAGCGCGCTGACGCGGAAACCCGCGCGCTGCAGCAGGCGTTCCACCATCAGCACCATCACTTCGTCGTCGTCGATGTACAGCACGTGCTGGCCGCCCCCGTGCGGGCGCGGCGCGGGTGGCTGCATCGGCGCCAGAGCACTCAGATTTGACGTTAGCCTTGGCAGGTAAATGTGGAAGGTGCTGCCTTGTCCCGGCGCCGTGTCCAGCACGATGGTGCCGCCGTGCGCGCCGACGATGCCATGCACCACCGACAAGCCAAGTCCCGTGCCCTGGCCGACGGTCTTGGTGGTGAAGAAGGGGTCGAAGATGCGCTGGCGCGTGGTCTCGTCCATGCCGCTGCCGTTGTCGCGCACCCAAAGGTGCACGCGCTCTTCCGTGGCGGCCGCCAGCCCGACTTCAATGCGCCCGCCGACCCCGCCCGGCGCGGGCAGCGCATGCCAGGCGTTGGTGCACAGGTTCAGCAGCACCTGCTGCAGCTGGGTGCTGTCACCCATCACCCACAGTGCCTCGGATGACAGCACGGCGTCCAGGCGCACGCCGGCGGGCAGAGTCGATCGCAGCAGGCTCAGCGTCTCTTCCACCGCGGGTGCCAGGGGCAGCGCCTTGAAGCCGCCGGCGTCCTGGCGGCTGAAGCTGAGAATCTGTTTCACCAGGTCGCGCGCCCGCAGCGCCGCGCGGTTGATCTGCTCCAGGCTGTCGCTGACCGGGTGCGGGTTGGGCAGCCCATCCACCATGCTGTCCGTATGCCCATTCACCAGATCCTGCCGTGCCAGCGCCAGGTTGCCAAGGATCGCCGCCAGGATGTTGTTGAAGTCGTGCGCGATGCCGCCGGCCAGGGTGCCGATGGCTTCCATCTTCTGTGATTCGCGCTGCTGGCCTTCCAGCACCAGGCGCCGCGCTTCGGCTTCCTTGCGCTCGGTGATGTCAGAAAAAATGACCACCACCTGGTCGATGCCCCCTGCCTCGTCAAGCACAGGGTAGGCGTTGACCAGCACCCACAGCGGGCGCTGCAGGTCGGGCCTGCGCACGCCCATCACAAGGCTCTTCAGCGCTTGTTTGCTGCCAAGCACCTGGCATACCGGAAAGCGTTCGTGCGGCATGGTGGACTGGTCTTCTTCCAGAAAGGCCCAGTACGGGTCGATGGAGACCATGCCCTGCATCTGCAAAAGCGTCAGGCCGACCATGCTGCAGGCTGCGGGGTTGGCGTCCAGCACCCGGCTGTCGGGCCCGTGCACGACGACACCGGCCTGCAGGTTGTTCAGCAATGAACGCAGCCGCTCTTCATTGGCGCGCAGCGCCTGTTGCACGCGGTAGCGCTCGGTCACGTCGCTGAAGACCAGCACCACGCCGGTGATTTCGCCCCCCGCCGCGCGGATGGGCGCTGCGCTGTCGGCGATCTGGTATTCACTGCCGTCGCGCGACAACAGCACGGTGTCGTTGGCCAGGCCGACAACACGGCCGTGGGCCAGCACTGCGCGCACCGGGTCGGACGCCGGCTGGCGCGTCGGTGCGGTGACGATGCGGAACACGCGCGCCAGCGGCTGGCCCGTGGCCTCTTGCGCCACCCAGCCGGTGAGGCGCTCGGCGGTGCCATTCATGCGCACCACCAGCCCCAACGGGTCGGTGGCGATGACGGCATCGCCAATCGACTGCAGCGTGGTCGCCAGGCTCTGTTCGCTGCGCTCCAGCGCCTGCTGCCCTTCCATCCACCCGGTGGTGTCCATGTGCGTGCCCGCCATGCGCAGCGCCTTGCCGCTGGGGTCGCGTTCCAGCACCTGCGCGCGGTCGAGGATCCAGACCCAGTGGCCGTCCGCATGGCGCATGCGATAGACCGCCTCGAAGCGTTCGGTCTTGCCGTCCACGTGGGCTTGCTGGGCCGCATTGACGCGCGCCCAATCTTCGGGGTGGACGCGTGAACTCCAGGCCTGCGGGTCGGTCAGCACGGGCTGGTGTGGCAGGCCGAACATCGAACTCCAGCGTTCATTGACCGTGGACGCGCCGCTGCGCAGGTCGGCGTCCCACAGCGCCAGGTCCGCGCCGCGCAAGGCCAGTTGGAGCCTTTCCGCGCTCTGGCGTTCGGTGGCTTCGCGCTCTTGTTCCAGGCGCAGGACGGTTGATTGCCGCAGATGCATGGCGATGAGTGCCACTGAGCTGGCCACGCACAGCAGCGTGTACAGCAACAGGCTTGCCAGCGTCTGCCGCCACCAGGGCGCCAGCATCGCGTCCAGGCTGCGGCTGACAGCCACGATGATCGGTTTGCTCAGGTTCAAGGAGGCTGGCTGCACGGTGCGCTGCGCGATCACGCGCACCTCGCCCGTGGAGGCGAGGCGGCCTGTCAGCACCGTGGCGGCCCCGCCAGCCTCCAGGTGGCGGCGGAACATCGAACCGGGTTTGTCGACCTTGGTGCCAATCACACGCTCAATCCTCGGTTCGGTGATCGGCACGTCACCGTCGCCATGCGCCAGCCCGGCCCAGACGTCGGGTGCATAGAGCGTGGCGTGCAACAGCGTCTTCAGATAGTCCGGCTCCAGCGTCGCGCTGATGGCGCCGGCAAAGGCGCCGTCCGCGGCCACGACCGCGATCGTGAGATTCATCGAAAAGCTGCCCGCTTCATTGACGAAGGGCGCGGACAACCACAGCCGACCGGCGGCGGGCGGAATTTGTGCTTGTGCTTGTGCTTGTGCGAGTGATTGCGACTGCGACTGCGACTGCGGTCGCGATTGAGATTGCGACTGCACCTGCTTGAAGTCTTCGCGGCTTCCAAGCTCAAGGCCCGCCAGCCCCGGCCGGCTGGCGGCCAGCACGCGGCCGTCGGCATCCAGAAGCAGCATCGACTGCACGCCGGGTATCGCGTCGCTCAGGGCCTTGAGCCGCAGGCTGGCGGCCGTCCCGGTAGCGGCCGCAGACCACTGCGGCAGGTCGGCGCGCACGCCGCGCAGGCCTGCGCCCAGGCCCAGCAGCAACTGCGACAGGTTGGCTTCAACGGCGGCGGCTTGCACCGCCAGCAGGTGCTGCTGCTCGGACTGCAATTCGCGGTATTCCGCATTCCGGTTCCAGAGCCCGAACAGCCCGACGGCCAGCAACACCGCGCCCAACAGCAGCCATTGCTGGCGTGCACTGGCACGTGCCGGCGCGCGCAGGCCGGTGGTCGGGTTCGCGGGGTTGCGGTGTGCGGCCATGCGGTGGACCACAGCCTACCATCTGCACCCGCGTTGCGCTGAGCGCTGCTGTCGGAAGCGGGGTGGGTTCAGCGTGGCGCCATGCGCAGCGCGCCGTCCAGGCAAATCAGCTCGCTGTGGAGGTGCCCGTAGGCCTCTTGCCCACCTGGCCGTCAAAGGCCGTGACAGACGCCGCCATCACATCACACCGCGTTCGTCGCTTGCAGCGGCGCGGCGCCACCGTCGGCGTGCGCAGGCCTTCGAGGAGGATGGCATCTTTGAAGCGATTGAAGAACCAGCCGCTCATGATTTGCTGACCTTGTGGGCACGTTTTTCAAGGAAGGCGCGCACGCGTTCTTTCGCCGCGTCGTCACCCTGCGCGATGGATGACATGAGCGACTCGACAAACAAGCCGTCGCCCGCCGACAGGTCGGCGATGCGGGGCAGAGCCTGGGTGATGCCGTAGTTGGAAAGTGGTGCGTTGGCGGCGATCTTCGTTGCCAGTTCAAGCGCCTTCGCCAGCCCCGCACCGTCGGCCGCGCGGTAGTTGCTCAAGGCAATCGTCTGGCCTTCGTCAGCGTCAAACACGCGTCCGGTCAACATCATGTCCGTCATGCGTGACACGCCGATCAACCGGCTGATGCGCACCGAGCCGCCACCACCCACAAAGATGCCGCGCGTGCCTTCGGGCAGACCGTAGAAAGTGCTGTCCTCGGCCACACGCAGGTGCGCCGACGACGCCAGCTCCAGCCCGCCGCCCACCACCGCACCGTGCAACACCGCAATCACCGGCACCGGGCCGAACTGGATGGCGTCAAAGCAGGCATGCCAGGCGCGCGAATGCTGCATGCCTTCAGTGACGTTGCGCTCGCTGACCTCGCTCAGGTCCAGCCCGGCGCAGAAGTGGTCGCCTTCACCGCTGATGACGGCTGCCTTGATGGCGCCTGGCATGTTGACGAAGACCGTGTGCAACTGCGCCAGCAAGCCGTCGCTGATGGAATTGCGCTTGGCCGGCCGGTTCAGGCGGATGTGCAGCACCGGGCCCACTTGCTCCAGTCGCAGCAGGGGCAGGGCGCCGAGCGGGCCGCTGGCATTGAAAGGCTCGAAACTCACGGTCATGGCTGCTTTCAGGTGTTTCAGGTGCGGACCACACGCGGGTCGGCAGGAAGTGCATACAGCGCTTCAACATCGGCGGCGCGGCGGGCCAGCGCGGTGCGCTGGTTGACGTAGCCCTTGTCGGTGATCTCACCGGCGGCGGCGCTGGGTGCGTCGGGCAACAGCAGCGCGCGCGTGGGCGCCTGCGATGAGCCGCCGCCTTCGGCCTTCAGCGCGTGCAGGGCCTTCCGCACATGGTCGGTCATCTGCGCGGCGGGCAGCGCGCGGCCGGCTTCTGACAGGAAGACCAGCGCGCCGACTTCGCTGCGGTCGTGGCCGGCAATCAGCACGTCCTGCGCATAGGGTGCCAGTGCCGAAATCACGCGCACGCGCAGCGTGCCCACGCTGACCCAGGTGCCGCTGGTGAGCTTGAAGTCTTCGGCGACGCGGCCGTTGAAGACCACGCCTTGCAGCGGGTCGGCCTCGTCCTGCAGGTAGCCGGCATCGCCGATGCAGTAGTAGCCGTCTTCGTCGAAAGCCGCACGCGTGGCTTCGTCGTTGTGGCGGTAGCCCGGGAAGATGTGGTCGCCCTTGATGCGCATCTCCAGCTTGCCGCCCGGTCCTGCGACAGGGACGAACTTGAGGCTGACACCCGGCATCGGCAGGCCGATGACACCCGGGCCTTGCAGTTTCCAGCTGGCAAAGGTGGTGGCGGGTGAAGTCTCGGTGCTGCCCCAGCTGGTGGTCATCCACAGCGGCTCATCACGCACGCGTGCGGCCACCGCTGCCAGCCGCTGCCAGGTCGACACCGGCATGCCGGCGCCGGCATAAAACAGCATGCGCAGCCGGCCGAAGAAGTGGCGCGCCAACGTGTCGTCAGTTTCCAGCGCGGGCAGCATCATCTCGAACCCGCGCGGCACGTTGAAGTACACCGTGGGCTGAATCTGGCGCAGGTGCTTGAGCGTGCGGTCAATGGCCCCCGGCACGGGGCGGCCATCGTCCAGGTACATCGTGCCACCGGTGCGCAGCACGATGTTCGTGTTGTGGTTGCCGCCAAAGGTGTGGCTCCACGGCAGCCAGTCCAGCAGCACGGGCTTTTCAAGGTCCAGGAAGCGCAGCGTCTGGCCCAGCATCTGCTGGTTGGCGCACAGCATGCGGTGGGTGTTGATGACCACCTTCGGGTGGCCCGTGCTGCCGCTGGTCAGCAGGTACTTGGCGTGGGTGTCCGGCGTGATCGCGGCAAAGGCCTGCATCACGGCGGGCGACTCGACGCGGTCGGCCAATTGCTCAAAACTCAAGGCGCCGGCGTGCGCCGCCGCGCCTTGGCTAAAGACAGTGACTGCGTCGATACCGGCATCCAGCAGCGGTGGGCCGTAGACGGTGGCATCCGATGCGTACACCAGCGCCGGGTCCAAGGTCTGCAGGATGCCGTGGATGCGGCTGAAGTCACCACCCGCCAGCCGGCAGTAAGCACTGCTGACCGTGCACACCGCGCGGCCGATGTGCATGCCTGCCAGCAGCAGCACCAGGTGATCCAGCGAGTTGTCGGACAGCACGGCGACAGGCTTGCCGGCAGGCAACCTCAGGTCCAGCAGACCTTGGGCGACGGCGCCGACCCAGGTCCGCAGCTCACGCCAGTTCAGGCTGTGCCAGCCGCTTTTTTTGGCAGGGTCTGCGGCGGGCTCTGCGGCAGGCTCTGCAAATGCGGTCGCTTCGGGTGTTTCTCGTGCCCACCGCTCCAGCCATTCGCCAATGCAGCGTGCGTAGGGCGCCAGTGGCTCGGGCGAGCGCAACACAAAGCTGCCGCCGCCGAGATCGACCTTTTCGGTGCGGCGCGGCGCCAGCATGCGCGGGTCGCTGAAGAAGTCAGGGCTGGCTGTGCTGGAGCGACCGCTCTTTGTGATGTCAAGGTTTGCAGTGGGCACGGTGTCTCCATCCACGCCATACACAGGTGCATGTGTTGGAGCCGAATGGTAAGGATGTGGCGCTTCGCCGGCGTCCGTGTTCACCCCGGTATCCATACCCTGATGCAGGGTGTCATCGTGCTGCTCCATGCCGACCGCTCCTGCACGCCCCCTGCCGCGCAAACCGGCTGCCCGCGGCCCCAAGGCCGATGCCACCGCGCGCACAAGGCTGACACCCGAAGCCTGGATCGACGCCGCCACCGACGTGCTGGTCGGCCACGGCATTGACCACGTGCGGGCAGGGCGGGCAGAGGCGCGCGTCGCGGCGGGCGGTGCCCGGCAGCGGCCCACGCTATGGCGGTCTTCGCTGCGCTAC
>JANMKK010000450.1:0-15769 GCA_031372005.1 Rubrivivax sp.
CTTCAGGAAGTCGACCAGCTCCTTGACCTCTTCCTTGGCTTCTTCACAGCCTGCGACGTCGGCGAAGGTGGTGGTGTTGTTGGCTTCGTCGAGCATGCGCGCCTTGCTTTTGCCGAAGCTGAAGGCACCGCCCTTGCCGCCGCCCTGCATCTGGCGCATGAAGTAAATCCAGACGCCGATCAGCAGCAGCATCGGGCCCCAGCTGACGAGGATGCTCATCAGGATGCTGGGCTCTTCACGCGGCTTGACGTCGAACTTGACGCCTGCATTGATGAGGTCACCCACCAAGCCGCGGTCAAGGAAAGTGGCCGTGCTGCGCAGGCGCTTGTCGTCGGTGGTGATGGCGATGATCTCGGTGCCACCGCCCGGGTTTTCCTGCAGCGTGACAGCCTTGACGCGCTTGTTGCGCACTTCGTCCAGGAATTCTGAATAGCCGATCTGGTTGCCCAGCGTCGCGCCGCGGTCGAACTGCTTGAACACGGTGAACAGCACCAGTGCAATCACCAGCCAGACAGCGACCTTTGAAAACCATTGATTGTTCACCGCGGCTCCTTCTTGCAGTTCAGCGGTACGGAGCATCGGACTCGATGCACCGGACACCACGGTATATGGGGCTGATTCTAGGGCAGTCAAGGCCCTCGGCGAACTCTGCACGGCCCAGGCAGAAGCCCGGAAAAGCGTGTCGAGTCGACGTCAATTGCTTGCGGCTTGGCCGGTGCATGTGTGCACCCTATCGCGATTTGAGTCCCATCCCGACCAGGAAGGTCTCTGAGGACTTGTCGCGCGATGCCTTGGGCTTGATGGGTTTGACGACGCGGAAAGTGTCCTTGAAGAGCTTGGCCAGCTGGCTGTAGCCGCTGCCGTGGAAGGTCTTGCAGACCAGCGCACCGTCGGGCTTGAGGTGGAGGGTGCAGAACTCCACCGCCAGTTCCACCAGGTGGGCGATGCGCGCGCCGTCGGCGACGTCGATGCCCGAAAGGTTGGGCGCCATGTCCGACAGCACCACGTCCACCGCCTTGCCGTCCAAGGCGGCGACCAGTTGCGCCGAAACCGCGTCTTCGCGAAAGTCACCCTGGATGAATTGCACGCCTTCGATAGCCTCGAATTCCAGCAAGTCCAGCGCAATGATGGTGCCGTTGAGCGCGCCCGCCGCCGCACCGGCTGGTGCGAACTTGCGCCGCAGGTACTGGCTCCAGGCACCGGGCACGCAGCCCAGGTCCACCACCACCTGGCCCGGGCGCAAGAGGCGCAACTCTTCGTCGATCTCTTTCAGCTTGTAGGCAGCGCGGGCGCGGTAACCGTCGCGCTTGGCCATGCGCACGTAAGGATCGTTGATGTGGTCGTGCAGCCACGCCTTGTTGATCTTCTTGCTTTTGCTTGTGACCTTCATGTGCAGCCGATAATACGGGCATGACCGCGATTCAATTGACCCCTGCCGACCGCAAGGAGCACCGCTCCAGCGCCCACCACCTGGACCCGATCGTGATGATCGGCGGCGAAGGGCTGACCCCCGCGGTGCAGAAGGAAGTGGATGGCGCGCTGAACGCCCATGGCCTGATCAAGGTGCGCATCTTTTCCGACGACCGCGCCGCCCGCGAGTCGATGTTGTCCACGCTGGCCGACGCGCTGGGCGCCGCGCCCATCCAGCACATCGGCAAGCTGATCGTGCTGTGGCGGCCGATTCCACCGAAGGAAAAGATCGACCGCGAAGACCGCCAGCCGGGCCCACGCACCGTCAAGATCGTCAGCTTTTCCAAGAGCGGCAACCACCGCGCGACGGTGAAGAAGATCAAGGTCTTCGGCAACGAACGCGTGGCGGCCGGTGGCGAGATCAAGCGTTCAAAGCGGCGGGTGACCAGCGTCAAGAAGAAGGCGCAGGGTCAGGCCTGAAGCCCGGCTGATGGGCTTGGCAGGCGTGCAGCACGCCAGGCCAGCGCCAGCACCAGGCCCGCCTTGACAATGTAGAAGGCCGCGCTCAGCGCATGCAGTTGCCCGAAACTCAACGGCCCCTGCCCTGCACGGGCCTGCGTCATCAAGGGTTGCAGCGCGAAGTAGCCTGCCACCGTGCAGAAGAGCGCACCCAGGCACAGCACCATGCCAGGACTGAACTGCGTGCCAAGCCCCGCGTTGGCAGTTCGCCGTGCGGCGACCCTTTCCAGACCCAGCAGCAACACGCCCAGCAGCAGGCTCAAGTAGGCCTCTTGCGCCAACAAACGCGCCACCACGCGGCCAGCGTCGGCCTGCTGCAGCAAAGCAAAGGGCGCCGGCGTGGCCATCAGCGCCAGGCACAACAAGGTGCCGGCCCACAGGCCGGGCAGCAGCCGCTGCAGAAGCGTCAACACGCAGCCGAGTTCAGGCGTAGCGCACGGCCACGATTTCCCAGTGCTTGATGCCGCCGGGCGCTTGCACTTCGGCCACGTCGCCAGCCGCCTTGCCGATCAGCGCGCGCGCAATCGGGCTGCTGATGGAGATCAAGCCGAGCTTCAAGTCGGCTTCGTCGTCACCGACGATCTGGTAGCGGACTTTGGCACCACTGTCTTCGTCTTCCAGGTCCACCGTGGCGCCGAAGACCACCTTGCCGTCGGCGTCAAGTGCCGAAGGATCGATGACCTGCGCAGCGGCCAGCTTGGATTCCAGTTCCTTGATGCGGCCCTCGATGAAGCCCTGTTTGTCCTTGGCCGCCTCGTATTCGGCGTTTTCGGACAGGTCGCCTTGCGCGCGCGCTTCGGCAATGGCCTGGATGACCGCATGACGCTCGACGGACTTCAAGCGGTGCAGTTCGCTTTTCAGCAAATCAGCACCGCGCTGGGTGAGGGGAACGGTGAACATGGACATATCGGGTGCCAGCAAATTGAAACCGCCGCAGGAAACCCGTGCTGGGTGGCCTGCGGCGGACTGCGAAGACCCGAGTTTAGTGCAACTCGGTGCTTGAATGGTTGCTTGAAAGGAGCCGGCTCAGGCCTGCGCCTGGGCCCGCAATTCGGCGTGCAGCGCCTGCAGCGAAATCACCGCCAGATCATCCTGGTGCTTGAGCGCTTCAGTCGCGGCTTCAGAGCCCGCCATCGTCGTGTAGTAAGTGACGCGGTGGGCGAGAGACGCGGTGCGTATGTAGCGCGAATCGGCTATCGCAGTGCGCGTTTCGTCCACGGTGGTGAAGACGAGCTGAATCTCGCCCGCCTTCACCATGTCGGCGATGTGGGGCCTGCCGTCCTTGACCTTGTTGACCACCCGCACTGCAATGCCGGCTTCGGCGATTGCCCCTGCCGTGCCCTTGGTGGCCACCACCTGGTAGCCCAGGTCGACCAGGTCACCCGCCACCTTGACGGCACGCGCCTTGTCGCTGTTCTTCACCGTGATGACGACCGTGCCCTTCTCGGGCAAGCGTGACCCGGCGCCCAGCTGGCTCTTCAACATCGCTTCACCAAAGGTGCGGCCGACGCCCATCACTTCACCGGTGGACCGCATCTCGGGCCCGAGGATCGGGTCCACGCCCGGAAACTTGTTGAACGGGAACACCGCTTCCTTGATGCTGAAGTAATCGGGCACCACTTCGCGCGGCGGTTTGCCGTCGGCGCTGCGCTGGGAAGCCAGTGACTGCCCTGCCATGCACCGCGCGGCAATCTTGGCCAGCGCCTGGCCCGTCGCCTTGCTCACAAACGGCACCGTGCGCGACGCCCGTGGGTTGACTTCCAGCACGTACACCACGGCCTCGTCACCTTCACCCTGAATGGCGAACTGCGTGTTCATCAGCCCCACCACCTTCAGCGCCTTGGCCATCACCGCGGCCTGGCGGCGCATCTCGTCCTGCAGCGCCGGGCTCAGCGAATATGGCGGCAGTGAACAGGCCGAATCGCCGCTGTGGATGCCGGCGGCTTCCACGTGTTCCATGATGCCGCCGATCATGACGTCGGTGCCGTCGCTGATGCAATCCACATCGACTTCGATGGCGTCGTCCAGAAAGCGGTCCAGCAGCACGGGTGACTTGGCGCTGACCTGCACGGCTTCGCGCATGTAGCGGTTCAGGTCCTTGTCACCATGCACGATCTCCATCGCGCGGCCACCCAGCACGTAGCTGGGGCGCACCACCAGCGGGTAACCGATTTCTTGCGCCAACAGCAGTGCCTGTTCTTCAGTGCGCGCGGTGCGGTTGGGCGGCTGCTTCAGCCCCAAGGTGTGCAGCAACTGCTGGAAACGTTCGCGGTCTTCAGCAATGTCGATCGAGTCCGGCGAGGTGCCGATGATTGGCACGCCGGCACGTTCCAGGTCCAGCGCCAGCTTCAGCGGCGTCTGGCCCCCATATTGGACGATCACGCCGTGCGGTTTTTCCTTGGCCACGATTTCCAGCACGTCTTCCAGCGTCACGGGCTCGAAGTACAAGCGGTCGGACGTGTCGTAGTCGGTGGAGACGGTTTCCGGGTTGCAGTTGACCATGATGGTCTCGTAGCCGTCTTCGCGCAGCGCCAGCGCGGCGTGCACACAGCAGTAGTCGAATTCGATGCCCTGACCGATGCGGTTCGGGCCACCGCCCAGCACCATGATCTTCTTGCGCGACGTGGGCTCGGCTTCGCACTCTTCGTCGTACGTGCTGTACATGTAAGCCGTCTGCGTGGCGAACTCCGCCGCGCAGGTGTCCACGCGCTTGTAGACCGGGCGAACGTTCAGCGCATGGCGGCGCTCGCGCACGGCATGCTGGTGTGTGCCCATCAGCGTGCCCAGGCGGCGATCGGAGAAGCCCTTCTTCTTCAGAAACCGAAGTTCGGCTTCGGACAGCCCCGCCACATCGCGGCCTGCCAACTGCTTTTCGGTGCTGACCAGGTCTTCGATCTGCGCCAGAAACCAGGGGTCGATGGCGGTCTCTTCGAAGACTTCATCCAGCGTCATGCCGATGCGGAAGGCGTCGCCGACGAAAAGGATGCGCTCGGGCCCGGCGTTGCCGATCTCGTCAATGATCTCGTCGCGATCGCTGCTTCTCTCGCTCAGGCCGTCAATGCCAGTCTCCAGCCCGCGCAGCGCCTTCTGGAAGCTTTCCTGGAAGGTGCGGCCCATGGCCATGACCTCGCCCACGCTCTTCATCTGCGTCGTCAGGTGCGGGTCGGCAGCAGGAAATTTTTCAAACGCAAAGCGCGGGATCTTCGTCACCACGTAGTCGATGCTGGGCTCGAAGCTGGCAGGCGTCGCACCGCCCGTGATGTCGTTGCGCAACTCGTCCAGCGTGTAGCCCACGGCCAGCTTGGCGGCCACCTTGGCGATCGGGAAACCGGTGGCCTTGGAGGCCAGTGCCGAGGAACGCGAGACACGCGGGTTCATTTCGATGACGATCAAGCGCCCGCTCTTCGGATCGACCGAAAACTGCACGTTGCTGCCACCCGTATCAACGCCAATCTCGCGCAGGATGGCGAGGCTGGCGTTGCGCATCACCTGGTATTCCTTTTCGGTGAGCGTCTGCGCAGGGGCCACCGTGATGCTGTCGCCAGTGTGGATGCCCATCGGGTCGAGATTCTCGATGCTGCAGACAATGATGCAGTTGTCAGCACTGTCGCGCACGACCTCCATCTCGAACTCTTTCCAACCGATCAGGCTTTCTTCGATCAGCAGTTCCTTGGTCGGCGACAAGTCCAGGCCACGTTTGCAGATCTCCTCGAATTCTTCAGGGTTGTAGGCAATGCCGCCGCCCGTGCCGCCCATCGTGAAACTGGGGCGGATGACCATCGGGAAACCGGTGCCACCAATCTCGGCGGTAATGCGTTTTTGCACCGCCAGCGCTTCTTCCATCGAATGCGCAACGCCGCTCTTGGCCGACGCCAGGCCGATGGACGTCATCGCGTCCTTGAACTTCATGCGGTCTTCGGCTTTTTCGATCGCCGTTTCGTTGGCGCCGATCATCTCGACGCCGTACTTCGCCAGCACGCCGTGGCGGTGCAAGTCGAGCGCGCAGTTCAGCGCCGTCTGCCCGCCCATCGTCGGCAGCACTGCGTCGGGCCTTTCGGTGGCGATGATCTTCTCCACCACCTGCCAGGTGATGGGCTCGATGTAGGTCACGTCGGCCATGTCCGGGTCGGTCATGATCGTCGCCGGGTTGCTGTTGACCAGCACGACCTTGTAGCCCTCTTCACGCAGCGCCTTGCAGGCCTGGGCGCCCGAGTAGTCGAATTCACAAGCCTGGCCGATGACGATGGGGCCGGCGCCGATGATCAGGATGGTCTTGAGGTCTTGACGCTTCGGCATGTCAGTTCTTCTCCATCAGCGTCACGAAGCGGTCGAACAAGGTGCCAATGTCGTGCGGGCCAGGGCTGGCTTCGGGGTGGCCCTGGAAGCAGAAGGCGGGTTTGTCGGTCCGGGCCATGCCTTGCACCGTGCCGTCGAAGAGGCTGATGTGGGTGGGGCGCAGGTTGGACGGCAGCGACTTCTCATCCACCGCGAAGCCGTGGTTCTGGCTTGTGATGCTGACGCGGCCGGTGTCCAGGTCTTTCACCGGGTGGTTGGCACCGTGGTGGCCGAATTTCATCTTGAAAGTCCTGGCCCCCGAGGCCAGTGCCAGAATTTGATGCCCGAGGCAGATGCCAAAGGTGGGCGTGCCAGTGGCGACCAACTCACGCGTGGCGTCGATGGCGTAGTTGCACGGTTCGGGGTCACCCGGGCCGTTGCTGAGGAAGATGCCGTCGGGCCGAAGCTTCAGCACCTCAGCCGCGGACGTCTGCGCCGGCACCACCGTGACGCGGCAGCCGCGCGAGGCCAGCATGCGCAGGATGTTGCGCTTGACGCCAAAGTCGTAGGCCACCACGTGCCGCTTGGGCTGCGTCTGGGTTGCGCAACCCTGACCGAGCATCCACTCTGTTTCAGTCCATTCGTAGGGCGCCGTCACGCTGACGACTCTGGCCAGATCCAGCCCCGCCATCGACGGTGCGGCCCTGGCGATGGCCACGGCTTCTTGGACCTGCGACGGGCCTATCACGGTGCCCGGCTCAAAGCCCACGATGCAGCCATTCTGCGCGCCCCTGCTGCGCAGCACCCGCGTCAGGCGCCGGGTGTCGATATCGGCGATGGCGACCGTGCCTTCACGTGCCAGGTACTGCGGCAGGCTCATCGTGGCGCGAAAGTTGGACACGCGCAGCGACAGGTCCTTGATGATCAAACCGGCGGCATGGACGCGCGTCGATTCGACATCTTCTTCGTTGACGCCAACATTGCCGATGTGCGGCACGGTCAGCGTCACCAGCTGGCGGCAGTAGCTGGGGTCAGTGAGGATTTCCTGGTAGCCGGTGAGCGCGGTGTTGAACACCACTTCGCCCACCGTGTAGCCGGGGGCGCCGATGCAGGATCCGATGAAGGTGGTGCCGTCTGCAAGGGCAAGCAGCGCGGGGGGCAGGACGGGCAGCAAGTGCAAAGCTCCAGGTGCTCGCGCTCTTCGCTGCTTCGCAAAAAGGCCCTGAAAAGAGCCTGGATGGAGCAGATCCAAGTGGAAACCGCGGCCGGGGCGGCAACGGATTTTCGGGAGCGCTGGGTGGGGGCGGGTAAACCTGCGGAGTATAGCCGCCCGTGGCTCGCGCGCTTGCGTCGAGCGGTTCGCTTCAGCCCTGCAGAGACGCGATCCCGGCGCGCGCAATCTGCGCGTCTTCGGTGGACTTGACGCCGCTGACACCGATGGCGCCCAGGCACTGCCCGTCCACCATGATGGGCACACCACCTTCCAGCATGCCCTGCAGCGTCGGCGCACTCAGGAAGGACACCCGGCCCTGGTTGATCATGTCTTCATAAACCTTGCTTTCGCGCCGGCCCAGGGCCGCAGTGCGCGCCTTGGCGGGGGCGATCTCGGCCGAGATCGGCGCCGCGCCGTCCAGGCGTTGCAGCCACAGCAGGTGGCCACCGCTGTCAACGATGGCCAACGTCACCGCCCAGTTGTTCTGGTTGGCTTCGACCTCGGCCGCAGCGGCCATGCGGCGGACGTCTTCATGGGTCAGGACTTGTTGCGTGTTCATGTCCGCGACGATACCAAGGGTTTGACCCAAAGTGCCGGCTCCGGTAGGGGCATTCCAGCCGAACCAGCCCAGCCTAGAATCCGCGTGCGGTCGAAATGGCCGCTCAAGCAATTTTTGGAGATGTCATGACCGAGACCGTGCAGAACTTTCCTGGCCTGGCCGGAGACAGTGCGCTGGCCGAACGCAACCGCGTGTTGCGCAACACCTACTGGCTGCTGGCACTGTCGATGGTGCCCACCGTGCTGGGTGCGTGGATCGGGGTCCAGACCGGCATCATGCGGTCGATGACGGGCGGCATCGGCCTCATCGTCTTCATGGTTGGCGCCTTCGGCTTCATGTTTGCCATCGAGAAGTTCAAGAACTCCGCAGCCGGCGTGCCGATCCTGCTGGCCTTCACCTTCTTCATGGGCCTGATGCTGGCGCGCCTTGTGGGCAGCGTGCTGGGCCTGAAGAACGGCGGCAGCCTGATCATGATGGCCTTCGCCGGAACCGGCGGCATCTTCTTCGGCATGGCCAGCCTGTCCAGCATCATCAAGCGCGACCTGACCAGCATGGGAAAGTTTCTGATGATTGGCGTCATCATGCTGCTGGTGGCGGGCATCGCCAACGTCTTCATCCAGAGCAGCGCGTTGATGATCACGCTGTCGGTTCTGGCGATCGGCATCTTCTCGTTTTTCATCCTCTACGACCTGAAGCGCGTGCAGGACGGTGAAGAGACCAACTACATCACCGCCACGCTGGGCGTGTACTTGAGCCTGTACAACGTGTTCAGCAACCTGCTGGCCTTGCTGGGCATCTTTGGCGGCGAAAGGGACTGAGCATTTCGATGCCGCACACAACGGGGCCTTCGGGCCCCGTTTTCATTCCGCTGCGGGTGCTGGTGCTGCGCTTGGCATTGCAGGCGCGCCTGTGAAGTCGAACACCGCCATGCTCTCGACATGCGCCGTGTGCGGGAACATGTTGACCACCCCCGCCAACGACAATCTGTAGCCCGCCTGATGCACCAGCAGGCCGGCGTCGCGTGCCAGCGTCGCGGGGTTGCAGCTGACATAGACGATGCGACTCGGCGGCGTGTGGTCGCCTGCCCCATGCAGGTCAGCCAGTGCCTTGGCCATCGCAAACGCGCCTTCGCGCGGCGGGTCGATCAGCCAGCGCTCCGCCGGGCCCACGGCCCTCACATCGTCGGCCGTGATCTCGAACAGGTTGCGCGCCTCGAATCGTGTCCTGCCTGACAGCCCGTTGGAGCGCGCGTTTTCACGCGCCCGCGCCACCAGCGTCTCGGCGCCTTCAATGCCCAGCACTTCGCGCGCGCGGGTGGCCAGCGGCAGCGTGAAGTTACCGAGGCCGCAAAACCAGTCGATCACACGTTCATGTGGTTGCGGGTCCAGCAGGCGCAGGGCACGCTGCACCAGCACGCGGTTGATGTGCGGGTTGACCTGCGTGAAGTCGGTGGGTTTGAAGGGCATGAAGATGCCGAATTCGGGCAAGCTGTAGGCCAGCGAGACGTGCCCGGGGCCACCTTCATCCAGCAGGTGCACGGTCTCCGGCCCCTTCGGTTGCAGCCACCACTGCACAACGTGCTCGGCGGCAAAACTGCGCAGGCGATCCACGTCTGCCGCGCTGACGGGCTCCAGGTGTCGCAGCACCAATGCCGTCACGCCGTCGCCCGCCGCCAGCTCGATCTGCGGCAGGCGGTCTCGCTGGTCCATGCTGCCGATCAGGTCGCGCAACGGCATCAGCATGGCGCTCACTTTGGGCGGCAGCACAGGGCATTGCTGCATGTCCGCCACGTAGCGCGACTTGCGTTCATGGAAGCCGATCAGAACGGTCCCCTTCTTGGCGACAAAGCGCACCGAAAGGCGCGCCCGGTCGCGGTAGCCCCAGGCCGGGCCTTCGATGGCGCGCAGCATCTGGTCGGGCTTGACCTTGGCCAGGTGCCACAGGTTGTCTTCCAGCACGCGCTGCTTGACGGCCACCTGCGCCGCAGGGTGCAAGTGCTGCATCTTGCAGCCACCGCAAGACCCCGCGTGCAGGCCGAAGTGCGGGCAGCCGGGGCGCACACGTTGTGCGCTCTCGCGCCGCAGCGCCGTCATCTGGCCCTGTTCCCACTGGTTTTTCTTCCGCGAGACCTGCACCTGCACGCTTTCGGTGGGCAGCGCGCCTTCGATGAACACCACCTTGCCGTCCGCGCGGTGCGCCACGCCCTGGGCGTCAAGGTCCAGCGACTCCACGTCGAGCCAGTCCATGCCGCTGGGTGTTTTCAAGGTCGGGGTCGGGGTCGCGGGCGGTGCAGCCGTGCTTGTACTTGTCATCCGCCCGATTATCCCGGCGCTGCGGGCTGCCTCTGGAAGACAGCGTCGCGCCCCACACCTTGGCGCGCCATGCGGCGCTTGAGTTTCTGCAGTGCTTCCTGCTGTGTCTGGCGCACGCGCTCGCGGGTCAGGCCAATCTGCTGCGCCAGGTCCTCCAGCGTCTGCGTCTCTTGGCCGTGCAAGCCAGTTCACGCAGCACGTGCACCGGCAGCTGTATCAGGCGCGACTGCTGCTGCACCGCGCGCTGGACGCTTTGCCGGATCCACCACGACGCGTAGGAGGAAGAGCGAAAGCCCCGCTCCAGCTCGAACTTGGTGATGGCGTGCATCAGCCCGAGCTTGCCCTCTTCGATCAAATCGATCAGATCGGTCAGCGCCAAACCTCGGCCGGTGAAGTGTTTGGCGATGCTGACGACCAGGCGCAGGGTGCGTTCGATCATCCGCTGGCGGGCGGCAAAGTCGCCGCTGCGCGCCAGCGCGGCGGTGGCCTGCTCTTCTTCCGCACTGAGCAAGGGCGCACGGCGGATTCGCGCAGCCAGCTCTGCAGCGCGTCGGCCGCCAAGCCAATCGCTTCGTCGTCGGTGTCTGGTGGCACCCTGTGCAGGCCCGGTGTGCGAGTCTGCGCGTTTGACCATGGTGTGCCGCGTCGGGCCCGCTGCGCTAGCGCGGCGGGAGCAGTCGCGCTGGATCCACCGGCTTGCCTTGGCGACGGATCTCGAAGTGCAGCTGCACCTTGTCGGCGTCGCTGGAGCCCATCTCCGCGATCTTTTGGCCACGGCGCACGACCTGATCTTCTTTCACCAGCAGCGCCTGGTTGTGCGCGTAGGCGGTGAGGAAGGTGGCGTTGTGCTTGACGATGACGAGGTTGCCGTAGCCGCGCAGGCCCGATCCGGCATACACCACACGGCCGTCAGCCGCCGCCAGCACAGCGTCCCCGGCCCTGCCGCTGATGGCCAAGCCTTTGCTCTTCACATCGTCAAACGCCGTGGCCACCGGTCCGCTGGCGGGCCAGGCCCAGTTGATGTCGTCGTCGCCGTCACGGGGTGCGGCTGCGGCGGGTGCTTGTATGGAGCCTGTTGCGGCTGTTGATGCGGTCGCTGGCGCGGTCACGGGTGCTCCAGACGGTGGCGCTGCGCTTGGCGAAGCTGCGGCCACTGGCCCTGAAGCGGGCGGAGCGGTGGCGCCGGCAGCCCCGGGTGCCCCAGAAAGCACCACCGGTTTGCCATCCAGCGGCTTGCCATCGACGCGGCCGCCGGGTGCAACCGGGCGGGTCACTGCGCCATTGCCGTCGGCCACGGGCGGGGCCACCCGCAAGACCTGGCCGACCTCGATGGCGTTCGGGTTGTCCAGGCCGCTCCAGCGGGCAATGTCGCGCCAGTTCTGACCGCTTTCCAAGCCGATGCGGATCAACGTGTCGCCGGGCCTGACGCTGTAGTACCCCGGCTTGCCAGCGTTTTCGGCGCCCGGCAACGGCTTGGCAGGCGCGGCATCGGCGGGTTGTGGTGAAACGCCCGCTGATGCGCCTGCGGCTGGTCCTGCGCTTGGTGCTCCACCCGCCTGCGGCCGCGCTGCCGTCCCGCGGTCTTCAACGGGCGCGCGGTGGCTGCTGCTGGCGCACCCCGCCAGCATCAGCACAGCGGCCACCGTGAAGGTCAGCTTGAGGTTCAGGGCCGGCCTGATCTTGTTGGGCATCGTGTGTAAGGTTTGACTCATTCCGTACCTGATTTTAAGGGGACGAAGTGGACGGCATCCTGTTCGTGTCTGACGAGACCTTGGGGGCCCCGGTCGACGATCAACAGACGCTGCCCGGCGCCAGGGCCGGATTGCATCGGCGCCACCAGCCGGCCACCCACCGCGAGTTGATCCAGCCAGGCTTGCGGCAACGACTGCCCCCCCGCCGCAGCCACGATGCTTTGGTACGGCGCCCGTGGCGCGTGGCCCAGGCAGCCGTCGCCAAACACCAGGCGCAAATCACCGCCATCACCGCTTCGGCTGTCGGCCAGGTTGGCGCGCGCCTTGTCATGCAGGCCTTGCAGCCTTTCGATGCTGACCACGCGGCGCGCCAGGTGCAGCAGCAGCGCGGCCTGGTACCCGCAGCCGGTGCCGATTTCCAGCACGTTGCCCAGGTGCCCCAGTTCGCGCGCCGCCACGCCGCCAAACAGCAGCGCCAGCATGTGCCCCACCACCGAAGGCTTGGAGATGGTCTGCGACAGGCCAATGGGCAGGCTCGTGTCTTCATAGGCCTGCGTGGCCAGCGCCGTGTCCACAAAACGGTGACGCTCCACGCTGGCCAGAGCCTGCAACACCGCTTCGTTTTGCAAACCCTGTGCACGCAGACGGCCCACCATGCGCTGCCGCACGGCGGCCGAGTCCAGCCCCAAACCAATGGATGCGACCTGGCGCGCGCGGTGCTGCGCCGCATGCTCCAGCGGACTTTGGGGTCGCAGCACGGTGGTGGTTTGCGCGCGGTCGGCGGGCCGGGCGTGGACCTTGTCCAGACCCAGCGGAAACCGCGGCGCCCGACTCATGGCTTGACGGACGTTCCGGCAAGCCGCTGCGCCCAGTCGCCCAGGCGCGCGTGGTCACTCAAGTCCACTTGCAGCGGCGTGATCGAAACGCAGCCTTCGGCCACGGCGTGGAAGTCGGTGCCGGCCCCACATTCGCGGGCGTCGCCAGCGGGGCCGATCCAGTAGATGGTTTCGCCGCGCGGGTTGGTCTGACGAATCACGGCTTCGCTGGCGTGGCGCCGGCCCAAGCGGGTGATGCGCCGCGGCAGACTCGGCGCATCCGCCCGGTTCGGGATGTTCACGTTCAACAGCCAGGGCAGGCCGCCTTTGCTGGCCAGCGCACCGCTGGCCAGAACCTGGTCGATCACCGACCGCGCGGCAGCCGCAGCCGCGTCGATCTCGCCCCAGCCCTTGACGGCTTGCGAAAACGCGATCGCAGGGATGCCGAACAAGTAGCCTTCCATGGCCGCGGCCACGGTGCCGGAATACAGCGTGTCGTCGCCCATGTTGGCGCCGTTGTTGATGCCCGACAACACCAGGTCGGGCCGCTGCGCCAGCACGCCCGTCAACGCCAGGTGCACGCAGTCTGACGGCGTGCCGTTGACGACCCGAAAGCCCTTCACGGGGTCGCCCCGGGCTTCAAAAATCGACAGTGGCCGGCTCAGTGTCAGCGCGTTGGACGTGCCGCTGGCATTTTGTTCGGGGGCGATGACGTCGATCTCACCCAGCCCTTCGCAAGCCCGCACCAGGGCGGCGAGTCCAGGGGCCAGATAGCCGTCGTCGTTGGCAATGAGGATGCGCATGGCACCGCATTGTAGGGAGCGCGTTGCCATGAAAAAGCCCGCCAGGTGCAGGACCTGACGGGCTGTTGATGGGCTATCGGCGGGCTGTCGATGGGCTGTCGATGGGGTGTCGACAGGCTTTCAAATCTGGTGCCGGTGAACGGAATCGAACTGTTGACCTTCGCATTACGAATGCGCTGCTCTACCAACTGAGCTACACCGGCTAAGCCAAAAATTATATCAGCGGTCTTGCTGCGTCCCACCCGAACCCAGGCATCGCCACTCATTGTCAGCACCGGCCTGACAATCAAAACTGCACACTTCCACGGTCTGCGCGCAAAAGTCGCGCGGCTCTGCCCACAAAACAGTCTGCGCCCGCCCATGAGTCCTTCTTCCCTCTTCTTTGACAGCCGCTGGCGGCGCAGCTGGCGCCTGCTGCTGGTGTGCCTGCTGGCGGTGGTGTCGTGGTTCGCCTTCATGCCCCAGACTTCGCACGACAACCTGCAGCACCTGGACAAGGTGCACCACCTGCTGGCCTTTTCCACCCTGGCGCTGGTGGCCTCACTGGGTTGGACACCCGGGCGGCGCACCACGGTCTATGCGGCGTGCGGCCTGATGGCCTATGGCCTGCTTGTCGAATTGGTGCAGACCCAGCTGCCCACGCGCAGCGGCAGCGCGGCCGATTGGCTGGCGGACGGGGTCGGCATCGCCATCGGCCTGCTGTTGTTCCGCGCCTTGCGGCGGGTTTGAAAAATTCTTGAGCCCCCTTTCAGTCGCTCACGCCATGAGCGACTGAATCGTCACACTGCCTGCATTCCCTGGCGCTTTGCCCGGGGCACAGGAGAGAGTGATGAACCAGGCCCCCCTCGCGCTTCAACCCATAGCGGACTCCCCGGCCAACGCGCCCGCAGACCGCACCGGCTTCGACATCGGCTGGGACCACGCCCACCACGGCCTCGTGCCCCCTGCGGAACTGCTGCACCCGGGCACGCCGGTGTGCCAGGGCTGGATGGCCGGCAAGGCCGTCTTCGGCCGCCGCACCCTGGCCAGCAGCCGCCACACCCGTCTGTGGCTGCAGCTTCGCCTGCTGGCATGGCGCCGCTGCATCGGCTTTGACACGCTGCAGGTCACGCCCAATTACTTAAGCCAGATAGACACCCCGAACTGCCCCGTGCGCCGCTGCACCCTGGGCGGCGCAGTGGGTCAGCCCGATGCAGCCGTGGTCGTGCGGCTGAATCCGAACGCCGGCTTTGCCGCAGGCAACCTGGCGGTAATGAGCGCGCAGGCAGCCGCTGCGCTGGACGCGTCCAGCGCGCCAGAAGCGGTTCGCCATGCGCGCAGCGCTGAAGGCTCGGGTGCACCGGTGCAGGGCTTGAGCGCGGCGGCCTGGTGGCGTGTGGCTGCGTTGCGCGCCTTCACCACGCAACTTTCGTTTGCCGAGGTGGCGCGCCTGCCGCTGGCGCTGTTGCCACCCAACCGCGTGCGGCTGCTCAACGCCGCGCAAGGCCTGCAGGCCCTGGTGACGCAGATGTTCAGCAGCGCCGGCTGGAGCAGCCGCTGCCGTGCGCTGGCGCAGTTGCTGCCAGAACACACGCTGCGCCACGACTTCAACCTCTTCGTCGGTGCCATGGCGCCGCGCGTGCTGGAAGCCGGCAACGAGCCTGCCGCGCTGCGCCGGGCGCTGGAAGACGCTTGGCTGCAGGACCGCGTGCAGCGGCGCTGGCAGCATCTGGTGCTGAGCCTGGGTGAAGCGGCAACCGCCGACTTGCTGGACCGCGCGCTGCACACCGCAGGCGCCCTGCCTGCAGGTGTGCGCATCGTGCTCCACACGCAAGACCTGGCGACGGAAGGCTGGTCGATTCAACCCGAAGGCCACCTGCCATGCGCCCTGCCCGCGCCCCGCAGCCGCACAGCGCTGCGGCAGCGCAGCCTCAGCCCCGCTGCACGGCGGGCAGCCCGCCCAGGAACAGTTGCACCACCAGCGGCACCAGCGTCGCGTGCGTGAGCGCGCCGCCCTCGCGCAGCCAGGTGAAAGTCCAGTTGATGGTGCCGAAGAGCAGCATCGCCAGCGGTTTGTGCAGACCGTCCAGGTCCGGGCGCAGCGCCGCGATGGCATCGGCAAAAGCGGCCACCACGCGCCGCTGGCCGGCCAGCACGGCCTCGCGGTCAGCGGGGGCCAGGAACTTCACGTCT
>JANMKK010000016.1:0-4185 GCA_031372005.1 Rubrivivax sp.
CGGCGGTCGCGTTCCGCCAGACCCGCTGAACTGATCTTGAGCCGGCCCAGGCGGTCGTTTTCATGCGGGTCGGCACCGGCCAAGTAGAAGGCCAGGCCCGGGACCGCATCGCCGTGACGTCGCCAGACCTGCTGCAGCGCCCCGTCGAGCGCAGCCAGGTACGCGTCGTCTGCGCAGCCGTCGGGCAGGTCCACGTCCAGGTCGCTTGCTTCCTTGCGAAAGGGAAAATTCTTGGCACCGTGCAGGGACAGCGTGAAGACGCTGGGGTCGTCCTGGAAGATCGCGGCCGTGCCGTTGCCCTGGTGCACGTCGAGGTCGATCACGAGCACCCTCAGTCCGTGCTGACCGTGCGGACGGTGGCGGTGCCATTCCGCCTGCATCAGCCTGGCGGCCACCGCCACGTCGTTGAAGACGCAGTAGCCCGACCCCTTGTGCGCATAGGCGTGGTGGGTGCCGCCTGCCAGGTTGGCGGCCACACCTTCGCCGCCGAGCAGTGCGGTGCGGGCCGCGCTGATCGTGGCGCCCACCGACCGCCGCGCGCGCTCCACCATGCGTTCGCTCCAGGGGAAGCCGATCTCCCGCTGCTGCGCGGCGCTGGTGCCGCCCGTGGTGACGGCTTGGATCCAGTCGGGCTCGTGGGCCAGGGCCAGTTCACCGTCGCTGGCGGGTGGCGCTTCGGTGACGTGCAGGCCGGGCAGCGTGGACTCTGCCGCTTCGCGCAACAGGCGGTACTTGGTCATCGGGAAGGGGTGCCCAGGCGGCAGGGGCAAGACGAACTGGTCGGAATGGAAGGCGCGCACAGCCCGCATTCTAGGAAGCCACCCCTAGAATGTTGCATTGCAGCAAAAACCGCTTGCATCGGCCCGGGAGAACCCTATACTTCGTGTCATGTTGCAGCGCAGCAAAGAAGTTGAGCCGGTGCTGACGACTGTCACTCCCAACCCATCCACAGGAGATTTTTCATGACCACCACTTTCACCGCCGACCAATTCATGGCCGCTCAAAAAGCCAGCGTCGAAACCCTCTTCGGCCTGACCTCCAAGGCTTTCGAAGGCGTCGAGAAGCTTGTTGAACTGAACCTGCAAGTCGCAAAGACTTCGCTGTCTGAAGCCGCTGACACCGCCGCCGCCACGATGTCGGTCAAGGACGCACAAGAATTCATGGCCCTGCAAGCCAGCCTGTTGCAGCCGGCTGCCGAGAAGGCCGCTGCCTACAGCCGTCACCTGTACGACATCATCGCCGGCGCCGGCGCTGAATTCACGAAGTCGGCCGAAGCCAACATGGCCGACAGCCAGAAGAAGGTGCTGGCCCTGGTGGACAACGCCGTCAAGAACGCCCCGGCTGGCACTGAAAGCGCCGTTGCCCTGGTGAAGTCTGCCGTTGCAGCCGCCAACAACGCCTTTGAGAGCGCCCAGAAGGCAGCCAAGCAAGCCGCTGAAGTGGCCGAAGCCAACTTCACGGCCATGAGCGCCCAGGCGGTCAACGCCACCAAGGCGGCTGCCAAGTCCAAGCGCGCCGCCTGATTGGGTCGCGGAACTCACGGAACGCGCGGGCAACCGCGCCCCGTTTTCAGGCCGGCATGTCCGGCCTGAACTGTTTTCGGCCTGAACTTTTCGGTGCGCGCCGTATCCACCTGGTATCCCCGTTGACAAGCGGCGGGGACTTTCGTGGATGTTGGTCATTCTCCTCAGCACCCGTTCAAGGTGCATTGCGGCCCGGTCAGCCGGCTGGGCCGCATTTTTTTGGGTGGCGCGTGTTGACCGCTCAGCGCGCCAGGGCGGCGATCTTGACCTTGATGTCCGGCAGCATGGCAGTGGCCATCTCGCGCCCGGCGCGGATGGCCCGCACCCTTGACGTGAAATCAGCACTGCCCACGCCCACCAGGGCGGGCCGCAGCACCACGTCGGCGTCACGCAACTCAAACTGGTTGATGCTCTTGCCCATGATGGCAAAGGTCTGCAGCAGCAGCTTCATGGTGTCGCCCGTGGCATTGCCGTCAGGCGGCGACGAGATGTCCACCGCGATCACCATTTCAGCGCCCATCTGGCGCGCAAAACGCACCGGAACCGGAGACACCAGGCCGCCATCGACATACTCGCGGTTGCCGATCTTCACCGGCTGAAAAACCGCCGGCACCGAGCTGGACGCGCGCACTGCCAAGCCCGTGTCCCCACGCTCAAAGAGCACGGCAGTGCCGCTGTCCAGATCAGTGGCGACAATGCCCAGTCGCATCTTCAGCTGCTCGATGGCCAGGCCGCCGGTCTGTTCGCGCACATAACGCGCCAGTGCTTCGCCGCGGATCATGCCGCGGCTGGGAAAGGCCCAATCGGTGATGGCGCCTTCGTCCATCGTCAGTGCCAGTGCGGCCAGTTCGGCGCCGTTCTTGCCGTGGGCGTAAAGAGCGGCCACGAGGCTGCCAGCGGATGTGCCAACCACCAGATCGGGTCGGATGCCCGCCTCTTCCAGCACCTGGATGACACCGATGTGGGCGAAGCCGCGCGCTGCGCCACCGCCCAGGGCCAGGCCCAGCTTGGGTGGGCGTGCGGCCCGCGCCGCAGCGGGTGGCTGCATGGGTGGCGGTAACGGGGCTTGCGGCGGTGCAGCGTTTGGAACAGCCGGTGGCGTCTGGCAAGCCGCCAGCGCAGACGCAGCAGCAAGCAGGAACAGGCGACGCTGGTCACGCCGTGGGTCAGAGCGGATGTTGAGCATGCGCATGATTCTAGGAAGTCGTCATACCGCGCCCTTTTCACCAATCAGTCTTCATACCGGATCGCATATATGCAAGCTACTTCTTTGTAGTTCCCCGAACCCAGCGGACTTCCTATCGTTCGCGCTCTCAGCCGGGTCTGTTGCCCGGCCTATGGATGCATCCCCTTTCATGGACTTTCTTGCAGTGCTCAGCGGTTTTGGTGTCGGCGTCATCGTCGGCATGACGGGCGTCGGCGGCGGTTCGCTGATGACGCCGCTGCTGATGGGCGTGTTTGGCCTGGCACCCGCCGTGGCCATCGGCACTGACCTCTGGTTTGCCGCCATCACCAAGTCGGGTGGTAGCTGGGTGCACCACAAGCTTGGCCACGTGGACTACCGCGTCACCGGGCTCTTGCTGGCCGGCAGCCTGCCGGCCACGGTGGCCACCATCAGCGTCATGCATTTCACCGGCATCACCAAGGCCTGGGCCGGTGCGCTGACCGTGGCGCTGGGCGTGGCCTTGCTGCTGACGGCGCTGGCCGTGGTCTACCGAGGCTTCTGGACCACGCTGGGCCTGCGGGTCGAACGCTGGCTGCCCGATCAGCGGCGCGCCGCTTTCACGGTGGCATCGGGCGCGCTGCTGGGCGTGCTGGTGTCGCTCAGCTCCATTGGCGCGGGTGCCATCGGCGCCACGCTGCTGCTGCTGCTGTACCCACGCCTGCCGGTGCACCGCATCGTCGGCACCGACATCGCGCACGCCGTGCCGCTGACGCTGGTGGCCGGCATCGGCCACGCCACGCTGGGCAACGTCGAATGGGCGCTGCTGGGGGCCTTGCTGGTGGGGTCCCTCCCTGGCATCTGGCTGGGCGCCCGGCTGACCAAGGCCATGCCCGAACGCCTGGTGCGCGGTGTGCTCTGCCTGTCGCTGGTGACCGCTGGCCTCAAGGTTCTTGCCTGACCGATTTCCATCCGTCCTTTCATTCGCATGTACGCCTACACCGACCCAGACCGCCAATTCCTGCGTGCCCGCGCAGCGCAGTACCGCGACCAGCTGACGCGCCACCTGATGGGCGAGTTGCCCGACGAAGAATTCCGCCCGCTGCGCTTGCAGAACGGCTGGTATGTGCAGCGCCATGCGCCGATGCTGCGCGTCGCCGTTCCTTATGGCGAACTCAGCAGCCGCCAACTGCGGCAACTGGGCCGCATCGCGCGTGACTTCGACCTGCAGGACGCCGGCTCGGCCACCGACCGTGGCGCGACACGTGGAGGCTTTGGCCACTTCACCACACGCCAGAACCTGCAGTTCAACTGGATCCCGCTGGAACGCAGTGCCGAGGTGATGGAACTGCTGGCCGACGTCGACATGCACGGCATCCAGACCAGCGGCAACTGCATCCGCAACACCACCAGCGACGCGCTGGCCGGTATCGCGCCCGACGAGGAAGTCGATCCCCGCCCCTACTGCGAAATCTTGCGCCAATGGACCACGCTGCACCC
>JANMKK010000054.1:0-4397 GCA_031372005.1 Rubrivivax sp.
CGTCGCGGGGGCCGACCTCCTGCATGTGGATGCGCTGGCGCGCACCGTCCCAAACCGACTTCAGCGGGGCGTTCATGCCACCACCTTGCTGTCGCGCAGCGCGGCGATGTCGTTGGCCGAGAAACCGATCTCGGCCAGCACCGCGTCGGTGTCGTCACCCAGCCTGGGCGCCGACGAGCGCACGCTGCCCGGCGTGCCCAGCAGCTTGGGCACGATGCCGGGCACGGCGACCACGTTGCCGTCGCGTGTCTGCTGCTTCAGCACCATCTCACGGGCCTGGTAGTGCGGGTCTTCGACGATGTCCTTGGCGGTGTAGGAACGGCCGGCCGGCACCTTCGCTTCGCCCAGTACCGCCAGCACCTCGGCCGTCGGGCGCTGCAGCGTCCAGGTCTCGATGGCGGCGTCGAGTTCTTCGACGCGCTTCACACGGCCCATGTTGTCCGCCAGGGCTGGGTCGTTGCCCAGGTCGTCACGGCCGATGGCCGTCATCAGGCGCTTGAAAATGCTGTCGCCGTTGCCGGCGATCAGCACCACGCCGCTGTCGCCGCAGCGGTAGGCATTGCTCGGCGCGATGCCTGGCAGCGCGCTGCCCGCAGGCTCGCGCACGACGCCGAATGCGCTGTACTCGGGGATCAGGCTTTCCATGACGTTGAACACCGCCTCGTGCAGCGCCACGTCGATGACCTGGCCCTTTCCTCCATTTCTTCCGCCGTTGGCGTTGCGGTGGTGCAGCGCGGTCAGCACGCCGATCGTGCCGTGCAGCGCGGCCAGCGTGTCGCCAATGCTGATGCCGCAGCGCACCGGCACACGGCCCGGCTCGCCGGTGAGGTGGCGCAGGCCGCCCATTGCTTCGCCGATGGAGCCGAAGCCAGGCAGGTCGCGATAGGGGCCCGTCTGCCCGTAGCCGCTGATGCGCAGCATGACCAGGCCCGGGTTGTCCTTGGCCAGCTCTTCGTAGGACATGCCCCAGCCTTCCAGTGTGCCGGGGCGGAAGTTCTCGATCAGCACGTCGGCCTGCTCGATCAGTTTCTTCGCAATGTCCTGGCCTTCCTTGCTGCGCAGGTCGAGCGCGATCGAGCGTTTGTTGCGCGACTGCACCTGCCACCACACCGACGTGCCATCCTGGATCAGCCGCCAGTTGCGCAGCGGGTCGCCGGCACCGGGCGCTTCGATCTTGATGACCTCGGCACCGAACTCGCCGAGCGTCTTGCCGACGAAGGGGCCGGCGATGAGCTGGCCCATCTCGACGACTTTCAGGCCGTGCAAGGCTGCGGGTTGCATCGTGCTTTCTCCTTGTGAAACCTTCAATCAATCGTCGCGCCGGATTCCTTGACGATCTTGGCCCACTTCGGCAGGTCGTCCTTGATCAGTGCCGCGAATTGCTCTGTCGTGCCCTTGAACGGCTCGCAGCCGACGGTTGCGAGCTTGTCTTTCGTGTCGGGCGCGTCCAGCACCTTGGCCAGCGCGGCCTGCAGTTGCGCAACGATGGCCTTGGGCGTGCCGGCCGGTGCGAACAGGCCATACCACGGCGTCGAGCCGAAGCCCTTGATCGTCTCGCCGATGGTGGGTGTGTCGGGCAGTGCAGAAACCCGCTTTTCGTTGACGACGCCCAGCACCTTGAGCTTGCCGCTCTTGATGAACGAAATCGACGACGGCAGGCTCTGCACGCTGACCTGCACCTGGCCGCCGACGAGGTCGGTCACCGCTGCCGAAGCGCCCTTGTACGGCACGTGGATGAGATCAATGCCGGCGGCCTTGCCCAGCATCTCGCCGATCAGGTGGTTCAGCGTGCCGTTGCCGGCCGAGGCGATGGTGTACTTGCCTGGCGCGGCCTTCGCGGCCGCAATGAATTCGGCCACGTTCTTCGGCGGGAAAGCGTTGTTGGCCACCAGCACATAGCCGGCGGTGGCCACCGGGCTGATCGGCTCGAAGTCCTTGATGGGGTCGAAGCCGGTGTTCTTGTACAGCGCCGGGTTGATGACGTGCGCGCTGTTGACCGTGAGCATCAACGTGTAGCCGTCGTTCTTGCCTTTGGCCGCGACCGCAGTGCCGATGTTGCCACCGGCGCCGGGCTTGTTGTCGACGATGAACTGCTGGCCCAGCGCCTCGCTGAGCTTTTGCGCCACGATGCGCGCAATCGTGTCGTTGGCGCCGCCCGGGGCCTGCGGCACGATGACCGTGACCGGCTTGCTGGGGTACTTGTCCTGGGCCAGGGCATTGCTGCCATTGGCGGCAGCCAGAGCAGCCAGCACGCAGGCGGCGGCGTGGCGACGGGTGATCTTCATGGGGGCTGTCTTTCGTGGATGGCGGTTGTGGCCGGGGTCGGGGTTGGGGAGCGAGAGGGTTCAGGCGGGTTCAGGCGGGGTCAGGCCAAGCGCACGCGGGGTCAGTGGATGTGCAATCCCCCGCTCACATCGAGCACCACACCGGTGATGTAGGCCGACTGGTCGGAGGCCAGGAACAGGCAGGCGTTGGCGATATCGGCCGGCACCGCCAGCCGGCCCAGCGGCACCCCTTCAGCGACGCGGCGCTTGCCGGCGTCGTCGATCTTGCCCAGCAGCAGGTCGGTGTCCACCATGCCCGGCGCGATGGCGTTGGCGCGGATGCCGTCGGGGGCCAGTTCGCGCGCCATCGCCTTGGCCAGCGTCTGGATGGCGCCCTTGGCCGCCGAGTAATGCGGGCCGCCGAGGATGCCGCCACCGCGCTGCGCCGCCACCGAACCCATGCAGATGATGGCGCCGCGACGGTGTTCGCGCATGTGCGGCACGACGGCGCGCGACATGTTGAACGCGCCGCGCACACTGCTGTCCATCACCAGGTCGTAGTCGGCCTGCGTGCTGTCCAGCAGCCGCTGCGACTGGCTGACGCCGGCGTTGTTGACGAGGATGTCAATGCGGCCCAGCACGTCCAGCACACGCTGCACGGCGCTGCGGCACGCGCCCTCGTCGCGCACGTCGCAGGCCAATCCCAGGTGCTGCAGGTGCCGGTCTTGTTGCGGGTGGCCCATGTGGCTGATTGTGCGTGCAGCCTGCTCGGCGGCTTGCGCATCGAGGTCGAGGATGACGACGCGCGCGCCTTCGTCGGCAAAACGCCTGGCCGTCGCCCAACCGATGCCGCGCGACGATGCGGCGCCCGTGATGATCGCGACTTGGTTTTTGAGTTGCATGGTGATGATCTGAGAGGGAAATATAAATGAGTGCCGTTCAAATCCCGCGTGCGCCCGACGCGAGAAAGCCGCCGTCCACCGGCAGCACCACGCCGGAGATATAGCCGGCATCCTCCGACACCAGGTACAGCACCGCCGAGGCGATTTCGCCGGTGGTGCCGTAGCGGTTCATCGGGATTGCTTTGGAGTATTCCTGGCGGAAGCGCTCGCTGTGCAGCGCCTGCGTCATCGGCGTGTCCACCGGGCCGGGGGGCCACGGCATTGGCGGTGATGCCGTGCTCGGCGAGTTCCCAACGCCTGGGCCGAGTGGCCGCGCTGCGGCGGACATGGCGGACATGGCGGCGATGGCGCAGTCGGCCCCTTGCGCGTTGAGGAATCCTTCGACCACTTTTACCTGCTGATCCAGGCCGCCAAGTGCGGCCTTGGCATGGCCAACGTGCCGCGCATGCTGGTGCGTGACGACCTGGACAACGGCACGCTGGTTGCGCCGCTGGGTTTTTCGCCGGGGCCCAACAAGTTGGCCATTTGGGTTGCACCGCACCTGAGCCGGCGGCCCGACACGGTCAGCCTGGTCGACTGGCTGACCGACGAACTGCGCTTGATCGAACGCTGAACGCCGCCCACGCTGGCAGCGTGTCAACGCGTGGCGCGCAAGGGCCGGAAGAACTCGCGGATCTCGTGCGCCAGCACCTCGGGTTGCTCCAGCGCGGCGAAGTGGCCGCCCCTCGGCTGCGTCGTCCAGCGGCGGATGTCGCTGTACTGCCGCGCGGCGACCGTTCGCGGCGGGCGCAGGATCTCGCGCGGAAACTCGACGTAGCCCATCGGCACGTCCACCGTCTTGCCGGCCGGCACCGGCCACTCGCGGTGCAGGCGGGTGTAGTACGGCCAGAACGACGAGCCCACAGCCCCGGTGGCCCAGTACAGCGTGATGTTGGCAAGCATCTCATCGCGCGGCACCGCACTGGCCGGGTCGCCGTCGTTGTCGGTCCAGCTGCGGAACTTCTCGACGATCCACGCCGCCAGCCCGGCGGGCGAATCGTTCAGGCCGAACGCCAGCGTCTGCGGCTTCGTGCCCTGGATGGCCTGGTAACCGGTCTCTTCCTTCAGGAAGTGGTTCAGTTCATCGAGAAAGCGTCGCTCCTCGACGGTCGGGTTCTGCAGCATCTGCGGGTCACGCCGCACCGCCAGCAGGTTGAGGTGGATGCCGATCACCTTTTCGGCGTGGCTGTAG
>JANMKK010000058.1:0-11270 GCA_031372005.1 Rubrivivax sp.
AGACCAGGCATTGTTCGAGCCCTTGCAGAAGCACGTCCTTGGGCAGGTCGATGCCGATGAAAACCATCTTGCTGCCCTTTTCCTCCCCCGGCGCCCACTTCGGGCCGAGGTCGCTGCCCATCAGCTGGTGCACGCCCTGGAAGATGACCTTGCGCTCGCTGCCCTTCATGTGCAGCACGCCCTTGTAGCGCAGCATCTTCGGGCCGTAGACCTGGACGATGGCGCCAAGGAAATCTTCCAGCTTGGCCGGGTTGAAGGCCTTCTTGCTGCGGAAGACGAAGATCTTCACGTCGTCGTCGTGGGCGTGGTGGGCGGGGTGGTCGCAGTGTTCGTCGTGGACGTGGTCATGGTGAACGTGACCGTGCCCGTCATCCGCATTCAGGAATTCGGGGTCGATCTCCAGCTTGGCGTTGAGGTTGAAGCCCTTGAGGTCAAACACCTCCGATATCGGCACGGCGCCAAAGTGCACCGTGCGCTGTGGCGCGCGCGGGTTCATGTGCTTGACGCGGTGCATCAGCGCGGCCAGGTCAGCCTCGCTCACGAGTTCGGACTTGCTGATGAAAATCTGGTCGGCAAAGCCGATCTGGCGGCGCGCTTCCTGGCGCGCGTCCAGTTGCGCTTCAGCGTGTTTGGCGTCGACGAGCGTGAGCACGCTGTCCAGCAAGTAGCTTTCGGCGATTTCGTCGTCCATGAAGAAGGTTTGCGCCACCGGGCCGGGGTCGGCCAGACCCGTGGTTTCGATGACGACACGGTCGAAGTGCAGTTCACCCTTGCGGCGCTTTTCCGCCAGGTCGGTCAGCGTGCTGCGCAGGTCTTCACGGATCGTGCAGCAGACGCAGCCGTTGTTCATCTGGATGATCTGCTCCTGCGTGTCCGCCACCAGGATTTCGTTGTCGATGTTCTCTTCGCCGAATTCGTTTTCGATGACGGCAATCTTCTGGCCGTGCGCTTCAGACAGCACGCGCTTGAGCAGCGTGGTCTTGCCCGAGCCCAGGAAGCCGGTGAGGATGGTGGCGGGGATCAAACCTTGCGTCATGGCGGCGTGTTGTAGCTTCAGGGGGTCAGTGATATCGGGGTCGGCGACTGTGTTGCAAGGGCTGCGGACTGTCAAGGCGACCGTTTCCCGCGATAACTTCAACGCGCCGGCCAGGCCTGCAGGCGCGGCAGCAGGGCGCGGTAGGGGGCCAGCAGCAGCGCGGCCATCAAGGCCTTGACAGCCAGGTCGCCGCTGGCCAGCAGCAGCCAGTCCATGTCCGACCCCGCAAAGGCGAGAAAGAAGAACACCGCCGTGTCGGCCACACTGGCCGCCAGCGACCCGATCAGCGGCGCCTTCCACCAGCTCTGCCGACGCCAGTGGTTGAAAACCGTGATGTCCATCGACTGCGACATGATGAAAGCCGCGCCTGAAGCGACTGCAATGCGCCACGGTGCCAACAGCAGCGACACCGCAACGGCAATCGCAAAGCCCACCCACGCGACTCGCCGCGCGGCCGCCGGGCCGAGTGCGCGGTTGCACAGGTCCGTCACCAGAAACACCAGCGGATAGCTGAAGGCGCCCCAGGTCAACCAGTCGTTGATGGGGTGCTGCACCAGCACGTTGGACAGCACGATGACGGCCGCCATGGCGGCAATCGGGGTCTGCAGGCCGGCAAGGCTTGGCAGTTTCATGAGGTGGGGGCTTGAATCGGGAAAGGCGCGCATTGTCGCTGCCGCACAGACTGCGCGTTTTGCCTCGGTTATTCTTGGCGCCCAGTGACTGCAGGCACAGCCCCCGTGTCCGACCCGTGTCCGACCCCGCACCTCCCCGGTCCGCGCGTGAGCGCTCTGCGTCAAGTGCAGACACCCGCCTTGAAAGGCGCGCTGACCAACTTGCCAACAACCGCGCTGACAAGCGAACGTTCTTCGAGCGCCTGGTCGAATTCATCTCCCCCGGCCCCGACAGCAAGGCCGAGCTGATCCGCACCCTGGCCGCAGCCGAAGACCGCGAGCTGATCGAACCCGAATCGCGCCTGATGCTGGAAGGCGTGCTGCGCATGGCCGACATGACAGCCGGCGATGTGATGGTGCCGGCCACGCGCATGGACCTGCTGGCCATCAGCGCCGACTACGACGAGATCCTGGCCGCCGTCATCGACACCGCGCATTCGCGCTTCCCGGTCTATGAAGGCCAGCGCGACAACATCCTGGGCATCCTGATGGCCAAGGATCTGCTCAAGCTGCAGCGCGCGCCAGAACTGAACCTGCGCACGCTGCTGCGGCCGGCGGTGTTTGTGCCCGAAAGCAAACGCCTGAACGAACTGCTGCGCGACTTCCGCAGCAATCGCAACCACCTGGCGATGGTGATCGACGAGTTCGGCAACACGGCCGGCCTGATCACGATCGAAGACGTGCTGGAAGAAATCGTCGGCGAGATCGAAGACGAATTCGACGAACAGGAGCAGGAAAACGGCATCTACACGCTGGCTGACGGCAGCCACCGCGTGGCCGGTGACGTGTCGATTGCGGCCGTCAATGAAGCCTTTGGCACGCGCCTGAGCGAAGCCGATTTCGAGACCATCGGCGGCCTTGTCGCGCAAAGCCACGGCCGCGTGCCGCGCCGGGGCGAGGCGGTGGAAGTGGGCGGCTTGAGCTTCACGGTGATGATCACCCGCGGTGGCGCGGTGCGCTGGTTTCGCGTCTCACGCGTGCCGGTGCAGGCCAGCACCGCCGACGGCGGCGACGTCGATTGAAGTCCGCGCCGCGCCAGTGGGGGCCGGCGTTGGAAGGGGGCTTCGCCGCAGCCCTGGGCGCGCTGCAGACGCTGGCCTTCGTGCACACGCACACGAGCACGCAGACTGCGATGTTGCCGCTCCTGCCCGTCCTCACGCTGGCCTGGCTGGTGTGGCGCCTGGATGGCGCCAGCCCGCGCCGCGCCGCGCTGCTGGGCTGGTGTTACGGCACCGCCTGGCTGTGTGCCGGCGTGTGGTGGCTCTTCATCAGCATGCACCGTTACGGCGGTCTGCCGGCGCCGCTGGCGGCGGCTGCGGTGTTTGCGCTGGCTGCGGCGCTGTCGCTGTACCTGGCGGCTGCCACTGCGGCCTACGCACGCTGGCGGCGTGGCACGGCGGCAGACGCCGCACTCTTTGCGGCGCTGTGGCTGCTGGCGGAACTGGCGCGCGCCGTCATCTTCACCGGCTTCCCGTGGGTGGCTGCGGGTTATTCGCAGATCGATTCGCCGTTGGCTGCGCTGGCGCCGTGGCTGGGCGTGTACGGCATGGGCGCGGTGATGGCGGCGCTTGCGGTGGGCACTGTCCAGCTGCTGCGGTCGCGCGGCCGGCAGTGGGGCGCTGCAGCGGTGCCGGCCGCGATGGTGCTGGCCGCGCTTGCAGCGCCGGCCCACTTTACGCAGCCGGCCGGGGACATCAGCGTTGCGCTGCTGCAGACCAACGTCAAGCAGGATGAAAAATTCGCCGCTCAGCGCCTGCCCGAATCGCTGGCCTGGGTGGCGCGTGAACTGATGGCCGCGCAGGCCGACCTGGTGCTGGCGCCGGAAACTGCGGTGCCCTTGCTGCCCTTCCAGTTGAAGGACTTCGCGCCCGGCTACTGGGACATGCTGCAGGCCCACTTCGCGGTGCCCGGCCGCGCTGCGCTGGTGGGCGTGCCGCTGGGGGACTTTGAGCGTGGCTACACCAATTCGGTGGTGGGGCTGTCGTCAACGGGCGCGGGTTACCGCTACGACAAATGGCACCTGGTGCCCTTTGGCGAAATCATCCCCACGGGATTCCGCTGGTTCACCGAGATGATGAACATCCCGCTCGGTGACTTTTCACGTGGCGTGCTCAACCCGCCGTCGTTCGCCGTGGCCGGTCAGCGCGTCGGCCCCAACATCTGCTACGAAGACCTCTTTGGCGAAGAACTGGCGCAGCGTTTCGGCGACGCCGCCACCGCACCCACGGTGTTGGCCAACATCAGCAACATCGGCTGGTTTGGCGACACGATTGCGATTGCCCAGCACTTGAACATCTCGCGCCTGCGCACGCTGGAACTGCAGCGGCCGATGCTGCGCGCCACCAACACCGGCGCCACGGCCGTGATCGACCACCAGGGCTTTGTGGCTGCCGAACTGGCGCCGCACACCCGGGGCGTGCTGCTGGCGCGGGTGCAGGGGCGGCAGGGCTTGACGCCCTTTGCGTGGTGGGCGGCACGCTTCGGGCTTTGGCCGCTCTGGGTCTGTGCAGCCTTGGGTGCCCTGGCAGCAGTCGCGTGGCGGCGCAAGCCCGTCTGACACGCCGGGCGACAGTCCAAGCGGCCCGTAAACTCAAGGGCTTTCGAGACACGGTGACCGCCCCAAGCCCATGCTGACCTTCCAGCAAATCATCCTCAAGCTGCAGAGCTACTGGGCCGATCAGGGCTGTGCGCTGCTGCAGCCCTACGACATGGAAGTGGGCGCCGGCACCAGCCACACCGCCACCTTCCTGCGCGCCCTGGGCCCCGAGCCCTGGAAGGCGGCCTACGTGCAGCCCAGCCGTCGGCCCAAGGACGGCCGCTATGGCAACAACCCCAACCGGCTGCAGCACTACTACCAGTACCAGGTGGTGCTGAAGCCCGCGCCGGCTGACATCCTGCAGCTGTACCTCAAGTCGCTGGAAGCGCTGGGGTTTGACCTGAAGACGAATGACGTGCGCTTTGTCGAAGACGACTGGGAGAACCCCACGCTGGGCGCCTGGGGCCTGGGCTGGGAGGTCTGGCTCAACGGCATGGAAGTGACGCAATTCACCTACTTCCAGCAGGTGGGCGGCATCGACTGCAAGCCCATCACCGGCGAGATCACCTACGGCCTGGAAAGGCTGGCGATGTACCTGCAGGGCGTGGACAACGTCTATGACCTTGATTGGACCGACGGTCTGAAATACCGCGATGTCTACCACCAGAATGAGGTGGAGCAGAGCGCGTACAACTTCGAGCACAGCGATGTCGACTTCTTGCTGGGCGCATTCACGTCGCACGAAAAGCAGGCCAAGTACTTGATGGAGCAGCAGCTGGCGCTGCCGGCCAACGAACAGGTGCTGAAGTGCGCCCACAGCTTCAACCTGCTGGACGCACGCGGCGCGATCAGCGTGACCGAACGCGCTGCGTACATCGGCCGCATCCGCAATCTGGCGCGCAGCGTTGCGGCGAGTTATCTGGACAGCCGGCTGCGGCTGGGATTCCCGATGGCGCCCCGAGCGTGGGCTGATGAAGTGACTGCCCAGCTGGTGAAGAAAGCGGCATGAGGATGGGTGCCAAGAACTTGCTCGTCGAACTCTTCGTCGAAGAATTGCCGCCGAAGGCGCTGAAGAAGCTGGGTGAGGCCTTCGGTGCCGTGCTGCTGCAGTCGCTGCGCAGCAGCGGCCTGGCCAGTGAGTTGTCGGCGTTGAACGTGTTTGCGTCACCGCGCCGGCTGGCCGCGCACATCAGCCATGTGTTGCCGGTGGCGGCCGACAAGGCCGTGTCGGTGAAGCTGATGCCGGTGGCGGTGGGTCTGTCTGCCGACGGTTCTGCCACACCGGCGTTGCTGAAAAAGCTGGTCAGCCTGGGCGCCGACGCCAGCGCGGTGCCCCTGCTCAAGCAGGCGCAGGACGGCAAGGCCACGGCGCTCTTCTTCGACAACCTGTTGCCCGGGCTCACGTTGGCGGCCGGCTTGCAGGTGGCGCTGGACGAGACACTCGCCAAGCTGCCGATCGCCAAGCGCATGCAATACCAGCTGGCCGACGGCTGGACCAGCGTCCACTTCGTCCGCCCGGCGCACGGTCTGGTGGCGCTGCACGGCGCCGACGTGGTGCCGATACGAGCGCTAGGCCTTCAGGCCGGCCGCGAAACACGCGGGCATCGCTTTGAAGCGTCGGTGGACCCTGTGGTGCTGCAAGATGCCGATCACTATGAACGTCAGCTGGCCGATCAAGGCGCGGTGATCGCCAGCTTCATCAAGCGCCGCGACGAAATCGTGCGCCAGCTTGACCATGCCGCCAAGGCACAAGGTCTGCAGCCTATCAACGACGACGCGCTGCTGGACGAAGTGACGGCGCTGGTCGAGCGGCCGCACGTGCTGCTGTGCCAGTTCGAAGCCGAATTCCTGGCCGTGCCGCCCGAATGCCTGATCCTGACGATGAAGGCCAACCAGAAGTACTTTCCGCTGCTGGACGCGCAAGGTGAGCTAACGAACAAGTTCCTGATCGTCAGCAACATCAACCCCGCTGACGCCAGCCGCGTGGTGCAGGGCAATGAACGCGTCGTGCGCCCGCGCCTGGCCGACGCCAAGTTCTTCTTCGACCAGGACCGCAAGAAGACGCTGGAGTCGCGGGTGCCGCAGTTGGCGCGCGTGGTTTATCACGGCAAGCTGGGCAGCCAGGGAGAGCGCGTGGAGCGTGTGCGCGCCATCGCAAGAGCCATCGCAGGAATGGTCTGCCTGGAGCCGAGCCTGGCAGCTCGGGTTGACCGTGCGGCGCTGCTGGCCAAGGCGGACCTGCTGACCGATATGGTGGGCGAATTCCCAGAGCTGCAAGGCATCATGGGCGGTTACTACGCGCGCCACGATGGCGAGCCCGAAGACGTGGCCTTCGCGATCGAAGACCACTACAAGCCGCGCTTCGCGGGTGACAACCTGGCGCGCGGGCAAACCGGCTTGGTGGTGGCGCTGGCCGACAAGCTGGAAACGCTGGCCGGCCTCTTCGGCATCGGCCAGGTGCCCACGGGTGACAAGGACCCGTTTGCACTGCGCCGCCACGCGCTCGGCGTGATCCGCATGCTGGTCGAACGCGACCTTCCGCTGTCGGTGCCGGGCGTGGTGTCGGCGGCGCTGGCGGCCTTTCCGGCTGGACACGGCGCCGTGCAGGCCGAACTGTCCACCTTCCTCTACGACCGGCTCGTGGGCCTGCTGCGTGAACAAGGCAGCAGTGCGCAGGAAGTGGATGCCGTCATCGCGTTGCGTCCGGAACGCTTGAGCGACGTCCCGCGCCGCCTGGCGGCGGTGCGCGAGTTTGCCGCACTGCCTGAAGCGCCAGCACTGGCATCTGCCAACAAACGCGTTGGCAACATACTGAAAAAAGCCGAGGGCGATGTCCCGGGCGGGGTCGATGCGACCTGGTTGAAAGAGCCTGCGGAACAAGCCTTGGTCAACGCGTTGGCGCAGACCGCACCCATCGCCGACGCCGCTTTTGAAGCCGGTGACTACACCGCGTCCCTGCGCGCACTGGCTGCACTCAAGGCGCCCGTGGACGCCTTCTTCGACACCGTGATGGTCAACGCCGAAGAGCCCGCGCTGCGCCGCAACCGTCTGGCGCTGCTGGCCGCCTTGCAGCGCGCGATGAACCGCGTGGCCGACCTGTCGCGGCTCGCGTCTTAGTTGAAACCAAGAGGCCCACGATGCACAGCACCAAACTCGTCATCCTGGGCCGCGACGGCATCCTCAATGAATACCGCGAAGGCCACGTCACCGCGCCCGAAGAATGGCACCCGGTGCCCGGTGCTCTGGAGGCCGTCGCGCGCATCAACCACGCCGGCTGGCACACGGTGGTCGCCACCAACCAGAGCGGCATCGGCCGCGGCATGATCGACATGAGCGCCATCAACGCCGTGCACGCGTATATGCACCAGCAGTTGCAGGTGCAAGGCGGCCGCATCGACGCCGTCTTCTTCTGCCCGCACACGCCCGAAGCCGACTGCGATTGCCGCAAACCCAAGCCCGGGCTGCTGCTGGACATCGGCCGCCGCTACGGCACCGACCTGCGCCACGTGCCGATGGTGGGCGACACCGCGCGCGACCTCATCGCCGCGCAGGCCGCCGGGTGTGAGCCGCACCTGGTGCTGAGCGGCCGCGCGGCCAAGCTCGACGCGGAGCAGGTGCAGGCGCTGCTGGCGCAGGTGCCGGCTGCGCGCGCGCACGACAGCCTGGGTGCCTTTGCAGACTTTCTGCTGACGCGTGACCACCATGCCGATTCGTCCACCGGCAGCTTGAACTGAAAGCGCCTGCCGTCTCAACATGATCAAGCCACCATGATCAAACTGTTCTGGGCCTTGCGGTCCTTCATCTTCGTGCTGTGGCTGGCCGCCACGGTGGTGCCCTGGGCGCTGGTGTGCCTGGTGCTGTCGATCTTCATCCGCGGCAAGCCGCTGTACTGGCCGACGATGTTCTGGCTGCGCATTGCCGTCTGGGGCGCAAAGGTGATTTGCGGTGTGCGCTACCAGGTGCATGGCCTGCAACACCTGCCCACGGCGGCCGACGAAAACGCTGCCGTGGTGCTGGCCGCCAAACACCAAAGCACGTGGGAGACCTTCGCCTTCCCCACCTTCATGCCGCACCCGCTGGCCTATGTCTTCAAGCGCGAGTTGCTGTACGTGCCGTTCTTCGGCTGGGCGATGGGCCGGCTGGACATGATCCACATCGACCGCAGCAAACGCGCCGAGGCCTGGAGCAAGGTGGCTGCGCAAGGCAAGCGGCTGGCGGCAGAAGGCATCTGGGTCATCATGTTTCCCGAAGGCACACGCATCACGCGGGGCCAGCAGGGTGTGTACAAGAGCGGTGCTTCGCGGCTGGCGATTGCCAGCGGCGTGCCCATCGTGCCCATTGCGGCCAGCAGCGCCAAGTGCTGGCCGCGCAAGAGCTTCCTGCTGCGCCCGGGGCTGGTGGACGTGTCGATCGGCAAGCCCATTCCCAGCGCCGGCCGTCAGCCCGACGAACTGATGCGCGAAGTGGAAGGCTGGATCGAAGCCGAAATGCGCCGGCTCGACCCCGAGGCATACGCCGTGGGCGCGCCCCCGAGCGGTGCCGCCCAGCCTGCCCAAAGCTTGGGCAGCGGCGGCGCGTAGCCGATCAGCTTTTCGGTCTTCAGCCAAAGTGCCAGCAGCGCTTTGGCCAGCCTCACCGCCGCGCTGCCGCCGTCGGTCGTCGGCAGGCCCTGGCGTCGCCTCGATCTGCGCCACGGTGTCTTCCCTGCAAGCCTGCAGTGCCAGCACCGGAATGACGGTGCCGTGGATGCCGCAGCAAGCGCGCTCAAAACCGTGGCGGTGCACCAGGCCTTCTGCGCAGCGGGGTGCGCCTTGTCTTTGCCGGTGCCTATGCTTCCAGTGTTGCTGATGCTGCGCCAGCGCCGCCTAGAATCGCGCCCCATGCCGCACGGCCCCACCGCAACGCCGCCCCAGCAGCTTTCGCTGTTTGATGACCCGCCGTCGACGGCTTTGCCGCCAGCCTTGTCGACAGCGACATCTCCGGCTGCTGCGCCAGCGTCCGTTCTGGCCCCCGCCGTTGCCGCTGCACCCCCCGCGCCTGTCACCGACCGCGTTGAATTCCACCACCCGCGTTCGCAACGCGACGTGCTGTTGACCGGCCACCGCGTGGGCTATGAACTGCGCCGTTCACGCCGCCGCAGCATCGGCTTTGTGGTCGCCGCCGAAGGCCTGAGCGTGAGCGCACCGCGCTGGGTGGGTGTGGGCGAGATCGAAGCCGCGCTGCGCGAAAAGGCCGCATGGATCCTGCGCAAGCTGCAAGAGCAGCGCGAACGCGCCGCCCGCCTGGATGCCGCGCGCGTGGAATGGCGCGAAGGCGGCACGGTGCCCTTCCTGGGCGAGACCGTGATCCTGGTGCTGGACGCGCGCACCACCGGTGCCGTGCTGCACACCGCGGCCGACGCGCTGCCCGGGGTGCCGCACTTGACGTTGCACCTGGGCTTGCCGCAGACGGCCGAGCCCGACCAGATCCGCGACGCCGTGCAAAGCTGGCTGCAGCGCCAGGCGCGGCGCATCTTTGAAGAACGCTGCACCCACTTTGCCAAGGCGCTGGGCGTGCGCATGACACGCCTGTCGCTCAGTTCAGCCGCCACGCGCTGGGGCAGTGCCAGCGCGGACGGCTCGATCCGCCTCAACTGGCGCCTGGTGCACTTTGGCTTGCCGGTGATCGACTACGTGGTGACGCATGAACTGGCGCACCTGCGCGAGATGAACCACGGCCCGGCCTTCTGGGACGTGGTGCGGTCGGCGCTGCCCGACTTTGAACAGGCGCGCGGCGTGCTGCGGCACGAGGTGCTGCCGGTGCTGAAATAACGGGTTTCTTCTGCCGGTTCAGACCACGGTCTGAAAGCGCAGCACGCCGTCACTGCCTTCCACCGGCCGCAGCTTGCCCATGCCCGCCAGCGCATGCAGGTGGGCCACCGATTCACCCATCGCAAAGGTGGTCTGGTGCAGGTCCAGCGCGCGCTGAAACAGCACCGGCAGCATGTCTGCCGCACTGCCCGGCGCCTGGGCGCAGGCGGCCAGCACGTCGGCAAAACGTTCGGCATGGTGCGCGTGCAGCTGGTCGATGCGCGTGTGCAGGCCGGTGAAAGGTTTGCCGTGCGAAGGCAGCACCAGCGTGTCAGTGGGCAGGCTCTTCATGCGCGTGAGTGAATCCAGAAACAGCGGCAGCGGGTCGCCTTCGGGTTCCAGGTCAATGACGCTCACATTGGTGGAAATGCGCGGCAGCACCATGTCGCCCGAGATCAGCACCTGCAGTGCGGGGCAGTGCAGCGCGATGTGCTCAGGCGCGTGGCCGTAGCCGACGATGCAGTGCCAGTCGTGGCTGCCCACGCGCACGGCCATGCCGTCCAGCAGCCGCCGGTACTGGCGCGGCACGGCAGGCACCATGCTGGCGTAGTAGTTGGTGCGCTGGCGCACCTTGTCCAGCGATTCGGAGTCGGTGAGGCCATGGCGGGCGTAAAAGCGCGCCGCGCCTTCGCCGCCAAAGGCCGTGTCGGCCTGGCTGGCGGTGCGCGCGGCGTTCCAATCCGTTGCGCTGATCCACAAACGGCAGTCACGCGGCGGCGTGGTCCAGCGTTCACACAACCAATGCGCCAGCCCGATGTGGTCGGGGTGCATGTGCGTCACCACCACGCGCAGCACCGGCAGGCCTTGCAGCTGGGTGGCGAAGATCAGTTCCCAGTTCTGCCGCGTGGCGCTGTCGTCAATGCCGCAGTCCACCACCGTCCAGCCTTCAACGCCGCCCAGCACATCGCGCAGCAGCCACAGGTTGATGTGGTTCAGCGCAAAGGGCAGCCCCATGCGCAGCCAGCGCACACCGGGTGCCACTTCAATGCTGCTGCCCGGCGCCGGCAGTGTGTCGCCCAGTGGGTAGCGCAGGGCGTCTTCCTGGGCGGCGCGGAAAGCGCGGCCTTCTTCGTCAGTCATGGGGGTGGGCATGGGGCGGTCATCGGGTTTGTATATTCGCGGTTTACGTTGACGTCAACGTCAGTCTAACCATGCCATCCACCGCGCGATCTGCACCC
>JANMKK010000074.1:0-8652 GCA_031372005.1 Rubrivivax sp.
TGCGCGGCGTGGCGCGTCACCATCAGTTCGGGCGTGAAGCTTCTGGGCAGCGTGTCGCTGCGAAAGTACGCGATGCGGCCGAGCTCGGCCAGGTCCAGCAGGGGCTGCTGGCTGACCGCGTCGATGACGCTGCCACGGTAGACCCGCAGCCCCGCGCCTTCGCGCTGCAGGATGGCCGCTGCGGCGGCGATGATGTTGGCGCGCAGTGCGTGGCCGGCCTGCAGCACTGCTTCACCGCCAATGCCGGCACCGCGGCTGGCCCAGGTGCCGCCGCCATAGGGCGTGGCGTCGGTGTCGCCGGTGATCACGCGGACCTTGGCTATCTCCACGCCCACCGCGTCAGCCGCAATCTGCGCAAAGATGGCCTCGGTGCCTTGGCCCTGTTCGCCCACGCTGCTCATCACCGTGACTGCGCCGCTGGGTTCCAGCCGCAGCGTGGCGCCGTCCTGGCTGGCGATGCGCGCGCCGCCCACGCCGTAGAAGGCTGCGCTCGGGTTGGTGAGCTCGATCAGCGCGGCCACGCCGATGCCGCGGTACACGCCCGTCTTGCGCAGCGCGGCTTGTTCGGCGCGCAGCGCGTCGTAGTCGCACACCCGCTGCGCTTCCCGCAGGCAGGCTTCGTGCGACAGCACTTCCAGCTTGATGCCCGACGCACCCGTGGCCGGGTAGGCGTCGTCGGGAATCACGTTTTGCTGCCGCAGCAGGATGGGGTCGATGCCGAGCTTGGCGGCCACGCCGTCCACCAGCGCTTCAGTCACCGCGCAGGCAATCGGGTGGCCCACGCCGCGGTACTGGCAGGTGGGCGTCTTGTTCTGGAACACCACCTTCAGATGCGCGCGGTAGTGCTTGTGCTTGTAGGGCCCGCCGGTGAGGTTGACGACCTGGTTGCCTTCGATGCCGCTGGTGCGCGGAAACATGCTGAAGGGGCCGATGCCGGTCAAGTCGTCGATTTCAAAGGCCAGGATTTCGCCCGTTAGCGTGGCGGCGATGCGGCCCTTGATGCGGTGTTCTCGGGCGTGGATGTCGGACACGAAACTCTCCAGCCGGTCAGCGACAAACTTCACTGGGCGCTGCAGCAGCATCGACAGCGCGACGGTGGCAAAGTCGTCCGGGTAGGCATGCACCTTGATGCCGAAGCTGCCGCCCACGTCGCGGCACAGCACGCGCACCTGCTGCTCTTGCAGGCCAAACTGGCGACAGTACAGATCCTGCATCATGTGCGGGGCCTGGAACGAGTGGTGCACGGTGAGCTTGCCTTCGTCAAGCGTTCTGCCCGGGTTCCAATCGGCAATCTGGCAGCGTGGCTCAAGCGTCACGCCGGTGTGGCGGCCGAAGACGTAGGTCTCCTCAAACACCGCGTCGGCGCGGGCAAAGGCTTCATCGACACCACCGGTGTCGAGCTTGCGCTCGAAGCACAGGTTGTCGCCCAGTTCAGGGTGGATCAGCGGTGTGGCCGCGTCGAGTGCGGTCTCGGTGTCCAGCACGGCGGGCAGGGCATCCCACTGCACGTCCAGCAGCGCCAGCGCGTCTTCGGCGACGGCGCGGGTTTCGGCGACCACCGCCACCACCGGCTCGCCCTGCCAGGTGGCGCGGTCGATGGCCATGGCGTGCTGCGGCGCGCTCTTGATGCCGGCCAGGTGTGCCAGCGTCGCGACCCAGGGTTTGCACAGTGCGGCGATCTCGCTGCCCACCACCACCGCAATCACACCGGGTACCGACTGTGCCGCGCCACGGTCGATGTGCGTGATGCGCATGTGCGCCACGGGGCTGCGCCAGAAGACGACATGCGCCATGCGCGGCAGCGTGATGTCGTCGATGTACTGACCCCGGCCTTGCGTCAGCCGGCGCGAGCCTTCACGCGGCAGGGCCACGCCGATGTGGCGTTGGTCTTCGGTGATGGCGGGCAAGTCAGCGGACAAGTCGCGGTGCAGTGGCACTTCGGTGGGATGGTTCATGCGGCTGCCTCGGCTTCATCCGCAAAGCGCCCGGCGCGCTGTTGCTCCAGCACCGCGCACACGGCATCGACGATGGCGTGGTACCCGGTGCAGCGGCAGTAGTTGCCGCTGATGCCGTCACGCACCTGGGCGCGCGTGGCGTCGGGCAGGCGCTGCACGATGTCCAGCGCGGCCAGCAGCATGCCGGGTGTGCAGTAGCCGCACTGCAGCGCGTTGTGTTCAACAAAGGCGTCCTGCAACGCTTTCAGTCGATGCGACGGCGTCGGCGTTTCGACGGTATCGACGCGGTGCCCGTCGGCCTGCGCGGCCAGCACCAGGCAGCCACGCACGGGTTGGCTGTCCAGCAGCACCGTGCAGGCACCGCAGACGCCGTGTTCGCAGCCCAGATGCGACCCCGTCAGTCCGCAGTGGTCCCGCAGGAAGTCAACGAGGTGGGTGCGGCAGGGCACGTCGCGCACGGTGACGGTGCCGTTGACGTGCACGGTGATGCGGCGGTGGGGTGTGTCGGTGGGTGTGGGCATGGAGGGCAATCCGATCAAGCGGCAAGCCGCTGCACCGCGCGGCGCATCAGCGTGGCGGCGAGTTGTTTCTTGGTGGCGGCGGAATGGGTCAGGTCAGCGAAAGGGTCCAGCTCTTTGCGAAGCGCGGCATCGGCTTCATCGACCCGCGCGGCGGTCAGCGGGCCGGCTTGCAGCACGGCTTCTGCGGCGCTGGCGCGGATGGGCCGGTCGCCCAGGCTCAGGAAGGCCAGGCGCACGTCGTGCAACGTGCCGTTGCGCCACTGCGCGCACGCCGCCAGGCCGGCCACCGCGTAGTCGCCGTGGCGGCGCGCCAGTTCGTCGAAGTGCTGGCGCTCTGCCGATTCACCGGCTGTGATGCACGGCAGTTCACACGCCAGCAGCAATTCATCGTCCTGCCTCGCAGTGGCAAAAAGGCCCTGGAAATAGTCCTGCGCTGCCACGCGCCGTTCACCACGCGCGCTGGCCAGCACCAGCGTGCCGCCCAGCGCCAGCACGCACGCGGGCCACTCGGCGGCGGGGTCTGCATAGGCCAGCGCGCCGCCAAAGGTGCCGCGGTTGCGGATGGCGCGGTGGGCGATGTGCGGCGCGGCCTGCGCCAGCAGCGGCGCGTGCTGCGCCACCAGGGCGGAGTCTTCGATGTCGACGTGACGCGTCAGCGCACCGATGCGCAAGGTGTTGCCCACCACGTGGATGCCGCCCAGCCCGCCCGGCCCAGCCAGCCCGCCGATGTCCACCAGCAGCGCCGGTTGCGACAGCCGCATGTTCAGCGTTGCCAGCAGCGTCTGCCCGCCGGCCAGCACCCGCGCGTCGTCGCCGTGCTGCCCCAGCAGCGAATGCACGTGTTCGATGGAATCGGCACGCACGTAGTCGAAGGCGGGTGATTTCATGCAGCGTTGCTGTCCGGTCGGAGGTTCAGGGTTTGTAGGGATTTGGCTTGTTGAGCAAGCGCTCAACACTCTCGGCAGAGTTGAGCAGATGGTCAATACCGCAGAAACCCGTACTCCCGCCACCGCTGCGCCGGTGCGCCGCCGCCTGGACGCGCGTGAGCGGGAACAGCAGATCATCAACGGCGCCTCTGAATTTTTCGCCCGCCGGGGCCTGGACGCGCAGATGCGCGAACTGGCCGCTGAACTCGGCATTGCGCACACGCTGCTGTACCACTACTTCCCCACCAAACGGCTGCTGATCGAAAGGGTCTACGAAGAGACCATTGCCGGCCGCTGGGACGCGCGCTGGGAAGCGTTGCTGGACGACCCGGCCTTGCCGGTGGCGGACAAGCTGCACGCCTTCTACCGCGAGTACCTGGCCGCCATCCTCACGCCCGAATGGCTGCGCATCCTGGTGCATTCGGGCCTGAGCGACGGGCTCATCCCCAACCGCTATTTCGCGCTCGTCCGGGAAAAACTCTTTCCGCGCCTGCTGCGTGAAGCGCGACGTTCTGCCGGCAGCCGGTCGCGCGCCAGCGCCACGCCGCGTGAAGAAGCGCTGCTGATGGGTTTTCACGGCGGGCTCATCTACCACCTGGGCATCTGGCCACTGGTTTATCAGCAGGCCTACCGCGGTCAGGGCGACGCGGCGCTGGAAGACCAGTTTCTGCGCGACCGCATTGCCGGCATGCTGGCGCAGGCGCCCGACATGCTGCCAGCCCGTCCCGTTACCCGTCCCGTTACCGGTTCCGGTACCCGTCCCGTCAGCGCATGAAGGAGACCGCCCCATGACCCTGCAGCTCAACCACTTCTCGATCCGCACGCCGGACCTGCCCGCCTGCCAGCACTTCTACTGCGACGTGCTGGGCCTGGTGGTGGGCCCGCGCCCGCCTTTTCCCTTCCCGGGCCTGTGGCTCTATGCCGGCGACACGGCGGTGTATGCCAACGCGGCGGTGCACATCATCGGCATCGACCGCAGCGACCCCGCCGGCCTGCAGCAGTACCTGGGTGACCGCGCCGAAACCAGCCTGCAAGGCACCGGCGCGGTCGATCACCTGGCGTTTTTCAGCACCGGCCTGGCGGCGGCGCTGGGGCGCTTGCGCCAACACGGCGTGCCGTTCCGCGAACGCACGGTGCCGGTGCTGGACTTGCACCAGGTCTTTGTCGATGACCCCAACGGCGTGGTCATTGAACTGAACTTCCCGGCCGCGGAACACGCGGGCTGAAGCCGTGGCACGGGTGCTCGTCGTGGGCGGTTCGCTGGGTGGCCTGATGGCTGCCGGCATGCTGCACCGTGCGGGGCACCAGGTGCGGGTGCTGGAGCGGTCGCCGCGCAGCCTGCAGGGGCGCGGCGCCGGCATCGTCACACACGACAGCCTGCGCGACGCGCTGCAGCTGGCCGGTGTGGTGGTGGACGACACCTTGGGCGTGGCGGTGCAGTCGCGCGTCGTGCTGGACAGCAGCGGTGCAGCGCGGTGCACCTGGCAACACCCGCAAGTGTTGACCTCGTGGGGCCGGCTGCATGCGCTGTTGAGCGCGGCGGTGCCGGCCGAATGTCAGCGCCTGGGCGCAGCCGTGGTGTCGGCGCAGCAAGACGCATCGGGTGTGCAGGCCACGCTGGCCAACGGCGAGGTGCTGCAAGGCGACCTGCTCATCGCTTGTGACGGCCTGCGGTCCAGCGTGCGCGGCCAGTTGTTGCCGGCTGTGCAGCCGCAATACGCGGGTTATGTCGCCTGGCGCGGCGTTTGTGAAGAAACGGTCTTGTCGCGCCACACGCGGACCACGCTCTTCGACCACTTCGCCTTCGGCCTGCCCGATGGCGAACAGCTGATCGGCTACCCCGTGGCCGGCGCCAATGACCGCACCGATGTGGGCCACCGACGGTGGAACTTCGTCTGGTACCGGCCGGCAGCAGCCGGTGCAGAACTGGCGGCGCTGATGACCGACGCCGACGGCACGCACCACACCGAAGGCATCCCGCCGCAGCAGGTGTCGTGGCGCCACATCGCCGCCATGCGCCAGGCCGCGCGCGACTTGCTGGCGCCGCAGTTTGCAGAAGTGCTGGAAAAGACCGCGCTGCCTTTTCTGCAGCCCATCTTCGACCTGGTGTCGCCGCAGCTTGCCTTCGGCCGCATCGCACTGCTGGGCGACGCCGCCTTCGTCGCGCGCCCGCATGTGGGCATGGGCGTGTCGAAGGCGGGCGAAGACGCGATGGCGCTGGCCGCCTGCATCGCCGCGCACGGCGCCACGCCGGCCGCGCTGCAGCACTACGACGCCGAGCGGCGCCCTGCTGGCCTGGCCATCGTGCAGCGCGCGCGGTGGCTGGGTGCGTACCTGCAGGGCCAGGCTGAAGACACAGACCCTGCGAGTCGAGCCCAAGAAGTCATGCAGCAGACCGCCATTGAAGCGCGCTGTTTTTTAAACGCTTCAAACGGTTCAAAAGCAAATCAATAACCCCCGACGGAGACAACACCATGCACAGCCAGCCATCCAACCCGCGCCGCCGCCAACTCATTGCTGCCGGTGGCGCACTGGCCGCCGCGCCAGCCCTCTTCCACATCGCCAAGGCGCAGGGCGGGCCGATCAGAATAGGTTTCCCGGTGCCGCTGACCTGCGCCTTTTCTGCCGAAGCGCAAGACCAGGTGCGCGCCGCAGAACTGGCCGTGAAAGAGTGGAACGCAGCCGGCGGCCACAAGGGCCAGATGTGCGAACTGCTGGTGCGCGACGACAAGCTCAACCCCGGTGAAGCGGCGACGCGCACGCTGGAGCTGATCGAGAAGGACAAGGTCAACTTCGTCGTCGGGTCACTGTCTGCCGCGACGCAACTGTCCATCAACGCCGTGACCAGAGAGCGCAAGGTGCTGTTCAACAGCATCAGCCAAAGCGACACCATCAACGAGGCCAAGGACTGGAGCCTGTACACCTTTCACGAAGCGCTGAACCCGCATTTGACGGCCGGTGCAGTTGCACGTTATGCCTTTCCCAAGTTTGGCAAGAAGGTGGTCTATCTGACGGCCGACTACGCCTACGGCCACGAGATGGTGCGCGGCTTCCAGCGCGCCGGCCAGAGCCTGGGTGTGCAGACGCTGGCCGACATCCGCCACCCGCTGGGCGCTGCCGACTACAGCGCCTTCCTGCCGCGCATCCAGTCGCTCAAGCCTGACATCCTGGTGCTGTGCAACTTCGGCCGCGACCTGGTCAATTCCGCCAAGCAGGCGACTGACTTCGGCTTGAAGCAGGGCACGAAGATCATCGCGCCGGTGCTGCTGTACACGTCGCGCTTGTCAGGTGGCGCCGAGGCTTTTGAAGGCGTGCTGGGCGGCACCAGCTACTACTGGGGCATGGAAGACAAGATCCCCAGCGCCAAGAAATTCAACGACGCCTTCCGCAAGGCCTATGGCGGCGCGGTGCCGTCGGACTACGGCGCACTGGGTTATGCCGGCATCAAGAGCGTGCTGCAGGCGGTGAAAAACGCCGACGCCACCGATTCGGTGCGCGTGAGCCTGGCGCTGCGGCAGCTGAAATACGACTGGTACAAGGGCCCGCAGAGCTACCGCAAGTGCGACCACCAGTCGGTGCAGAGCGTCGTCATCGTCGAAAGCAAGAGCAAGGCGATGAAGGACAAGTACGACGTCTTCAGCGTGCTGGCGATCGAAAACGCCGACGAGAAGAATCTTCGCAGTTGCGAAGAAATGGGCCACAAGGTGACTTGAGCTCGGCAAAGCGACCCTGCCGAAGCGACCATGGAACTCACGCCCTCGCTCATCGCCCTGCAACTCGTCACCGGCATTGCGCTGGGCGCCGTCTATGCGCTGCTGGCGGTGGGACTGAGCCTGATCTTCGGCATGCTCACGGTGGTGAACTTTGCGCACGGCGCGTTTTTCATGGTCGGCGCTTTTGTCGGCCTGTACTTCCTGGGGTTGACCGGCAACTTCTGGTTCAGCCTGGTGTTGACGCCGCTGGTGGTGGGTGCGATAGGGCTCGCGACTGAGCGCTTCCTGGTGCGGCCACTGTATGGCCGCGGCATCGACTACCCGCTGCTGCTGACCTTTGGCCTGAGCTGGGTGCTGATCGAAGCGATGCGCGTGCTCTTCGGCATCGAAGGCCTGCCGTCTTCCACGCCGGCCGTGTTGCGTGGCTCGGTCGATCTGGGCTTTGGCTTCTTCCCGAAGTACCGGCTCTTCCTGATCTTCGCCACCGCCGTCGTCGTGCTGGCGCTGTGGCTGTTTCTGGAGAAGACGCGTTACGGCCTGATCGTGCGCGCCGGCTCGCGCGACGGTGACATCTGCCGCGTGCTGGGCATCGATGTATCGCGCGTCTGGCTGGTGGTGTTTGGCATTGGTACCGCCATTGCAGGTTTGTCGGGCGTGCTGGCGGCGCCGACACGCGCGGTGAACCCGGAAATGGGCATCTCGGTGCTGGCCGAGTCGTTCGTGGTCACTGTCGTTGGCGGCATGGGTTCATTGCCCGGCGCAGTGGTGGCGGGGCTGCTGGTGGGCATCGTGTTTGCGATGACGTCGCTCTTCGCGCCAGAGCTGGCCGAACTGTCGATCTTCGTGCTGATGGCCGTCGTCTTGCTTGTGCGGCCGCAGGGCTTTTTCGGCAAGGCTGGATTAATGGGATGAGTGCGGGGATGAACGCCGCCATCGCATTGATACGCCGCCACCGCGTGGCCGCCGTCATTGCCTTTCTGATCGTCTTCCCGCTGCTGATGCCCTACCAGGCGCTGGCGATCAACATCCTGATCTTCGGCCTCTTCGCTGTCGGCTTCAACCTGCTCTTCGGCTACACCGGCTTGCTGTCCTTTGGCCACGCCGCCTTCCTGGGCGTGGGCAGCTACCTCACCGGCATCAGCATGGTGCACGGCGGCCTGCCGTGGCTGTTGGCGCTGGTCATTGGCGTGCTCAGCGCGGCGCTGGCGGGGCTGGTGATTGGCTACCTGGCCATCCGCACGCGCGGCATCTATTTTTCGATGGTGACGTTGGCGCTGGCGCAGATCGTCTACTACGCCTTCTACAAGGCCGAACGCTGGACCGGCGGCGAAAACGGGCTGCGTGGCATCCAGGTGCCGGCCTTCGAGGTCGGTGGGCTAACGTTAGACTTCCTGAACCCGGTGACCAAGTACTACGTCATCCTCGTCTTCGTGGCTCTGGCGCTGTGGTGCGTGTCGCGGCTGCTGGCGTCGCCCTTCGGCGCCGTCATCGAAGCGGTGCGTGAAAACGAACAACGCGCCGCAGCCTGCGGCTATGA
>JANMKK010000087.1:0-5683 GCA_031372005.1 Rubrivivax sp.
GTCTTCAGTTGCCTCGTCATCTTCTTCAATCTGGTAGCAGACATGCTCTATGGCTGGCTTGACCCCCGCATCTCCTACCGCTAACCCCGCCGCTGGCCCCCCGGCCGCGCGCAAGCCCGTCAGCGTCTCGCCCTGGGCCGAGGCCTGGCGGCGCTTCAAGCGCCACCGCATGGCGTACTTCAGCCTGTGGGTGCTGGGCTTGCTCGTGCTGGCGGTGCTGATCGGGCCGCTGGTTTACAAAGTCGGCATCAACGACATCGACTTCAAGGCGCGCCTGGTGGACCCGTCCGCCGGCCACCTGATGGGCACCGACGACCTGGGCCGCGACCTCATGGCCCGCGTGCTCTACGGCGGGCGCATCTCGCTGGCGGTGGGCCTGTCGGCCATGCTGATGGCCATCACGGTGGGCGTGTTCATCGGCGCCGTGGCCGGCATCTCCCGGGGCTGGGTGGACACCGCGCTGATGTGGGTCACCGACCTCTTCCTGAGCCTGCCGCAACTGCCGCTGCTGCTGTTGCTGATCTTTCTCTTCCGCGAGCCCCTCAAGCAGCTGCTGGGGCTGGAGATGGGCATCTTCATCCTCATCGTGGTGGTCATCGGCGGCTTTCGCTGGATGCCGGTGGCGCGGCTGGTGCGCGCGCAGTTCTTCAGCCTGCGCGAAAAAGAATTTGTCGAAGCCGCACGCGCGCTGGGCGCCAGCGTGCCGCGCCAGGTGGTGCGACATATCCTGCCCAACAGCCTGGGGCCGGTGATCGTGGCCGCCACCAACGACGTGGCCGCAGCCATCCTTGCCGAAAGCACGCTGTCGTTCCTGGGCCTGGGCTTCCCGCCCGACATCCCCACCTGGGGCCGCATCCTCTACGACAGCCGCGACTACATGGACGTGGCGGCGCACTGGGCCCTGTTCCCGGGGCTTGCCATCTTCATCACGGTGTTGACGATCAACTTTGTCGGCGACGGCCTGCGGGATGCGCTCGACCCAAGGCGGGTGCTGTGATGCCCTTGTTGGAAATCAAGGGCCTCAAGACCCACTTCAAGACCGACGACGGCTGGTTGCACGCCGTCGATGGTGTGGACATGACGATCGAAGCCGGCGAAACCCTCGGCGTGGTGGGCGAATCGGGCTGCGGCAAGAGCGTCACCGCCAAGACGGTGATGAAGCTGATCGACATGCCCCCCGGCAAGATCGTGGCCGGCCAAGTGCTGTGGAAAGGCCGCGACCTGGTGCCGCTGAGCGCCGACGAGATGCGGAAGATCCGCGCCAAGGAAATCGCCATCATCTTCCAGGAGCCGATGACGTCTTTGAACCCGGTGTACACGGTCGGTGAGCAGATCGCCGAGAGCATCCGCCTGCACGACGGCCTGTCGAAGAAGGCGGCGATGGACCGCGCGGTAGAGATGCTGCAACTGGTGCGCATCCCCACGCCCGAGCGCCGCGTGCGCGACTACCCGCACCAGTTCTCGGGCGGCATGCGCCAGCGCGTGATGATTGCCATCGCCCTGGCCTGCAACCCCAAGCTGCTGATTGCCGACGAGCCGACGACGGCGCTGGACGTCACCATCCAGGCCCAGATTCTTGACCTGATGGGTGAACTGAAAGACCGCCTGGGCATGGCCGTGATGCTCATCACCCACGCGATGGGCGTGGTGGCGGAAACGGCGCAGCGCGTGGTCGTGATGTACGCCGGCAAGGTGGTGGAAGAGGCCAGTGTCGAGCAGCTGTTTGCCCGCCCGCGCCACCCCTACACGCAGGGCCTCATCCGCAGCATCCCGCGCATCGACACCGCCGCCACCCACAAGGTGCGGCTGGAAGCAATTGGCGGCACGGTGCCCAAGCTCATCGACCCGGCCGAAGGCTGCCGCTTCGCCGGCCGCTGCAAGTTTGTGATGCCCGAATGCCTAACGGCCACGCCGCCACTGCGCATGGTGGTGCCGGGGCACAAGGTAGCGTGCATTCTGGAAAGCGCGGCGTCATGACGGAACCGCTTTTGAGGGTCAAGGACCTCGTCAAATACTTCCCCATCAAAAGCGGCCTGCTCAGCCGCGCGGTGGACAAGGTGCATGCCGTCGATGGCGTCAGCTTCGACCTGGCGCCTGGCGAAACACTGGGCGTGGTGGGCGAGAGCGGCTGTGGCAAGAGCACCACCGGCCGCTGCATCCTGCGGCTGATCGAACCCACGTCGGGCGAAGTCTGGTTCAACGGCAAGAGCGTCACCGCCGCCAGCAAGGACGAACTGCGTGCGCTGGCGCGCGATATGCAGATCATCTTCCAGGACCCCTACGCCAGCCTCAACCCGCGCATGACCGTGGGCCAGATCGTCGGCGAGGCCCTGACCATCCACAAGCTGGCCAAGACCGCGCGTGACTACGAAGACCGCATCGTCCATCTGCTGGAAACCGTCGGTTTGTCTGCTGATCATTTACGGCGTTATCCCCATGAATTCTCGGGCGGCCAGCGCCAGCGCATCGGCATTGCACGCGCCTTGGCGGTGTCACCCAAACTGATCGTCTGCGACGAAGCGGTCAGCGCGCTGGACGTGTCGATCCAGGCCCAAGTCATCAACCTGCTGGAAGACCTGCGCGAACAGTTCAACCTGACCTACATATTCATCGCCCACGACCTGAGCGTGGTCGAACACATCAGCCACCGCGTGGCCGTGATGTACCTGGGGCGCATCGTCGAGATCGCCTCGTCCAAGGCGCTCTACACGAACCCCTTGCACCCGTACACCGAAGCGCTGCTGTCGGCGGTGCCGATTCCCGACCCCACGGTGAAGCGCAAGCGCGTTCCGCTGCAGGGCGATGTGCCTAGCCCGATTCATCCGCCTTCAGGTTGTCACTTTCATACGCGGTGCCCGATTGCCCGGAAAGGGTTGTGTGATGTGGAGAAGCCGGAGTTGAAGATGAGCGGCGATGGGCATTGGGTGTCCTGCCACTTGCGGGGGTGAACGTTTGCGGTGGCGCGTGCTGCGTTCTGCGCGGCAAAGGCGGGCCCAGGCCGGCTTGAGCGCTTCGCTGTGGCGGCCTTCGCTGCGCTACGGCTCCCTTGCGGTGCTCAGTCTTATGGCCCAGTCGCGGAACTCGCTACGTTCGCTTCGCTCACTGCGCTCTAACAGCCGCGACAAGTCAGATGTTTGATGCGCTTCGCGCGGCCATAAGACTTCCGCTCCTCAGCGCCACAGAGGCGCGCCCAAGCCTGCCCGGGCCCGCCTTTGCTGCACCAACCGTGGCGGTTGTGGGAACAGCCCCCGCTGGTGGGTGAGCGGCGGGCGGCGCCCGGTAGCGGCCCACTCTGTGGCGGCGAGCAGCGCAGGCCTTGAGTCGGCGCGCACAGCGCGCATCCACATCTGACTTACCGCCGACTGTTTGAACGAAGAGAGCGCAGCGAGCGCAGTGAGTTGGGCGGTACGACTCAAGGCTGAGCAGCGCAGCGCAGTCGTCGCGCAGCGAAGACCGCCATAGCGTGGGCCGCTGCCGGGCACCGCCCGACGCGAGGCACCGTCCGTCGAACCAACCGCTACTTCACCAGCCGATTCAACCGATCCGCATCAAACGCTTCCGTTGTCTGCGCATCTTGCGGCACACAGTCGCCCACCGGCAATTCCCGCGACCGCGCAGACAGCTTTTCCACTGCCTGCCACAGCAGCATGATCTGGTGTTCATGCCCCGACGCGTTGTCGATCAGCCCCTTCATGGCCTGCGACACCGGGTCGTCGCGCTGCGTCACGCCGTAGGCCGAAAAGCCCATCTTCGCCGCTGCCTCTTCACGCGCTGCTTCGGTTTCGGCCAGCAGGATGCGCGCCGGGTTGCCCACGGCCGTGGCGCCCGGTGGCACCGGTTTGACGACGACTGCACTGCTGCCGATGCGCGCACCGTCACCCACCGTGAAGCCGCCCAACACCTGCGAATTGGCGCCGACGATGACGTCGCGGCCCAGCGTCGGGTGGCGCTTGGCGCCCTTGGCCAATAAAGTGCCGCCCAGCGTCACGCCCTGGTAGATGGTGCAGCCGTCACCGATTTCGGCCGTCTCGCCCACCACCACGCCCATGCCATGGTCGATGAAGACACGGCGGCCGATGGTGGCGCCGGGGTGGATCTCGATGCCCGTCAGGAAACGTGCGACCTGCGAGGTAAAGCGCCCCAGCCACAGAAAGCCGTGCTGCCAGAACCAGTGCGCCCTGCGGTGCAGCACCAGCGCGTGCAGGCCCGGGTAACAGGTCAGCACCTCCCATGCCGACCGCGCTGCGGGGTCGCGTTCCAGGATGCAGGCGATGTCTTCGTGCAGGCGGCTGAACATGGGCTTTCCTTGAGTCGGCCTCAGTGTATCCAGCTGCATTCAATCGCGCTGGCGACGCCCATCCACTGCGCGGGCGATGCCGCGCAGGATATGCACCTCTTCCTTCGTCAGCTGCGCTCGGTTGAGCAACTGGTGCAGGCGCGGCATCAACTTCTTTGGCGCGGCGGGGTCGAGGAAGCCAATGTGTTCCAGCGTGCGCTGCCAATGGTCCAGCACGCCCTGCACGGCCGTGCCGTCGGCCAGCGTCGCGTCTGCGGTGCGTGGTTCGACTGCATGACCGCCCAGGGCCTGGCGCCATTCATAGGCGATGACCTGCACCGCCTGCGCCAGGTTGAGTGAACCGTAGTCGGGCTCGGCAGGAATCGACAGGCAGGCGTGGCAGCGGTACACGTCGTCATTGGCCATGCCGAAGCGTTCGGTGCCGAAGACGAAGGCCACCGCGTGGCCACTGCTGGCCAGGGTGGCAAAGTGCTCACGCGGCGCAAAGGTGGGCGGGCCGAAGTCGCGCGGCGTCATGGCCGTGGCGCAGGCCCAGCTGATGCCGTCCAGCGCCTGGGCCAAGGTGGCCACCACGCGGGCTCGTTGCAGCACATCGGTGGCGCCACTGGCCAGGGCCAGTGCATCCTTGTGAACCAGCACGTCGGCATCGCGCGGCTGCACCAGCACCAGGTCACCAAAACCCATCACCTTGATCGCACGCGCGGCCGCGCCCACGTTGCCGGCGTGGCTGGGCTGCAGGAGCACAAAGCGGGTCGGGTCTGGCATGGGCTGTGGTCAAAGGCCGTGAGAACTGAAGCGGGTGCAGGCGCCGCTAAAATGCGGCCACATCGCAAAGCGGTTGATTGTCGCTTTGCCGCTCTTTATTCCAACCCACGCTCCACACCCAGGCCGCCCATGTCGCAAGCGCTTCATCCCATGCTCAACATCGCCATCAAGGCGGCCCGCGCGGCGGGGTCCGTCATCAACCGGGCGGCGCTGGACCTGGAGGTGATCAAGGTCGGCAGCAAGGGGCCCAACGACTTTGTGTCGGAAGTGGACCGCAAGGCCGAAGAAATCATCATCCAGATTCTGCTGGAGGCCTACCCCGGCCACGGCATCCTGGCCGAAGAATCGGGCCGCGAACACGGCGCCAGGGACAGCGAATACGTCTGGATCATCGACCCGCTGGACGGCACCACCAACTTCCTGCACGGCTTCCCGGTGTATGCCGTGTCGATTGCGCTTGCCCACCGTGGCGTGGTGCAACAAGCCGTGGTGTACGACCCGACGCGCAACGACCTCTTCTTTTCCAGCAAGGGCCGCGGCGCTTTCATGAATGACCGGCGCCTGCGCGTCAGCAAGCGGCTGCGCTTGAGCGATTCACTCATCGGCACCGGCTTCCCGTTC
>JANMKK010000108.1:0-3766 GCA_031372005.1 Rubrivivax sp.
GCGCGCGCGCCGGGCGGCGACAACAGCTTTCGCGCCGCCGGCCGCAACGAACAGCGCGGCCGCTCGGCCCCTGCGCCGTCTGCCGCCGCAGCGCCAAGCGCGATGGCCGCTGCCTTCTCCAAGCTGCAAGGCCGGCGCTGAGCCTGCGACGATGAAAGCGCTGCAGGTCTTCGCGGGCCACCGGGCGCGCAAACACCTCCGCGAACAGGGGCTGGCTCCCGCCGACGTGCGCGTGATCCCGGCCGCTGCCGGTGGCCCCAAGGGCTTGGCGCTGCTGCCGCTGGACCGCTTCATCTTCGGCCACTGGCTCAAAGACTCGCCGCACACCGTGCACCTGCTGGGCGCGTCCATCGGCGCCTGGCGCATGGCCGCAGCCTGCCTGCCCAATGCTGACGCGGCGCTGGCGCTGCTGGGTGAGGACTACATCATGCAGACCTATCCGCATGCACCCGGCAAGCCGCCGACCGCGCGCGTCGTCACGGACACCTTCAGCCGCAAGCTCGACGAGCGGCTGGGCCAGCGTGCGCCGGAGGTGCTGGCGCATCCGCGCTTTCGCCTGCATGTCTTCACCAGCCGCGGCCGACGCTTGCTGCACCGGCCGGGGCGTGTCGCTTCGGCACTGGGCTGGGGCAGCGCCTTCGGTGCCAACGCGCTCAGCCGCCGCGCCTTGGGCGGCTGGATGGAGCGCGTGGTCTTCAGCGATGCGCGCGAGGCATTGCCCTTCCCATTGGCCGACTACCCGACCCACCGCGCCGAACTGGGCCCGCACAACCTGGCGCGCGCCGTGCTGGCCAGCTGCACCATCCCCTTTGCGCTGGAACCCGTGCAGGACGTGCCCGGCGGCCCGGCCGGCACCTACTGGGACGGTGGCATCACCGACTACCACTTGCACCTGCACTACGCGGCGATGGACAGCGGCCTGGTGCTGTACCCGCACTTCGGCCGTCAGGTGGTGCCGGGCTGGTTGGACAAGGCCTGGAAGCGCCGCCACGCGGCCACCTCGGCACTGTCAAATGTCGTGTTGCTGGCGCCCAGCGCCGAGTGGCTGCGCAGCTTGCCCGGCGGCAAGCTGCCCGACCGTGGTGACTTCAAGGTCTGGGGTGATGACGAGGCTGGCCGCCAGCGCGTGTGGCGCAAGGCCCTCGCCGAGAGCCAGCGACTTGCGGACGAATTCGCGGACATGGTCGCTACCGGGCGTGGCATCGAGGCACAGCCGCTGGTCTGAGCTGCCGGCTCGGCTAAACTCTCGCTGCGTTTCAACGAACAAGAGCGAGAAAGGCATCCTGGTTATGACACCGCGGACTACGCCGTTTTCATTCACCGAGGTCTACACCAAGACCTGAGCGGCCGCGCTGTCACGCCCATCATTCTCCCCAGACAAAGCGCGGCTCACCCCGCGCTTTTTTGTCTTTTGAGGTCAAGAACATGTTGAACATCACGCTTCCCGACGGCTCCCGCCGCGAATTTGAAGCCGCCGTTTCCGTGGCCGAAGTGGCCGCGTCCATCGGCGCCGGCCTGGCCAAGGCCGCACTGGCCGGCAAGGTCGATGGCCAGCTCGTGGACCTGAGCCACCGCATCGAGGCGCACGCGCAACTGGCCATCATCACGGACAAGGATGCCGACGGTCTGGAGGTCATCCGCCACAGCACGGCGCACCTGTTGGCCTACGCGGTGAAAGAGCTGTTCCCTGAAGCGCAGGTGACGATAGGCCCGGTCATCGAAAACGGCTTCTATTACGACTTTGCCTACAAGCGCCCCTTCACGCCCGAAGACCTGTTGGCGATCGAAAAGCGCATGGGGGAACTGGCCGCCAAGAACGAACCTGTCGTGCGCCGCGTGCTGCCGCGCGACGAGGCTGTTGCGTACTTCAAGGGCCTGGGCGAACACTACAAGGCCGAGATCATTGCCAGCATCCCGGCCGACCAGGCCGTGTCGCTGTACCGCGAAGGCAACTTCGAAGACCTGTGCCGCGGCCCGCACGTGCCCAGCACGGGCAAGCTGAAACACTTCAAGCTGATGAAGGTGGCCGGTGCCTACTGGCGCGGCGACCAGGCCAATGAACAGCTGCAGCGCATCTACGGTACCGCCTGGCCCAGCAAGGAAGCGCTTGCCGCTTACCTGACGATGCTGGAAGAGGCCGAAAAGCGCGACCACCGCAGATTGGGCCGCGAACTGGACCTTTTCCACCTGGACGAGTACAGCCCGGGCACGGTGTTCTGGCACCCCAAGGGCTGGACGGTGTGGCAGATGGTCGAGCAGTACATGCGCGTCGTGTACCGCGACAACGGCTACCAGGAGGTGAAGGGGCCGCAGATCGTCGACCGCCTGCTGTGGGAGAAGTCGGGCCACTGGGAGAAGTACCGCGACGCGATGTTCACGACGGAGTCGGAGAAGCGCGAATATGCGCTCAAGCCGATGAACTGCCCGGGCCACATCCTGATCTTCAAGCAGGGCATCAAGAGCTACCGCGACCTGCCGCTGCGCTACGGTGAGTTCGGTCAGTGCCACCGCAACGAACCGACGGGTGGGCTTCACGGCATCATGCGCGTGCGTGCTTTCACGCAGGACGACGGCCACGTTTTCTGCACCGAAGACATGATCCTGGCCGAGTGCGTGGCCTACACGGCGCTGCTGCAGAAGGTCTACGCGGACTTCGGCTTCAAGGACATCATCTACAAGGTGGCCACGCGGCCGGCGGCACGCATCGGCTCTGATGAAGTCTGGGACAAGGCCGAGCAGGCGCTGATAGAAAGCCTGCGCGCCAGCGGCTGCGAGATCGAAATCGCGCCCGGTGACGGCGCTTTCTACGGCCCGAAGATCGAATACACGCTGAAAGACGCCATCGGCCGGCCCTGGCAGTGCGGCACGATGCAGGTCGACTTCAGCATGGCCGAGCGGCTGGATGCGGTCTACGTGGCGGAGGACAGCTCGCGCCGTCACCCGGTGATGCTGCACCGGGCTATTCTGGGCAGCCTGGAGCGTTTCATCGGTATCCTGATCGAACAGCACGCTGGCGCGTTGCCGGCTTGGCTGGCCCCGGTGCAGGTGGTGGTGACGGCAATCACCGACCAGCAGTCGGCATACGCTGAAATGGTGGCCAAAACGCTGCAAAAACAAGGAGTTAGAGTCTCCCTGGATTTGCGCAACGAGAAAATCAACTATAAAATCCGCGAGCATTCAATGCAGAAGGTTCCGTTCATCCTGGTCGTTGGCGACAAGGAGAAGGCAAACGGGGCCGTTGCCGTGCGCGCCCGGGGCAACTTGGACCTCGGTGTGATGCCTGTTGACGCCTTCGTCCAGAAGATCATCAGCGACATCGCTACCAAGGTGTAGTTCACCCGGGGCGCGCATCAGACTATTTTCGTGGCCCGCCTTGCCTGCGGGTTGCAACAGGAGCTGGAACCATCGCTACTTTCATGGACCGCCGCGTGCCCAACGCGGAGCGCAAGCACAGGCTGAACCGGGAAATCATGGCGCTGAACGTGCGCTTGAACGGGGTAGAAAACGAGCCGCTCGGCATCGTCAGCACGCTGGACGCTTTGCGCATGGCAGGGGAATTGGACGTCGATCTGGTCGAGATCGCGGCCACTGCAGACCCCCCGGTATGCCGGTTGATGGACTACGGCAAGTTCAAGTACCAGGAACAGAAGAAGGCTGCCGAAGCCAAGAGCAAGCAGAAGGTCATCGAGATCAAGGAAGTCAAGTTTCGCCCGGGCACGGACGACGGTGACTACAACATCAAGATGCGCAACCTGCGCCGCTTCAT
>JANMKK010000133.1:0-7494 GCA_031372005.1 Rubrivivax sp.
GCTGTCATCAAGGTGCTGCTGAGCAACGCGCAGGCCGCCAAGACGCTGGTGGCGGGACTGGCGGGCACCATCACGGCCGACCCGACGGCCGCAGACTGCAACTGCCGCCAGGCGCTGAGCTTTGCGCTCATCACTGCACCCGAGGCGCGCGACCCGGTGCTGGTGGCCAAGCTGCAAGGCATTGCAGGGCGTGTGCTTAAACCCGTCTGATGAGGCAGTCATGATCGTCAACGGCCAAGCCCTGCGCCCACTGCGCGCTGAAAGTCAGCGCCGCGCTGTGGTGGTGATCGACCAGCGCCTGCTGCCGCACCGGCTGCACACCGAACGGCTTCAGTCGGTGGCCGACGTCGTCACCGCCATCCGCGACATGTGGGTGCGCGGCGCGCCGTTGATCGGCGCCACCGCTGCGTATGGCCTGGCGCTGCAATGCAATGCCGACGCCTCTGACGAAGCGCTCGAAACGGCGGCGCTGGCGCTTCGCGAGTCCAGGCCCACCGCCGTCAACCTGATGTGGGCGCTGGACCGCATGCTGGCGCTGCTGCGGCCGGCTGCGCCTGCCGCGCGGCAGCCGTTGGCCTGGGACGCGGCGGACGCCATTGCCGAAGAAGACGTGCGCGTCAACGCCGCCATCGGCCAGCACGGCCTGGCGCTGCTGCGCTCCGCGTCCTTGCGCAGGGCAGGGCCCGTCAACGTGCTCACGCACTGCAACGCCGGCTGGCTGGCCACCGTCGATTGGGGCACCGCCACGTCGCCCATCTACCAGGCGCATGGGGCTGGCATCGACGTGCATGTGTGGGTGGACGAAACGCGGCCACGCAACCAGGGCGCCAGCCTGACGGCGTGGGAATTGGCGCAAGCCGGCGTGCCGCACACGCTGGTGACGGACAACGCAGGCGGCCACCTGATGCAGCGTGGCCAGGTTGACCTGTGCCTCGTCGGCTGCGACCGCGTCACCGCGCGCGGCGATGTCTGCAACAAGATCGGCACCTATCTGAAGGCGCTGGCCGCTTTCGACAACGGCGTGCCGTTTTATGTGGCCATGCCGACATCGACGCTGGACATGCGCCTGCACGACGGCGTGGCGCAGATTCCCATCGAAGAACGCAGCGGGCGCGAAGTCACGCACCTGCTGGGTCGCGCGGCCAGCGGTGATGTGGTGGAAGTCTGCATCGCACCCGTTGGCACGCGCGCCGCCAACCCGGCCTTTGACGTCACGCCGGCGCGCCTGGTCAGTGGGCTGATCACGGAGCGCGGCACCGTGCCCGCCACCGAAAGCGCGCTGCTTGAACTGGTGGGCAAGCCGCCATGAACGATGCGGATCTGCGCCATGCCGTCGTCAACGCCGTGCAGCGGCTTGACGCCCTGGGCATGAACCGCGGCAGCACCGGCAACGTCAGCGCGCGCCAAGGGCAGGGCATGCTGATCACACCCACCGGCATGGGCGCCGACGGCCTGGCGCTTGAAGACTTGGTCTGGGTGGGTTTTGACGGCACGGTGAAGGGCGACTGGCAGCCTTCGTCGGAATGGCACTTTCACCGCGCCGCCTACCTGGCCCGGCCCGACCTGCAGGCGGTCGTGCACACGCATTCCACCCACGCCGCCGCGCTGGCCTGCCTGCGCCGGCCGCTGCCGGCCTTTCACTACATGGTGGCGGTGGCCGGGGGTGACTCGGTGCCGCTGGTGCCGTACTTCACCTTTGGCACCGAAGCCCTGTCAGCGGCTGTAGCGCACGCTCTGCACGACCGTGACGCCTGCCTGCTGGCCAACCACGGCCTGGTGGCTGCAGGGGCCACGGTGGCGCAGGCGATGAAGGTGGTGCAAGAGATCGAGTCACTGTGCGAGGTCTATCTCAAGGCGCTGGCGGTGGGTGAGCCCCACATCCTCAGCACGCAAGAGATGACTGTCGTGATCGACAAATTCCGCAGCTACGGCCGTGCGGCCAGACGCTGAAGACGCTGAAACCTCGGAGGACTGCACCATGCTCCACGACCCCACCCGCCACGAAGCCTTGTCGGCCTTGCCCTGGGACGACACGCAAGTGCGTCAGGCCATCAGCGACATCGTGTCGCGCACCGAGCAGAGTTTTTCTCTTGCGGGCGACTGGCCGCAGCACCCGCTGGACGCAGACGCCGGCGCCGACCTGCAAAAGGGCCTGCCGCCGCTGTACTTTGGCACCTGCGGCGTGTTCTGGGCCTTGCATTACTTGCAGGACGTGGGCGCGGTGACGTTGCAGCGCAGCTACCACGCGCACGCCGACGCGCTGCTGCAACGCAACCGCGACTGGTTGGACACCGGCGGTGACGGCGCCGACAAGGAAGCGGCGTCGTACCTGATGGGCGAAACGCCGATTCTGATGTGGCGGCTGGGCCATGAGCCCCACGCAGCAACCCTGCAGCGCCTGGTGGACTTGATCAGCGGCAACATCGACCACCCCGCGCGCGAACTGATGTGGGGGTCGCCCGGCACCCTGCTGTCCGCACTGTTCCTGCACGAACGCACGGGCGACGCGCGCTTTGCCGACCTCTTTCGCGCCACTGCCGCCAAGCTGTGGTCGCAGTTGCTGTGGTCCGAAGAATTCCAGTGCCACCACTGGACCCAGGACCTCTATGGCAGCCACAGCACCTACATCGACGCGGTGCACGGCTTCGTCGCCACGGCTTCGCCGTTGATTCGCGGCCAAGCGCTGCTGGACGCCGCCGACTGGACGGCCTGGCAAGGCTGCATCGAAAACACCGTGCAACGCACCGCCACCTGGGAAGGTAGGCATGCCAACTGGCGCGCCCGGTTGGCGCCGCCCAGCCCATCAGCGGACACCAAGCCAATGTTGATGCAGTACTGCCACGGCGCGCCCGGTTTCATCGTCTGCCTGGCCGACCTGCCGGGCTCAGCGCTGGACACTTTGCTGGTGGCCGCCGGTGAAGCGGTGTGGGCTGCTGGCCCGTTGGTCAAGGGGTCCAACCTTTGCCATGGCACGGGCGGCAACGGCTATGCCTTCCTCAAGCTGCACGAACGCACCGGCAATGCCCTGTGGCTGGACCGCGCGCGCGCCTTTGCCATGCACGGCATCGCCCAGACGCGTGCCCATGCGCGGCTGCATGGCCAACTGCGCCATTCGCTGTGGACCGGTGACCCGGGTTTTGCGGTCTACCTCTGGGACTGCCTGCGCGGCGAAGCCGCATTCCCGACGCTGGACGTGTTTTACGGCGGCGCTGCCGCAGTGCCGGCGGCCTGACGACGTTCAGGCCACGTCGCCAACAACAAGCCCACCAGCGCCAGGCCCAGTGCCAGCACGTGCGCGGTGCCGAAAGATTCACCCAGCAGCACCACGCCCACCAGTGCAGCGCCCACCGGCAGCAGCACCATGAAGACACCGGCACGTGACGATGGCACGCGCTTCAGGCCCTGCATCCACAGCCACACGCTGACCATGCTGGCGGCCACGGCGTAGAACACCAGCAGGGCCCAGGTCGTGGCGCGGACGCCACCGAAATCGAAGGTTAGAGCCTGCCACAGGCCGAAGGGCGTCACCAGCACCAGCCCCCACAGGTTGATGAGCGCGCTGATGCGGCGCGGCGACAGGTTGCCCGTGAGCTGCTTGCCGATCACCACGTAGCAAGCCTCGCACACCACCGCCACCAGCAGCAGGGCATAACCCCAAGGTGAGTCCCCCCCGACCCCATTCCCACCCCCACCCGCACCCGCACCCGCACCCGCACCCGGCGCCACCCGCGCCCAGGCCAGGATGCCGATGCCGGCCACGGCACACACGATGGCCGCTGCCACACGCGGCCGGATGCGTTCACCCAGCGTGAACCGGGCCAGCAGCGCGATAGCCGCCGGGATGGCGGCCATCGTCACCCCAGCGGCCAACGCCGACGTCAGCGCCACGCCGTAAAGCATGCAGATGCTGAACAGGAAGTTGCCGAGAAAGCTCTCCCAGAACAGCAGCTTGCGGTCGCGCGCCGAAAGCGGCGCCTCACCGGAAACGCGCCGCACCCAGTGCGCCATGGCCACGGCCGCAATGCCAAAGCGCAGCCATGCCAGCAGCAGCACCGGCAAAGCGGCCACCAGCAACTTCGACAAGCCCACGTAGCTGCCCACCAGCAAGGTGCTGGCAGCCAAAGATGCATAAGCCCAGGCCAACGGGACGCCCGGGGCCGAAGAAGAAGCGTGGTCCGGGGTCAATTGGAAGAGGGATTCAGAGACAGCCACAGCCAAGCATCAATTGCCCACGGCCGGTGCGAAGCCAACCATTCGTTCAACGCGGCGCTCTGCGGTGTCAGTACCACTTTGGCGTCAGCCTGGGAGGCCGACGTCGGGCAAGCTGGGCCGATGCTTCAGCGCATGCGCCATCGCTTGTTCGACAAACACCCGGTCCACGTCAGGCAGCGCCAGCCGCGGCGGCCGCGTGCGCCAGCTGCCACGGCCCATCAGGTGTTCACACAGCTTGATGCACTGGACGAGGTCGGGCCGCGCGTCCAGGTGCAAGAGCGGCATGAACCATTCATACAGCGGCATCAACTCTGCCATGCGGCCGTCGCGCGCCAGGCGGAAGAGCGTTTCACCTTCTCGCGGGAAAGCATTCGACAGGCCCGACACCCAGCCCACCGCGCCCATGGCGATGCTTTCCACCACCACGTCGTCCAGGCCGGCAAACAGCACAAAGCGGTCGCCGACGCGGTTGCGCGTGTCGATGAAACGGCGCGTGTCGCCCGAGCTGTCCTTGAAGCAGACGATGGTGTCGCAGTCGGCCAGGCTGGCCAGGATGTCGGGCGTGATGTCGTTTTTGTAGATGGGCGGGTTGTTGTAGACCATCACGGGCACGTCGGTGGCCTTGGCGACAGTGCGGAAGTGCGCCGCAGACTCGTGCGGTTTGGACGAATACACCAGTGCCGGCATCAGCATGATGCCGTCCACACCGATGCGCGCGGCTTGCCTTGCGGTGTCGACGGCAAATGCCGTGGTGAATTCAGCCACGCCGCAGATCACCGGCACGCGGCCTGCGGCCACCGACTTGGCGGCTTCAATCACCTGCAGTTTTTCAGAGCGCGACAGCGATGTGTTCTCGCCCACCGTGCCGCACACCACCAGGCCCGAGACGCCGTCGCGCACCAGGCCGTCGATGACCTTGGCGGTGGCGTCGAGGTCCAGCGAGAAGTCTTCGCGGAACTGCGTGGTGACGGCAGGGAAGACACCTTGCCAGTTGACCTTGGCGCTCATGATTCGATTCCAGTTGGCAAGGGTGACGCTATATCGTACATTTTATACAATCAACGGGTCAAGCCCCTTCAGCCCATTCAAGATGACGGCCAACGACCGCACCCGATGAAAACCCGCCTCGGCCACCGCACGCTGTCTGCCGCCATCGTCGAGCAGCTGCGCCGCGACATCCTCGACGGCACCTATGCCGCGGGCGAGCAGTTGCGCCAGGACGCGCTGGCCGCCAGCTTTGAGGTCAGCCGCATCCCTGTGCGCGAGGCGCTGTTCCAGCTGGAAGCCGAAGGCCTGGTGCTGATCGAGCCGCACAAGGGCGCCGTCGTGTCGGCCTTTTCACTGGAGGAAATCGACGACGTCTTCGACCTGCGCGTGCTGCTGGAGCCGCGTTTGCTGGCGCAGTCCGCGCCGCTGCTGAGCGCCGCAGACCTTGCCGAAGTCTCCGCGCTGGACGCTGAATTCACAGCCGCCATCAGCCGGCAGGATGTGGCGCAATGGGGGCAGTTGAACGCGCGCTACCACCTGGCGCTGTACCGCCACGCGCGCCAGCCGCGCACGCTGGCCATCGTGACGGCGCTGCTGCAGACCAGTGACCGCTTCACGCGCCTGCAGATGAACCGCGCACCCGCCTTCACACGCGCCGAAAACGAACACCGCAAACTGCTGCGCCTGTGCCGTGACGGCAAGGTGGCGCAGGCCCGCGACTGCCTGGTGGCGCACATTGAAAAGGTGCGACAGGATCTGCACATCTTGCTCAAGCGCACGGCGCGCGCCGCTGCGGCCGCCGCCTCGATACCGAAGACTTCTCCGCCTTCCACACCCCGCCAACGCCGCCCATGAACCAGTCCACCCCATCGCCATCAGGCACGCGGATCATCGATTCCCACACCGGCGGCGAGCCCACGCGCGTTGTCGTCAGCGGTGGGCCCGACCTTGGCAGCGGCAGCATGGCAGAACGCCTGCAGCGCTTTCGCGAAGGGCACGACCGCTGGCGCCGCGCACTCGTCACCGAACCGCGTGGCAACGACGTGATCGTGGGCGCGTTGCTGTGTGAACCGCAAGACACCGCCAACGCCTGCGGGGTGATCTACTTCAACAACGCCGGCTTCATCGGCATGTGCGGCCACGGCACCATCGGCCTTGTGGCCACGCTGGCGTTTCTGGGCCGGCTGACTGCCGGCACGCACGGCATTGAAACACCGGTGGGCCTGGTGCACGCCACGCTGCATGAAGACGGCAGCGTCAGCGTCGCCAACGTGCCGGCCTACCGCCATGCCCACCATGTGGCGGTTCAAGTACCTGGCGTGGGCCTGCTGCACGGCGACTTGGCCTGGGGTGGCAATTGGTTCTTCCTGTGTCACGACCATGGCCTGGCGCTGCTGTCGGAAAACACCGCTGCGCTTACCGCGCGGGCCGACGCGCTGCGGCAGGCACTGGTCGCACAAGGCGTGACAGGTGCGGGCGGTGCCGAGATCGACCACATCGAATTGCTGGGCCCGGCGCAGAACGCGACGCATGACCCGGCGCGGTCAGGCCGCAGCTTTGTGCTCTGCCCCGGCGGTGCCTACGACCGGTCACCCTGCGGCACCGGCACCAGCGCCAAGCTGGCCTGCCTGGCTGCTGATGGCGCACTGGCGCCGGGGCAGCTGTGGCACCAGGAAAGTGTGATCGGCAGCGTGTTTGGGGCGCACTATCAATTGCCGGCGGCCGGACAGCCCGGCATCCTGCCCACGATCCACGGCCGCGCGCATGTGACGCTGGACGCGACGGTGGTGTTCGATCCCGCAGACCCCTTCACTTGGGGCCTGGCTTGATGGACAGCGCGGCGCCGCCACCGCTGGCAGCGCACGAGACGAACGCAGACTGCGTGGTCGTGGGCGCCGGTATCGTGGGCCTGGCGATTGCACTGCGCCTGCGCCAGACCGGCCACGACGTGCTGCTGATAGACCGTCAGGGCGTGGCCGCCGAAGCCAGCCGCGGCAACGCCGGTGCGTTGGCCTACAGCGATATCCTGCCGCTGGCCTCACCCGGCATCATCCGCCAGGCGCCACGCTGGTTGCTGAACCCGCTGGGGCCGTTGGCCATTCCGCCGGCCTACCTGCCACGCATCGCGCCCTGGCTGTGGCGCTTCTGGCGTGCCAGCCAACCGCGCCAGGTGGCGGCCAGCACACGCGCCCAGGTGGCGTTGATGGCGCTGGCCGCACAGGCCATGCCGCGCCTGCTGCAATCGGTGAATGCACAAGAGCAGCTGCACAGCGACGGCAATCTGCAGCTGTATGA
>JANMKK010000149.1:0-6634 GCA_031372005.1 Rubrivivax sp.
CTGGCTCGTCTGGGTGCTGGGCGTGCAGGTGGGTGTGGACGGTGTGGCGGCGCTGCTCGCGCTGCTGGTGGCGTTGGCCTTCGCCGCTTGGGCGCTGGGTTCGCCCGCGCTGGGGCCGCGCGCGCGCAGCGGTTTTGGTGCTGTGGCGGCAGTGTTGGTGCTGGCCGCGCTGGTGTGGACCGTGCCCGCACTGCGCCAGGAAGCCGCCGCCCGCGCGCCGGTGGCCGGCGAGGACTGGCAGCCCTGGTCACCCGAGCGCGTTGCACAGGCGCAGGCTGCGGGGCAACCGGTCTTCGTGGATTTCACGGCGGCCTGGTGCGTGACCTGCCAGTTCAACAAGCGCAGCACGCTGGGCACTGCGCCAATTGCGGCCGCATTCAAGGCCAGGAACGTGCTGCTGCTGCGCGCCGACTGGACACGGCGCGACGCCGCCATCAGCGCTGAACTCGCCCGCCTGGGCCGCAGCGGCGTGCCGGTGTATCTGCTGTACACCCCTGGCGCAGCAGGGCCGCGCATCCTGAGCGAAATTCTCACTGTCTCGGAAGTGCTTGCCGCGCTGAATGCGCCCACCTGAACGGGAGCCGATGATGATGAAACTGCTGGTTGTCGCCACGCTGGCGTCTGTCACCTATGCGCCCCACACCGCCTTCGCCGGGGCCACGGTGGGTCAAGCTGCACCCACCTTCACGGTGCAAGACACCCGCGGCAAGACCGTGTCGCTGGCCGACTTCAAGGGCAAGCATGTGGTGCTGGAATGGGTCAACCCGGGCTGCCCGTATGTGGTCAAGCACTACGGCAGCGCCAACATGCAGGGCACGCAGAAAGAAGCCGCTGCCAAGGGTGTGGTGTGGCTGGCGGTGAATTCCACCAGCACCGAGCACGGCGACTACAAGGCGCCCGCCGCCATGGCGCAGTGGATGCAGGGCCACAAGGCTGCCGCCACGGCGACGCTGATGGACGCCGACGGCAAACTGGGCCGCGCCTACGGTGCGCGCACCACGCCGCACCTGTATATCGTCGATCCCAAAGGCGTGCTGATCTACGCCGGTGGCATCGACAACAAGCCATCGTCGAACCCCGGCGACATTCCGGGCGCCACCAATCATGTCAAGGTGGCGCTGGGTGAAGCACTGGCCGGCAAGCCAGTCAGCCAGACGACGACGCGGCCTTATGGCTGTTCAGTGAAGTATTCGTCGATGTAGTTTGGGCAGACTTCAGGGCAGGCGCTGGTACTGCGCCGCCAGCGCTTTGAAGTCGTCAACACCCACCGGCCGGCCCAGTTCTTCAGCCAGGATCGCCGCCACCGCGTCGGCCTGCCGCGCCGCTTCAGCCGCGTCCAGGAACAGCAAGCGGCAGCGCCGCGCCAGCACGTCTTCCACCGTGCGCGCCATCTCATAGCGTGCGGCGAACCGCACCATCGCTTCGCTCAAACCGCCCGTGCCGGATTCAGCGTCGCGCCACAGCCAGTTGCCGGCGCCGGGCAAGGTGCGCAGCAGTGCCGCTTCGCTGCCGTACAGATGCTCCCCCGGCGGCTCGCCCAGTGGCCGGCCCGGTGCGGCGCCGATCAGCGGCAGCCGTGCCGTCACACCTGCCGGCCTGGCGGGCAAGAGGCCGCGCGCCATGCAGCGCGACAGCACGTCTTCGGCCATCGACCGGTAGGTCGTCCACTTGCCACCCGTCACCGTGACCAAGCCCGACGCGCCCACCACCACCGTGTGTTCCCGCGAGATCGACTTGGTGTTCTCGCCTTCGCTGCCTTCGGGCTTGACCAGTGGGCGCAGCCCCACCCAGACTGACCGCACGTCGCTGCGCTGCGGCGCGCGCGCCAGGTACTTGCCGGCTTCGCGCAGGATGAAGCGCACTTCTTCGGCCAGCGGTTCGGGCTCCAGCGGCAAATCGGTGCGCGGCGTGTCGGTGGTGCCCAGGATGGTCTTGCCCAGCCACGGCACGGCAAAGAGCACGCGCCCGTCTTCGGTCTTCGGCACCATCAGCGCGTGCGGGCCGGGCAGGAAGGCGCGGTCGACGATGAGGTGCACGCCCTGGCTGGGCGCAACCATGCGCGGTCGAGGCTTGGCGTCTGCCTGGGCCGTCTCAAGGCCCGCCGCGTCGCGGTCCATGTCGCGCACCGCGTCCACCCAGACGCCCGTGGCGTTGACGACGCAGCGCGCGCGCAGCGTGGCGGTGGTGCCGGTTTCGGCGTCGCGCACCTGCAGCCCGCGCAGTTGACCCTTTTCGTGGATGAGGCCCGTGGCCGCGCAGTGGTTGACCAGCAGCGCGCCGCGCGCCGCCGCCGTGCGCGCCAGCAGCAGCGCCAGTCGGGCGTCGTCAAACTGGCCGTCCCAGTAGCGCACGCCGCCCTTCAGTTCACCATTCGGGCCGTGCGGCTGCACGCCAGGCAGCAGTTCCAGCGTGCGCCGCTGGCTCAGCCATTCCGTGCCGCCCAGGCCCTGGCTGCCGGCCAGTGCGTCGTAGGCCTTCAGGCCGACGCCGTAGAAGCCGCGTTCCCACCAGTGGTAGGCCGGCATGACAAAGGAGAGGCGCTGCGCCACGTGTGGCGCGTTGGCCAGCATGGCGCCGCGTTCATGCAGGGCTTCGCGCACCAGGCCGATGTCGCCCTGCGCCAGGTAGCGCACACCGCCGTGCGCGAGCTTGGTGGCGCGCGAAGAGGTGCCCTTGGCAAAGTCCTGCGATTCGACCAGCACGACGCTGAAACCGCGCACCGCTGCGTCCAGCGCCACACCCAGGCCCACCGAGCCGCCACCGATGACGGCCAGATCCCAGTCGCGCGGCTCTTGCAGGCGGGCGAGCAACTGGTCGCGGGGCAGGGCTTGAGTCATGGATGGCGTTGCACGGGTCAGCCGCGCGCAAAGTTTACCGGCAGGCCCGGCACATCGACGGGCATGTGCAGCACGCAGCCAGCCAGCGGTTGCGCCGCCAGCTCCGCAGCCGGCCGCTTTTCACGTGAGGTCGTGATGTACAGCGTGCGCAGGTCGGGCCCGCCAAAACACGGCATCGTGGGGCAGCGCACCGGCAACCTGAGTTCCTGCAGCACCCGGCCGTCAGGCGCAATGCGCAGCAGGCGCTGGCCTTCAAACATCGCGCACCAGTAAGCGCCTTCGGCATCCACGGCCGCGCCGTCGGGGCGGCCCCCATAAAGCGCAAGGTCCTGGTCGGCCACCTTGGTTTCAAACTGCGCCAACACGCGTGGGTTCAAGAGCGTGCCGGCCTGCGGGTTGAAGTCATAGGCCATCACGCGGTGGCTCGGCGTGTCGGCCCAGTACAGCGTGTGGCCGTCGGGGCTGAAGGCCAGGCCGTTGCTGACGGTCACGTCGCCGGCCATGCGCTGCAGCTTCTTGCCGTCCCAGCAGTAAAGAGCTGCGGCGGCCGACGTGCGCGGCTCGTAGATCGTGCCCACCCAGAGGCGCCCCTGCGGGTCGGCCTTGCCGTCGTTGAAACGCTCGTGTTTCGCCTCATACGGCGGCGGGCTCAGGCGGTGGCGGTCGCCGCTTTGGGGGTCGAAACGGAAGAGGCCGTCGCGCATCGCCAGCAGCAACCGGCCGTCGGGCAAAGGCGCAACGCAGCCGGGTTCGCTGTCGAAAGACCAGCTCTTGTGCGCCGTGCTGCCGGGGTGCCAGCGGTTGAGCTTCTTGCCCGGGATGTCGCACCAGTACAGCGCCGCTTCATCCGGGTGCCAGAAAGGCGATTCGCCCAGCAAAGACGGTGGCAGCGGCAGCGCGCTGAACACCGTCATGCGGCGCTGACCTCCAGCTTCATCCAGGCGTCGAAGGTGCTGCCGGCTGCCACTGCGCGCAGGCCGTGCGCTGCGGGGTCGGCCATGTGGATGGCGTTGCTGACATGGCTGACCGGTTCAACGCAGTAGTAGGGCTTGTCGGCCGGCGTGAACACCACCAGGTAGGGCAACGACGAGCTCAGGCGAAGCGAGAGTTTGTCGTCGCGGATGCGCGCCGGGCCGCGCCAGCCTTCAAAGCAGTTGTCGAAAGCCAGGTGCGAGACCTCGCCGTCGATGCCAGGCTGCGGCACTCGACGCGTGGGCAAGCCTGAGGCATCACTTTCCCAGCGGTCGGTCAGTTCAATGTGCAGGCGGCTGTGCGGCCGTTTCGGGAAGTAGGGGTGCCAGCCCAAGCCGACGGGCTGCGGGTTGGCTTCGCGGTTGGTGAAGGCCAGGCGCACTTCCAGCGCGTCAGCGGTCAGCACGAAGCGCTGGCGGGCTTCGAATGCGAAAGGCCAGTGGGCGTCGGGGGTGTGGGTGTATTGAAGCTCGGCTTCACCGGCACTTTTTGACGTGACTGCCCACGGCCGCTGCCAGGCCCCGCCGTGCACGGAATGCGGGTTGTCGTCGAAGTTGGGCGCCGTGGTGTGGTCGCGGCCCAGCCAGCGAAAGCGCCGGTAGCCCAGGCGGTTGGAATAAGGCGCCAGCGGATAGCAGCCCGAACCGCGCGAACTGTCCAGATCGGCAGGCTCGGTGCTGCGCAGCACGGGCACGTCGCCCAGCCACAGGCCGGCGATGGCGCCACCCAGGTCGGGGCGCAGCGCCAGGCGCAAGTCACCGGCGCGCAGTTCAAGGGATGAGGTGATGGTCGTCTCCGTCAGTGTCAATGTCAGTGTCAATGTCAGTAATTCGGCAGCCAGACCCGATGATGCCGCAAGGCACAGATCAGACCGTCCACGGATGCGGCCCCGGGCTGATGCCATAGCGCTGGCGGGCGGCGGCAGGCACGGCGGCCTCGACCGCGCCGTCGTCGGCCAAGGCCTGAAGCGCGCGCAGCACGATGTGGCGCGGGCTGACTTCAAAGAATTCGCGCAGCTGCGCGCGGCTGTCGCTGCGGCCGAAACCGTCGGTGCCCAGGGTGACGTAGCGCCGGCCCGCCGGCACCCAGGCGCGCAGCTGTTCGGGCACGGCGCGCACGTAGTCGGTGGCGGCGATGACGGGGCCTTGGGTGGCTTGCAGGACTTGGGTGGCCCAGGCCTGGGTTGCACCGGTGCCCAGCACCCGCGCACGCTCTGCCGCCATGCCGTCGCGCGCCAGTTCGCTGAAGGACGTGACGCTGCCCACCTGCGCCGCCACGCCCCAGTGGTCCTGCAACCAGCGCGCGGCTTCGATCACTTCGTGCAGGATGGCGCCGCTGCCCAGCAACGTGCAGTGGGCCTTTGCGGTTGGCGATTTGATTGCTGCGGGCAGCAAGTGCAGGCCCCGCAACACGCCTTCTTCCGCACCCGCCGGCATGGAGGCCTGCGCGTGGTTCTGGTTCATCACCGTGATGTAGAAGAACACGTCTTGGGAGTTGTCATCGGGCGCTGCCAGCATGCGCTGCAAGCCGTGCTGCACGATCAACGCCAGCTCATAGGCAAACGCGGGGTCCCAGGCGACGCAGTTGGGCACCGTGCCCGCAATCAGGTGGCTGTGCCCGTCCTGGTGCTGCAGCCCTTCACCGCCCAGCGTCGTGCGGCCCGATGTGGCGCCCAGCAGGAACCCGCGTGAACGCTGGTCGGCGGCGGCCCAGATCAGGTCGCCCACACGCTGGAAGCCGAACATCGAGTAGTAGATGAAAAACGGCAGCATCGCCAGGCCGTGCGTGCTGTAGCTGGTGGCTGCAGCGGTCCACGACGCCAGCGCGCCGGCTTCGCTGATGCCCTCTTCAAGAATCTGGCCGTCGCGCGATTCGCGGTAGCTCATCAGGCTGGCGGCGTCCTCGGGCTCGTAAGTCTGACCCTGCGGCGCGTAGATGCCCACCTGCCGAAACAGGCTGGCCATGCCGAAAGTGCGCGCTTCGTCGGCGACGATGGGCACGATGCGCGGGCCCAGTTCGGGCAGCTTGAGCAGGTTCGACAGCATGCGCACGAAGGCCATCGTGGTGCTCATTTCCTTGCCGTCGGCCTGCAGCGCGAAGGCGGCGAAAGCTTCCGTGGTGGGCACCGGCAGCGCGGGTGCAGCGGTCTGCCGAGCCGGCATGGCACCACCCAGTGCGGCGCGGCGCTGGCGCAGATAGAGGCCCTCCAGACTGTCGGCAGCCGGGCGAGAGAAACGCTGGGCGCGCGCGTCGTCGTCCGTCATCGGCAGGTGGAATCGGCGCGCAAAGTCCACCAGGTCATCGCCTTCAAGTTTCTTGTGCTGGTGCGTCGTCATGCGGCCCTGGGCGCTGGTGCCCATGCCGTAGCCCTTCATGGTTTTGGCGAGGATGACCACCGGCGCGCCCTTGTGTGCCACGGCGGCGGCGTAGGCGGCGTGGATCTTCACCAGGTCGTGGCCGCCCCGGTGCAGGCGGTTGATCTCGTCGTCGGTCATCGCGCCCACCAGCGCTTGCAGCTCGGGGCTCTGGCCGAAAAAACGCTCGCGGTTGTAGGCGCCGTCGTTGGCGCTGAAGGTCTGGAACTGGCCGTCCACGGTGCGCGCGAATGCACGGGCGAGCGCTTGCGTGTGGTCGCGCGCAAAGAGCGCGTCCCAGTCGCTGCCCCAGACCAGCTTGATGACGTGCCAACCGGCGCCGGCAAACACCGTTTCCAGCTCGTCGATGATGCGGCCGTTGCCGCGCACCGGGCCGTCCAGGCGCTGCAGGTTGCAGTTGACGACGAAGACCAGGTTGTCGAGGTTCTCGCGCGCCGCCAGGCTCAAGCC
>JANMKK010000169.1:0-17125 GCA_031372005.1 Rubrivivax sp.
CGGGTTGCTGGTTTGGCAGGCGCCACGGACGTCGAAATCGATTCCTCCCAAGTTCTGGATGCCGCTGTGCAATGCAGAAAGGGCACCTTCGGCTCGCGCCTGCAGCAGCGAGATCTTGGAACCCGGCACGCGCATCGCGTCGCCGAAGGTGGTGAAGATCACGCCCGGCTGCTGGGCGATGGCGATGCAATCATCGACCCGGCCCATCGGCAACACGCACACGGGGCAGCCAGGGCCATGCACGAATTCCAGCGCCGACGGGATCAGATCCTTCAGCGCATAGCGGAAGATCGAATGCGTATGGCCGCCGCAGACTTCCATGATCTGCAGCGGCTTCGCCGGCGTCGCGCCCAGGCGGTCTGTGGCGGCCGTGATTTCACGCAACAAGGCGCGCGCGGCCAGCGGGTCGCGGAATTCGTCGACGTACTTCATGCGGGCCTCCGCGCCTGGCCCTGGGCCAGGCGGTCATTGGCCAGCAGGCTGTGCACCAGGTCCCACAGCACGTGGTAGACCGCGACATGGGTTTCCTGCACGCGGTGGATGCTGTCGCTGGCCACCGTCAGGCAGAGGTCGATGAAACCTGCCTGCGCCATCGCGCCGCCGTTGCCACCGGCCAATGCCACGGTGCGGGCGCCCAGCGAATGCGCAACTTCCAGGCCGCGCAGCACATTGGCGGAATTGCCGCTGGTGGAGACACCCAACGCCACATCGCCAGGCCGGATCAAGCCCTGCATCTGGCGCGCAAACACTTCGCTGAAGCCCACGTCGTTGCCCACCGCGCTGATCATGGCCATGTCTTGCGCCAGGTTCTGCGCCGGCAGTGCAGGTCGGCCTGCGGTCACCGGGTGCTGGAATTCGACCGCGATGTGCGCCGCGTCGCAGCTGGACCCGCCATTGCCCATGGTGTACAGGCGCCCGCCGCCGCGGTAGCTGTCGGCCAGCAGGTGGGCGGCACGCAGCACGGCATCGGTATTCGAGGCGAAGAAACGCGACTTGACTTCGACGCTGTCGCGGCACTTGGCAAGCAGCGCTTCGCGCAGCGCGGCGTCGAGTTGGCCGGTGGAATCAGGGCGGTCCGCCGCAAGCCCAGCCATGTGCGGGTACAGGCCGCCAAGGGCCGCTGCGGTGTTCACGCCACCGCCCTCGTCTTGAAGGCTTCCAGTTCAGCCTGCGCTTCACCCAGTTCCTTCAGCAATTGCAGCGTCAACATCGCTTCGCGCTCGTCAACCCGGTTCATCGCAAAGCCCACGTGCACCAGCACCCAGGCGCCGACGCAATCGGCCAGCGGTTCGCCTTCGCGCACGATGCAGGCGATGTTGATTTCGCGCTTGACGCCCAAGACGTCCACCAACGCCAGCTTGGCTTCGGGGCGTGTGATGGACTCGATACGACCGGGGATGCCCAGGCACATGATTCAATCCTTCAAGGTTGTCGAGCCAGCGCGATGAGAGCCTGTCCCCAGGCCAGGCCGCCGTCATTCACCGGCACCTGGCGCGGCAGCAGCGCCTTGAGCCCGGCGGCAGCCAGGCCTTGCAGCACGAGTTCGCTGAGCACGCGGTTCTGGAACACGCCGCCGCCCAGCGCCACCGTGCCGACACCCTGCTTTTCAGCGATTTGTGCAGCCAGCCGCACGATGACGGCGGCCAGCCCGCGGTGGAAGCGCGCGGCCATGCGCGGTGGTGGTGTGTGCAGGATGAGGTCGCCCAGGAGTGCCTGCCACATCGCCAGCGGTTCAACGTAGGGCAAGCCTTTGCCGCGGTCCAGGCGCGGCGTGGCGAATGGGTAGTCGAGTTCGCTGTCCTCGGCCAGATCTTCGGCTGTGATCAGCGCCTCGAGCTGCATCGCGGCTTCGCCTTCAAAGGCCACACGGTCGCGGCACAGACCGATGGCACCGGCAACCGCGTCGAACAGGCGGCCGGCGCTGCTGGCCTTGGGCGAAAACTGCGGGTTCGCCAGCACGCTGTCGAGCAAGGCGCGGGGCTTGGATTCAAAGAATCGGAAGAGCTCCAGCTCCTCGTAGTTCATCGCAAAACGCGCCGGCCCCATCTCGGCCATCAAGTGCGCATAGGTGCAACGCCAGGGCTCGCGCGCTGCCACGTCACCGCCCAGCAGCGCCACTGGCTTGAAGGTGCCCACGCGTTGGCAGTTCCGGTAGTCGGCCAGCAGGAATTCCCCGCCCCAGAGTTCACCGTCATCACCCAGGCCCAGACCGTCCAGCGCGATGCCGATCACGGCGCCGCCATTCAGCGGCCACCCGTGTTCGCCCAGGCAGGCCGCGATGTGCGCGTGGTGGTGGCCGACGCTGACACACCGATCCGCAAATCGTTCTTGCACCATCTGCGTCGAGACATAAGCCGGATGTGCATCGCAAGCCACGATGTCGGGCTCGAAGTCGTAAAAGCGCAGGCTGTCGGCCAGCGCGCGCTGCTGGTCGGCCAGGCAGGCAGCGTCGTGCAGGTCGCCGATGTGCTGCGACAGCAGGCCCTGGCCGTCGCGCAGCAGCGCAAAGGTGTTCTTCAGGTCGCCGCCCAGCGCCAGCACGCGGGTGCGCGTGTTGAAGCCCGGTGGCAGAGGCAGCGGTGCGGGTGCAAGGCCGCGTGCCCGGCGCATGACGCGGAACTGGCCACCGATGACACGGCCCACCGAGTCGTCGACGCGGCGCTCGATGGCGCGGTTGTGGTCCAGAACCCAATGCACGCCGCTCTCTGGGCGGCCCAGCCGCGCGGCCGCGTCGGGCAGCGTGATGGCCTGCGGTTCGTCGCTCAGGTTGCCGCTGGTCAGCACGATGGGCGCGCGGCGACGGCGCATCAGCAGGTGGTGCAGGGCGGTGGACGGCAGCATCACGCCAAGCGTTTTCAGGCCCGGGGCGATGCCCGCGGCCAGCGGTGGTGCATGGGCCCGCTGCGGCAGCAGCACGATGGGCGCGGCTGCGCTGCTGAGGGCGGCTTCGCTCTCATCGTCTGCTTCGCACCAAGTGCGCAGCATGTCCAGGTCGCGCAGCATCAGCGCAAAAGGCTTGGCTTCGCGGCGCTTGATCTCGCGCAGGCGGGCTACCGCGCTGGCGTTTGTAGCGTCGCAGGCCAGTTGGTAGCCGCCGAGCCCTTTGATCAGCACGACTTCGCCTTTTCCGATGAGCGTGCTGGCGGCGTCGGTGTCGTCCAGCGATGTCAGCGCGTCCAGGCTGAAGGCGTGGCCGTCGAGCCGGCGCAGGCAAACGCGCGGGCCGCAGGCGTGGCAGGCCATGGCCTGGGCGTGGAAGCGTCGGTTGTCGGTGTCGGCATATTCGTGGGCGCAGGCTGCGCACAGGGGGAAGGGCGCCATCGTGGTGTGCAGACGGTCGTAAGGCGCGCGCTGGTAGATGCTGAGCCGCGGGCCGCAATCGGTGCAGGCGGTGAAGGGGTAGCGGTAGCGGCGCGAGAAGGGGTCGAGGGTTTCGGCGACGCAAGCCGGGCAGGTGGCCCAGTCGGGTGCGATGCCCAGGCCTGGCAGGGCGGTGGCGCTGCGGTGGATTTCAAAGGCCGCTGGCAACGTGGCGGGCAGGTCGATGGCCGACGCGCGCAGCGTGTCGATGCGCAGCCCGCCCCGGCCCGGCGCGCACAAGCCCGCCTCGAAGTTGCGCAAGGCATCCGCGGTGCCGTAGGCCTGCACCACCGCCGCCGTGCCTTCGTTGTGCACTGTGCCGGTCAGCCCCTGCAGGCGGGCCAGCCGCAGCACCTGCGGCCGCAGGCCCACGCCTTGCACGATGCCGCGCATTTCAAAACGCCGGCCTTCGATAGGCTCGACGGCGGGTGCGAGCCGGCTCATGGCAGCACGTCCCACAACAGCACCCGATTGTTGCCGGAATCGACAACCACGGCGGTGTCGCCGGCGATGGCCAGCGCATAGGGCCAGCACAGCGAATCGCGCGTCGCGGGCAGCCACCGGTTGTCGCCTTTGTCGGTGAAGCCGGCCTGGCCGGCCAGCGCTTGCGCGTCGGGCAGCCAGGGCGAATCAAAACGCAGCAGGCGTGAATTTGCGGTGTCGGTGACGAAGAGCCTTCCTTCGTGCACCGCCAGGCCGTAGGGCATGTTGAAAGCGCGTGCGGTGGGGTAGTACTCGCCCCGGTTGTGGTCCAGCGCGGCGGCGTCGACCTGGCCGATGAGGGTGTCGCAGGCCTGCATGTTTTGCGTCGGGTCGCTGTCCCACAGCAGCAACCGGTTGTTGCCCGCGTCGGCCACACACAGCCGGCCTTGCCAGTGCGCCACCGCATGCGGCCAGCGCAGGGTGCCGGCACCGACGGCACCGGCGTTTTCATCGCGGTGGTCGAAGTCGGGCTGGCCCAGCACGCTGTTCGCCCGCGAGCCGTGCGTCTGCGGCACGCCGTCGAAACGCAGCACGCGCCGGTTGCCGGTGTCGGCCACCCACAGCCGCGTGCCGTCCCAGTGCACGCCGTAAGGCCAGTACAGCGTGTCGGCGGCAGGGCGGTCGGCGCCGCGGTTGATGAGGCCGCCGTGCAGGTCGGCCTGGCCCAGCACCACGTCGGCGGGGGCATGGCTGCTGCGCGGCGCGCGGTGCCAGATCAACACGCGGTGGTTCCAGGCATCGGCGACTGCCAGGCCGTCACCGATCGCGCAGACGCCGGTGGGCACGTTCAAGCTCTCGCCGTGCACGGGGCCTTTGGCGTTGCGGCCTTCGGCATCGAAAGTCGGTTGGCCGATCAGCCATTCGGCGTTTTCGTCGTCGCGTGTGGGCAGGGTGGGCCAGCCCAGCAGGCGGTGGTGGCCGGTGTCTGCCACCCACAGCGCGCCGTCGGCCGTGACGGCTGCGCCTCGCGGACCGAAGAGGCCGTGCGACGACGGGACGATGGGCGCGGAGAAAGCCTGCTGCGCGCCCAGCACCACACGCGCACCGCCCGCGGCCAACGCTGGCATAGCAACGCTGCGGGCGCGCGGGCGCGCCAGCGAGACTTTGAGCACCGGGTGGATGGCAGCCTGGCTCATCGTCAGGCTTCCAGCTTCACGGCGACTCGGCCGCCTTGCACGCGCACGCCGTGCACCACCAGTTGGACCTCGGGCACGTCCAGGCATTCACCGGTGTCCAGGCGGTAGCGGAAGCCGTGGTGCGGGCATTCCAGAACCAGGCCTTCCACCATGCCATCCACCAGCGCCAGGCCCAGGTGGGCGCAGGCGTTGTCGACGCAGCTGACCTGCCCGCCGTGGTCTCGGTGCAAGAGCACAGACCGGTCCTTCACGCTGCGGGCCGCTACCGCGCCCGGCAGCAGTTCATCCAGGGCACAGACATCGACGAAGCCCTTGTCGCTGGCCTTCGCGAAAGGGCTGATGAAGTGGATTGGAACGGCCTGACCAGGCGTGTGCGCGGCGTGTGTTTCAGCCGGCCGCCGCACCTGCAGCACGCGCATGATTTCCGGCGCGTGTTGCTTGATCGCGCGTTCAACGCCTTCGCTCAGCGTCTGCCCCGAAGCCGGGCAACTTTGGCAGCTGCCGGTCAAACGCACCTCCACCGTGTCCGGCGGCTTGAGCGCGATCAGCTCGACGCCGCCGCCGTGTTCGGCCAACATCGGCGCCACCGATTCCAGCGCCGCCTGCACCCGCACTTCCAGCGGGTCGCGCACGATGCCGTGCAACCGCAGCACGGCAAAAACGAAGGGGTCGCGCACCACTTGCTTCAGCTGCGCGGCGGCAGCGGGTTCGCTGCGCAGACCCTTCACCAGGCGCAGCAGCGCTTCGCGGTGCAGGGCCTCGACGGCGTCTTTCAAGTGGTCCAGCACCACGCGCTGTTCCGGTGGCCAGGCCGCGCCGATGGCCAGCAATGCGCTCACTTCGCCGTCCATGTGGGCCAGGCGTTCTGCGTCGTCGTGCGCAGGGGCGTTCACGGCTGCATGCTCAGTTGTATTTCAGGTCGCGGAACAGCCAGGGCAGCAGTGCACCGCCTGCGGCACCGCCCACGACCATGCCCAGCCAGGGGTTCAGCAGGCCCAGGCCCACCATCACCACCCAAGAAGCCGCAAAGCCGATGCCCCACTGGCGGAAGAAGGCCGCGTTGTCGCGGAACAACTTGCCAGCGACGAAGAGCTTGCCTGCATTGAGGGCCATGTCCAGCATGCCAGCCCCTTCAGCGCGACGCGTGCAGCAGCGCTGCCAGCACGGCGGCAGGCACCACGGCACTGAGGCCGAAGAAACTGCCCATCAGCGCGGCCATCTGGTTGCCCATGGCTTGGCCACCGATCTTCACGCCCATGGCGGCACCGCCGGCCGCGCCGGCAAGCGCCGCCGCCAGGCACATCAACACGCTGGTGATCATCTAGGGCACTCCTGGTGTTCTGGGTTGGAGAAGACGGTCAAGCGGGCTTCAATGCGCTGCGACATCAGGCACATCAGGCACATCAGGCACATCAGGCACACCCGGCACCCGCGACGCCGCAAATTCGGCCTGCTGGCTGTCGATGCCAGTCAGCGCTTCGGCCACGGCACCGGCCGCGTCGGCCATGCCATGGCGCTGGAAGATCGTCTGCGCTTCGCGGTAGAGCACCCGCGCCTTGGCGGTGTTGCCAGGGTTGCCGGGTTTGCCGGGTTTGCCCATGAGCGGATGTTCGGGGTCGTCCGGCAGGTTCAGCAGCGCGTTGGCTTTGTTCGCCACCGTGTTGGCGTATTCCAGCGGCATGTCGCGCGCGGTGCGCACCTTGAGCGCTTCGTCGTAGGCCTCGATGGCGCGCAGCAAGTTGGCTACCGGGTGGCTGGTGGGCGCGTACTGCAGCGCGTTACCGAGGTTGTTTTGCGTCATCGCGTATTCGCTGGGGTGGTCCACCAGCGTCACCAGCGCCAGCACTTCCTCGAATGACTGCACCGCCAGCGCTTCGCGCATGCGGGCACGCTCATCCGTGGCGGGGATCGACAGGTAGGCAACGGCGAGGTTGTTGTGCAGGATGGCAAATTCGCGCGGCCAGGCTTCCTTGGTAAAGACACGCAACGCGCGGTGGTAGTGCGCAATGGCGTCCTGGATGCGGCCGCGGTGCGCGCCCACCAGGCTCTGCGACACCAGGCCCAGATTCATGTCCAGCTCGGCGGCCTCTTCGGGCAGGCCATGTGCTGCAAGGCCGGCACGCGCCGCCTCAAAGCAGTCCTGCGCGTCCAGCAGCGCTTGCACGCCGCCAGCGGGCAGCGCCTGGTGCGCGGTGCCTTCACGGGCGCGAATGCGTGCAGCCAACAACTCAAAACCTGGCGGCACCAAGGCCAGCGCGCGTTGGTACAGCAGCACAGCGTCGTGCAGCTGCTGCGCCGACCGCGGCCTGATCTGCAGGCCGCGCGCCACTTCCATCAGCATCTCGGCGCGCTCTTCGGGTGTGGCACGCGGATCGTCGGCGATGGCCAGGGCGGCTTGCACTTCGGCGTCGGCCGTGGAGAAAGGCCCCGACAGGGGCGTCGCTTCAGCGGCGGGCGCAATGCTTGGCATGTCGGGTGCTCTCCGGATCTGCCGTCACCTGGGCAGGTGTCATGAGGACAGTGTTTGCTCTTGCCCAGAAATGAATATGAGGTATTCACCCGATGACAACTAAGTTTTCAACCCTCCAGCTGGCCTTCTTCTGGCGCCAGCGGGCCCAGCACCAGGCGGTGGCGCTCGCGCAATGCGGCGGTCAGCGCGTCCACCCGCAGTGGGCGCGCGAAGTAGTAGCCCTGTATCTCGTCGCAGCCGTGGCGCCGCAGGAAGTCAAGTTGCGCCCGCGTTTCAACACCCTCGGCCACCACCTTCAGCTTCAGGCTGTGCGCCAGGCTGATGATGGCGCGGGCGATGGTGGCGTCGTCGGGGTCGGTGGTGACGTCGCGGATGAAGGCGCGGTCGATCTTCAGTGCATTGAGCGGGAAGCGCTTCAGGTAGGCCAGGCTGGAGTAGCCGGTGCCGAAGTCATCGACGCTCAGGCGGATGCCCAGCGCCTTCATGTTGCGCAGGGCCTGCACGGCAGCTTCGGAATCGCTCATCAGCGTCGATTCGGTCAGCTCCAGTTCCAAGAGGCCGGGCGCCACGCCGTGCGCGGCCAGGATGCCACCGACGACGGCGTCCAGCCTGTCCTGCCGGAACTGCCGCGCCGACAGGTTCACCGCCACTGGCGGCGGGTCCAAGCCCAGCGCCTGCCAGGCCTTGATCTGCGCGCAGACGGTGGCCACGACCCATTCGCCCACCGGCACGATCAGGCCCGTCTCTTCCAGCAGCGGGATGAACTCCGTTGGCGAGATCAATTCGCGGCCCGGGGGTGACCAGCGCAGCAACGCTTCCATGCCGCTGATTTCGCCCGTCAGCAGGCTGACCTTGGGCTGGTAGTGCAGCAGCAATTCACTGCGGCCCATGGCACCGCGCAGGTCAGTTTCCAGCCGCATGCGGGCCTCGGCGCGCTCGTTCATCTGCGGCAGGTAGAACTCGAAGCCGTTGCGGCCGGTTTCCTTGGCGCGGTACATCGCGGTGTCGGCGTTTTTCAGCAGCACCTCGGGCTCGGTGCCGTCGACGGGGTAAATGCCGATACCCACGCTGGCCGTCACGTAGGCCGTGTGCTCGCCCAGCCGGTACGGTGCCGACAGCGCCGCCACCACCTTGCGCGCTACGTTGGCTGCGTCGTCTTCACGGGCCAGGTGCGCGAGCGTGACGGTGAATTCGTCACCACCCAGGCGGCCCACGCCGTCGCTCGCGCGCACGGCGTCCTTCAGGCGCGCCGCAATGTCCACCAGCAACTGGTCACCCACGGCGTGACCCCAGGAATCGTTGACGTGCTTGAAGTGGTCGATGTCGATGAAGAGCACGCCCACCGACCGTTTGTCGCGTTCGGCGTCGATCAACGACTGGCCCAGCCGGTCCAGGTACAGGCTGCGATTGGGCAGGCCGGTGAGGGCGTCGAACTGCGCCATGTGCGTCAGCTGTTCATCCGCGTGGTGGCGTTCAATCGCCGCCGCCAGCGTGTTGCTGACGCTTTGCATGAAGGTGGCATCGGCGGCATTGAAGCGACCCGGTTCGACGGCATAGACGCCCAGCACGCCATAGGACCCGCCGGCGCCGCAGATCAGCACCTCCACGGCAGCGCGCACCCGATGCGCCCGCAGAATGGGCGACGACGTGAAGCGGACCTCGGTTTCGAAGTCGTCGACGACGATCGATTCGCGCGCACCAAGCGCAAAGTGATCCTGGGTCTCGACCACCGCATCGAAATGCGGGTCGCGCAGCCAGGCATCGTCCCAGCCGGCGCCAGCCACGTGCAGCAGAACGCGGTCATCGGGCGTTGCGGTGAGCAGGCGGCACAGGACCACATTCAAGCCGAGCCGGACCACGGCGGCGGCCTCGGTCATCAATTCGTCCTGCGGCGGGTTTTCCAGCGCAAACTGGCCCAGGCGGGCGAGCATGTCGTGGCGCTGTGCAAGTTGCAGCATCGCGGCCTGGCGTTCAAGCCGGCGCGTCGTGTCGCGGACCGTCCTGACGATGAGACTTGCACCGCCTGCATGGATGAACCGCGACTGCACCTCCACCGGCAGCCAGTGGCCGTCGGCATGCCGGATCTGGGTTTCGAAGGCGCGGCTGTCCGCAGCGCCTGCCGGCAGCGCCGCCTGCGCGGCACCTGGAACGGGAATGGGGAAAAGATCGTCTGGCGTGCACTGCAGCAACTGAGTCGCCGTGCGGCCAAACAGCATGCAGGCGGCGATGTTGGCATTGGCCACCCGCTGCCGTGTGCGGTCGATCACGACGATGGCGTCGGCGGTGGCCTGCAGCGTGGCGTCCAGTTGCAGCAGGCGCTGTGCGTCTTGCTGGCGCCCGGTGATGTCCAGCACACTGATCACGCACAGCGGCACGCTGCCATGGGTTCTGCTGCCCTTGATCTCGAACCACCGTGCCTCGGCTTGCGGTTCATCTTGCCAGTGCGGGCTTGGGTAGCGCAGGCTGAAACTCTCGACCTGCCCCTTCAGCAACTGCCGCAAGTGGCCCGTGAAGGCTGCGGCACGCGGTGTCTGGGCGCCGACGGCGCGGGCACACAGGTCCAGGAAGTTTGCGCCGTCGGCCGCGTCATCCACCCCCGCGCCCAGGCCGGCCGCCAGCAGCGGCCAGGCGCCGCCGGTGCCCAGCACGGTGCCTTGTGCGTCCAGCACGCAGAGCAGGCCCCCCACAGCAGTGGCCCCGGCGGCAGCCAATGTGTCGCTGCCTGCCGAAGCGCCGTGCATGTTGCGCCTGCGATCGGTGATCGGCATTGGGCTTCCAGGAGGTCGGGTTTCTCGTCAGGTGCACAGCAAACCTGCACCGTAGCTTTCGGCACCGCCGCAGTCAACTTGATGACCGCAGTCCCCGCAAAGCTGGCCCTACACTGCCGCAATGCCGCATTCGACACCGCCGGACGGCCCCTTCGCGCCGCTCAGTGCCCCAACCCCGGCCATCACCGTGCGCCACCTGCGCCAGGCCCTGCTGTGGCCCTTGCGGCTGATTCCCGACGGCGTGGCAGACGATTCCGAACACCGCCGTGCGCCTTGGCAGCTGCTGCGCGCCATGGGTGACGCCTCACCCTGGCACGAACACTTCGACGAATACAACAGCGGTGCTGGCGGCTTCCACGAACGCCACTACAACGAATTTGTCACCTTCCTGCCCTATGTGCAGCGCTTCCTGTACGGCGAAGGCCGCAGCGGGCGCGCCGGTGGCGACAGCAGCATGGGTTCACCGATGCGCGTCTTCCGCCGCCGCGACATTGCGGCCGTGCGTGTGGTGCCCCGGCTGGGCGACGCACCCATCACGCTGCAGGTGGTGCACGTCGATCTGTACTTCTTCTACGGCGTGGACATCGTGCTGCTCAACGTGGAAGTGGCCGCCGACGACCTCCCGCTGACGCAGGCGCAAGAGTTGATGTACCGCTTTGGCCGCGCCTACCCGGCGGGCTGGGACGCACAAGGCCAGGCCGTGCACTGCCTGTCTGGCGTGGAGTGGTTGGCCGCCGACGGCAGCGTGCTGGCGCGCAGCGACGCGCAGGAGCGCGAAAACTTCCTGGCCCACGTGGCCGAACACCGTGCGCCGCGCATCTCTGCGCACTGGGATTTTGTGCTGTCGCCGCTGGTCAACCACCACTCTGCACTGCCGGGTACCTTGCGCTACCGCCAGATCGAGTACTACCGCATGCCGATGATGGCCTACCTGGCCGTGGACGAACCGCGCCTGTTGACGCGCAGCGACTTCATCCGCCTGGGCTTGGTCACGGGCGGCGGCGACGCGCTGCCCGGCAGCGAAATCCCCTTGCCCTACGGCGAACAGCACCTGGCCGACTTTGAGCAGAACTTCTGCTACGACCGTTTCTGGTCTGACGCCGGCGCTGCGCCCAATACGCGTTACCTGTGTTCAGGCCTTGCGCTGATTGCAGTGGGCGACGCGCAAAGCGAGTTCTATCGCTGCGCCGACCGCGGCGTGCTGGCGCAGTTTCGCCACCAGCATTTCCTGCTGTTCCTGATCGCGCACTTTCAGAAAGCCACGCTGCTGATGTATTCAGACCAGCTGGCCGAAGCGCTGACGGCGATGGACGTGAGCAAGCCCGAAAGCGTCAAGCGCTTCAAGCGCCTGATCCGCCTGAGCTACATCGGCTTCCTCGGCTTCACGCACCGCTACTGGTTCCACGAGGTGTCCGAGCAGGCGCATGTGAAGGCGCTCTTTCACCTGTGCACGCGGCACCTGCAGATCGACGCCGTTTATGAAGAAGTGAAAGAGCGCATCCGCGACATGAACAGCTACCTCGACGCCGATTCCCTGCGCCGCCAGGCCAACACCGTGGTGCGGCTGACGGTGGTGACGATCTTCGGCCTCATCGGCACCATCACCACCGGCTTCCTGGGCATGATCCTGCTGGCAGAAGCGGACGCATCGCTGCCCCGAAAGCTGTTCTTGTTTGTGGCCGTCTTCGTGCCCACGATTGCGCTCACGGTGTACACGATGGTGAAGTCCAAACGCCTGTCCGATTTTCTGGATGCGGTGTCCGATGAACGCCTGTCCGTGTGGACCAAGACCAAGGCCTTCTTCGGTGTCTGGGTGTCGCCACGCGGCTGAACGGCGGGCCCGATTTCAGTCGCCCGCGCCCAGCACCAGCACCGCGTTGCTGCCGCCGAAGGCAAAAGAGTTGGACAGCATCGTGCGCACGGCCAGACCTTCGCGCGCGGCGCCGGGCACGTAGTCCAGGTCGCATTCCGGGTCTGGCGTCTGCAGGTGCATCGTCGGCAGCGCCACGGCGTGGCGCATGGCCATCAACGACAGCACGCATTCCAGCGCCCCGGCGGCGCCCAGCAGGTGGCCGTGCACGGCCTTGGTGGCGCTGATGGGAATGTGTTCAGCGCGGGCACCAAACACGGCGCGGATGGCTGCCGTTTCAGTGCTGTCATTGGCCTGCGTGCCGGTGCCGTGGGCGTTGATGGCGTCCACCGCACCGGCGTCGATGTGGGCCGACTGCAGCGCGCAGCGAAGCGCCGCAGCCTGGCCTTCGACGCTGGGCCGCGTGATGTGGCTGCCGTCGCTGGACAGGCCGTAGCCCTTGATCTCACCCAGGATCGACGCGCCGCGCGCCACGGCCCGGTCCCACGGCTCCAGCACCAGCATCGCCGCGCCTTCGCCCAGCACCATGCCGCTGCGGTTTCTTGAAAACGGCCGGCACGATGCGTGCGGTTCCTGCGGGTCAAGCTGCGCCACGGTGTGCAGCGCGCACCAGGCCTTCAGCGAACCCGGTGCCAGCGGTGCTTCTGCACCGCCCGCAATGGCCACGTCCAGCTGGCCGCTGGCCACGCGCAACCAAGCCTCGCCAATCGCCACGGCCGATGACGAGCACGCCGTGGAATAAGTCATGTTCGGTCCGCGAAAGCCGTGCTCCATGCCGACCCACGCAGAGGCCGCGTTGTGCATGCCCAGCAGGATGGTGAAGGGCTTGATGCGGTCGGAATCGTCGCCGTAAAAGGTCTTGTAGCCCTCGTCCTGGCTGGTGATGCCGCCCATGCCGGTGCCGACGAAAACGCCGGCACGATCCAGGTCCACACCGGACAACGCGCGGTGTGACGCATCCACTGCCTGGTTGGCGGCGAAGAGTGCAAAGAGGCTGAAGCGGTCCAGCATGCGCAGCTGCATGCTGCTGAAAAGTGCGGCTTCGTCCAGGTGGGCGGTGGCGGCCAGCGGCGTGCTCAGGCGGCTGGCAAAAGGGTATTGGGGCAAGTCCAGCACGCGGATGCCAGACTGCCCGGCGCGCGCGGCGGCAAAGGCAAGGTCTGCGCTGTTGCCCAGTGGCGATACGACGCCGATGCCACTGACCGCCACGCGCCTCATGGCGCGTGGTGTGCCTGGGCGCCGGGGGTTGCGGGGCCGACGCGCGGCGGCTTTGAAAGCGGGGCCGCCGAGCGGGCGACCAGCTGGTCGATGTGTTGCACCACGTCAGACAGCGTCAGTGGGTTGATGGGGGCCGCTGGGATGGTGATCCTGAAGGCCTCTTCCACCTTCCAAAGCAGTTCCACCGTGCCCAGAGAATCAATGTCCAGGCTGGCCAGCGTGGCGTCCGGTGTGAGCCTTTCTGGCGCCAGGTTGAAGGACTTCTGAAGGATCATGCTGAGGCGGTCAAAGGTGGTGCTCATGGTGGGCGTCTGCGGAAAGCAGCTCTCAGGAAGTATGCGGGGCAACGGCGGGGACGGTCTGGGCGGGCAAGGCAAGTTGTGCAGGTGGCACCAGTGGCGGGAGGCAGCCGTCTGGCACTTGGCGCACCTTGCCGCCCCAGCGCGCACCGCGAGTCAACAGCGCAGGCCAGCGCTCGGCCAGCGCCATCAGCAGCGTGGCGCTGCGGCGGTGCATGGCGGCGTGTGCAAAAGCCGCGGCCAGCCGCACGCGGGGTGCGAATTCGCGTTGCCAGTCGGCGGCATAACGGCGTTGCAGCACGGCCTGCAACGCTGCAGCGGGCGCGCGCGAATCGACGTCGGCCAGCAGGTGCCGGCACAGCAACGCGGCCGACTGCAGCGCCATGCTGATGCCTTCACCCAGGATGGGATGCGCTTCACCGGCGGCGTTGCCGATGCAGAACATCTCATCAGTGGCTGCCAAGCGCACGCCAGGGTCGATGGGCCCGGCGGCCAGCCAGTGGCCGTCGCGCGTCGCGCTTCGCAAGGTTTGTTGGACGCCACCACATTCGTGCATCAGCCAGTTCTGCACCGCGTCGCCCGCACGCAGCCCCGGCGCCATGCCGCGCAGTTGACTCAGGCGGTCGCGGCGGATGCAGCAGGCCAGGGTGAGCATTCCGCCATCGGCCACGACCATGCCGCCATACCCGCCGTCCAGCGCCAGCACGCTGATGGTGTTGGCCGCATGCGTGGCGCCGGTGAAGGTGGCCTTGAAGGCGAAGAGGTCGGCCCGGCTGTGCGACCGTCGCATGGGCGGTTGCCGTTGCTGCCGTTGCAGGTGGCCGGAGGGCAGCGCTTCCCACGCGCCGTGGGCGTCGATCAGCAGCGGCGAGCGCAGGCGCTGCAGCGCCGATGACTCCAGCGCCCGCAGCTCACAGTGCCAGGCCCCGGGCCCGCCCTGAATGGCCTGCACCGACCACGGCTGCAGCACCGTGGCACCTGCCGCGCGCGCCTGCGCCAGCAGCAGCGTGTCCAGCGTTTCGCGGCCCAATGCACGGCCCCAGGCATAACGGGAATGTGCTGCGGCAGGAAGATCGGCCTTCACCGCGCTGTCGCCGTGCAGCAGCGCCACCTGGCGCAGTTCACCGCCGGCCTGCGCTTCAAAGGCGTCTGCGATGCCCAGCTGCGCCAAGAGTGGCAGGTTGCTGGCGGCGACGCATTCGCCGCAGACCTTGCGACGCGGGAATGTCTGCCGTTCAACCAGCGCGACGGCCCAGCCCGCGCGCGCCAGCAGAATCGCCGCTGCCGAACCGGCTGGGCCGGCACCGATGATGACTGCATCGAAAGGCCGGTTGGCCGTGCGGTTGCCGCCGTCGGTCAAGCAGTCTCTCCCGTGCGCAGCTGCCGCGCACTGAAGCAGTGGTTGAAGAGGCCGGCCGCGTATTCCCGGCACTGCCAGGCGCCGTCGCCAGGCCAGCGTGACCCCAGGTCGCGGGCCCGAAAACCTGCGTGCACGCTCAGCACCGCGTCACCCCGGGTCACCGCGTTGGCGCCCAGCGCACCGACGCAGTAGCTGCCCGCCAGCGCCAGCCAGTCGCGGCGCGGTTCGCAGGCAAAGAAGCGCAACGACCGCGACGCCACGGCGCGCAACACGGTGTCGAGTTGGGCGCCTTCAAAGTGGTGCAGGAAGAGGCTGGTCGAGATCAGATCCCAGCGCGGCGCAACGGGGGTGTCCGCGCTGTCAGCGGCCGGCGCAGCCCAGTCCAGCACATCGGCCACGCGCACGGTGGCGTCCCAGCCTAGGCTCGCGTATTCGGCCAGCGTGGCCTGGCTGACAACGCTCTGGCGGTCCAGCAGGGTCAGTTGCACCGGCGGCCACGTGCTGCCCAGGCGGCGCGCGACGCCCAGCAGCAACGTGCCGTCGCCGGCACCCAGCTCCAGCACCTTCAGCGGTGCGAGCGGTGCGAGCGGTGCGTTCAGCGCTGCGTTCAGCGGCAACTTCGCATGATGCGTCGGCACCAGCGCCTGCCAGCCACGCGCCATGATGGACCGCGTGGCCATCACACGGTGGATGCGCGCCAGGTCTCGGCGCGACCGCCGGGCTGCCGGGTCAGTAGGTGCCAGGTGGTCCAGCACCTCGGCCGTGACGACACGCGGCAGCGTCACTGCACTTCCAACAAGGCACCGTGGCAGCTGAAGCCCGCGCCAAAGGACGACAGCCACCACCAGCCGCCTGCTGCGCCGCCTGTTTTGCCGCCTGCCTTGCCGCCTGGCGTGCCGTCTGTTGCGCCGTCTGTTGCGCTGCCCGTTGCGCTGCCCGTTGCGCAGTCCCCCAACGCCGCCTGCAGGACAAAGTACACGAAGGCGCTAGACAGGTTGCCGTATTCGCGCAGCATCGCGGCGCTGTAGCGCAGGTGCTGCGGTTCCAGCTCCAGCCGGTTTTGCAGCGCCAGCAGCACGTCGCGGCCACCGGCGTGCATCAGCCACGCGGACACGTTGCCCGGGTTCAGGCCGGCGCGGCCCAGCACGGTGACCAGCACCCGCTGTGCATGTTGGGCCGCCAGCGCGGGCACAGCGCGGGTGAGGACGTTGCGCAGCAGACCGCTGCGTTGCTCGAACATCAGTGCGCTGCGGTGGCCGGGCTCGGTCAGCGACGTGCTGTCCTTCCACGCCACGCGGCGCCCGTTGCCGACGTGCTTGTTCGACAACACGGCGGCGCCTGCACCGTCGCCAAAGAGGCAGGCGCTGATCAGCACGCCGGGGTCGTTGTCCAGGTACATCGCCGCGCTGCTGACTTCGACGCACACCGACAGCACGTGGTCGCTGCGGCCCGTGGCCAGCAGCGCGTGACCCAGCTGCATATTGGGCAGTGCTGCGGCGCAGCCCTGTCCCACCAGGTCGTAGGCCTGGGCATTGCCGCGCAGGCCCAGCCTTTCAATGACGTGGCCCGACAGCCCCGGGCAAACGTAGCCCGTGCAGGTGCTGACCACGACGGCGTCGATCTGCGAGGGGCTCAACCCCGCTGCCGACATCGCGCGCGCGCCGGCCTGCGCCGCCAAGGCCGGTGCGTGCTGCAGAAAGCGGCGTGACAAGGTGTCGGCGTCGATGGTGAAGACGTCGGCCAGCGTGTCCACTGCCAGCCGGCGGGCGTCGATGCCGTTGTCGCGCTGCAGCACCGTGCGGGCGATGAAGTGGGCGCGGCTGTCCAGCCGTGCGAACCAGTCTGACTCTTCAAAGGCCTGCAGGCATTCGGCCTTGGTGTAGCGCGCTTCAGGGTGGGCTGTGCCGACGCCAGTGATGTGCACCGCTTAGCCTGCCTGCTTGTTTTTGGTCGCCTTGGACGCTTTGTGTTTGGGGCCGGGCTTGAGGCTGGGTTTGGGGATCACAGGCGGGTGTGCCAAATGCGCCAACGGCGCCAAAGGCGCCAACGGCGTCAGTGGTGGCGTCGTGGCCACCTTGCCGGGTGGGGGCGAGCCTTCTGCCGTGAAGTCAGTCTTCTGATCGGCCAGCGTGGGCGGCACCGGCGCCGGTTGGCGTGCGCG
>JANMKK010000207.1:0-3297 GCA_031372005.1 Rubrivivax sp.
TGCCGGTGCATCGGCAGGAAGTACAGCCAGTGCCACAACGGCGGCAGTGTGCTGCCATGCGTGACGGCCGCGGCGGGGTGGTCCAGTGTGGCCGCCAAAGCCATCACCGGCGTGGCGCCGATGGTGTCGTGCACGGTCTCGCTGCGGCCCACCCAATGGCTGAGATTGTCCATCGCGTTCCCCTCGTTCAGAAGCGGTGACGGACACCGGCCTCAAAGCCGGTGGGGGCCTCGCCACCCGCCGGGTCCGCAGGCCCACCCTGCACCACGAGAGTGGCCGCACCGTCGTTGTTCAAGCGCGAGTATGCCGCGTGCAAAGCGCTGCGCTTGGGCCGGTTGTGGACGCCACCGCAGGCCAGTTGTCAGGCGCGGGCGGCGGCGATCGCTGGCCCGCTGGTGACATGCCGAGTTGGCCTCATCCTTTCGCCGGCGCACGCTGGCACCGACGGCGCCCCTCAGGCGATCAGGCCGTCTGCAGCGGCCCCTTGTCCAGCAGCGCTTGCGGCACCGGCCGCAAGTCCCAGACGATGCCCAGCCTGGACAAGACCCACAGGCTGACATACGACAGGTCCAGTTCCCACCAGAAGAAGCCGGCGCGGGCCGCGCCCATGCAGCGGTGGTGGTTGTTGTGCCAGGACGCGCCCATGGTCGGTATCGCCAGCAACCAGGAATTGGTGGTGCTGTCACCGGTGTCGTAGCGGCGCTGGCTGAAGAAGCCGGGCGTGCGGCCGTGCGTGAGCGTGTTGACGGCAAAGGCGGCGTGCAGCGCCAGCACGGTGCTGACGAAGAAGACCCACACGGCGGCGGCCATGCCAAGCCCGGTGCGGCCGAAGAGGGTGGTGTACTCGCCCACCAGCACCGTGGCCACCAGCAGCAGCAGCGGCAAGACCATGTGCCAGCGGTTGATCCACACCAGTTCGGGCACGCGCGAAAGATCCTTGGCGGCGTCGAGGTTGGTGTCCACCGTCTTCGGGTCCATCAGCCAACCCATGTGGGCGTGCCAGAAGGAATGGGCCACGGGCGAATGCACGTCCTGCGCCAGGTCTGAATGGCGGTGGTGCGCGCGGTGGTGCACGGCCCACCAGATGGGCCCGCGGTGGCCGCTGGCGGCCACCATCAGCGCCAGCACAAACTGGAAAGTGCGGCTGGTCTTGAAGGCGTGGTGCGAGAAATAGCGGTGCGCGCCGACCTCGAAGGCAAAGACGCGCAGGAAGTAGCCGATGACGGCAGCGACCAGCAGTTCTGGCGTGGAGGGGACGAAGAACACGCCCAGGCAGGCCAGGTGCGATATCCAGATGCGCACCCGGATGACGTGGTGGCTCTCGGCGTGCTGGATGCCTGTGTTGATCATGCTGAGGTCCGAAGTCCGAAAGCGGGGTTGGTCTCTATCCTAGACCGTGACGGACTGCACGGCCGCAGGAAGGGGCAAAGGGCCGTCGCGGCTGTGGCGCTTCAACCACCCGTGTCGTCGAACTCTTCGGTATCCACCTCACTGCGGGCCTGCGCGCCATAGCGCGCACCCGATACGGTGTGCCGGTTCACCAGCGCGTCCAATCGTGCCAGCAGCGCTGGCGACAACACCACCGACGCCGCGCCGATGTTGTCGCGCAGGTGGTGGACGCTGGTGGTGCCGGGGATCGGCAGCACGTGCGTGCCTCGGCTCAGCAACCAGGCCAGCGCCAGCCGTGCCACCGAGCAACCGGCTTCTTGCGCCAAGGTGCGCAGGCCGCTGTGCAGCGCCAGGTTGGCGGGCCAGTGGGTGGCGTCAAAACGCGGCATGCTGCGGCGGATGTCCTTGGCGTCGAAGGCCGCCACGTCGGGTGGCGTGTCGGCCAGGAAGCCACGCGCTACCGGGCTGAAGGCGACGAAGGCGGTGCCACTGTCGCGGCAAGCCTGCAGCACCGCGATCTCGGCGTTGCGCGTCCACAGCGAATACTCGGTCTGCACGGCGGCAATTCGGTGCACCGCCTGCGCTTTCTTCAGCGTCGCGGCCGACACTTCAGACAAACCCAGCGCGCGCACCTTGCCTTCTTCAGCCAGGCGCGACATCTCGCCCACACTGTCTTCAATGGGCACCTGCCGGTCCCAGCGGTGCAGGTAGTAGAGGTCGATGTGGTCGGTCTGCAGCCGCTGCAGACTGTCTTCGCAATTGCGGCGGATGGCCTCGGGGCGGCCGTTGATGACGCGCTTGACGCCACCGTCCATGTTGACGCCAGCCATGCCGCCCTTCGAACACAACACGATCTTTTGCCGGTGCTTCTTCAGCACCCGGCCCACCAGCGTTTCATTGGCACCAAAGCCGTAAAGCGCGGCGGTGTCGAAGAGCGTGACCCCCTCATCGAGTGCGGTCAGCAGCAGGCGTTCAGCCACATCGGCCGGTGGCGGCGCGGCGTAGGCGTGGCTCAGGTTCATGCAGCCAAGGCCGATGGCCGGCACAGTGAATTCAGCGATTGGACGCGTTGCTATCATCGGTTGCACAAGGGGTGTTGATGGCGCCAGGGTTCGGTATGACCCGCGCGGATTTCCCCGGTTTTGGGGGCAGCGGAAAGCAGTGGCCGAAGTATGACAACCCTTGAAGTGAACGGCCTGGTCACGTCGTTCCGAACGCCGCGCGGCACGTTTCGCGCTGTGGATGGGCTGTCGCTGCAGGTGCCTGCCGGCAAGACGGTTTGCATCGCCGGTGAATCGGGCTGCGGCAAGAGCGTCACCGCGCTGTCGATCATGGGCCTGCTGCCCGATAACGCGCGCATCGAAGCCGGGCATATCCACTTCCGCGGCCAGGACCTGGTGCAGCTGGACGCCGCCAGCTGCGCGGCCGCGAACTGGCGATGTTCTTCCAGGAGCCGATGACGGCGCTCAACCCCGTGCTGTCGGTGGGCGACCAGATTGCCGAGGTCTTCCGCATCCACGGCACGGCCGGCCCGCGCGAGGCGCGGGACCGCGCGCTGCAGATGCTGCACCAGGTGAAGATCCCCGACGCACAACGCCGCTACGGCGAACACCCGCACCAGATGAGCGGCGGCATGAAGCAGCGCGTGATGATCGCCATGGCGCTGGCCCACCACCCGGCGCTGCTGATTGCCGACGAACCCACCACGGCGCTGGACGTGACGATCCAGGCCCAGGTGCTGAACCTGCTGGCTGAGCTGCAGCGTGAACTGGGCATGGCCACCCTCTTCGTCACCCACGACCTGGCGGTGGTGGCCGAGATTGCCGACGAGGTGGTGGTGATGTACGCCGGCAAGGTGGTGGAGCACGCGCCGGTAAACCAACTCTTCGAGCAGCCTGCGCATCCCTA
>JANMKK010000057.1:0-25594 GCA_031372005.1 Rubrivivax sp.
AAAGTACTTAGAAATTGCCGAGAAACCAGTCTTTGGCGCGGCCGACCATGTTCTTCATGGACCCGGCTTGCGCCGCCGCCTTGTGGCCCCTTGACCGCGCCACGCGCGCTTCTTCAAGCAGCCCCATCACCGTGGCCGACCGTGGGTTGGCCACCATGTCGTAGAGCGCGGCGCTGTACAGGGGCAGGCCCCTGCGCACCGGCTTCAGGAAAATGTCTTCGCCCAGTTCCACCATGCCCGGCATGACACAACTGCCGCCGGTGATGACGATGCCGCTGGACAGCAGTTCCTCAAAGCCGCTTTCGCGGATCACCTGGTGCACCAGCGAGAAGATCTCTTCGACGCGCGGCTCGATCACACCGGCCAACGCTTGTCTGGACAACATGCGCGGCGGCCGGTCGCCCAGGCCCGGCACCTCCACCTGGTCACTCGGGTCGGCCAGCAGTTGCTTGGCCACGCCATGTTCGACCTTGATCTCTTCGGCGTCCTTGGTCGGCGTGCGCAGCGCCATCGCGATGTCACTCGTGATCAGGTCACCGGCAATCGGGATCACCGCCGTGTGGCGCACGCTGCCGTCGGTGTAGATCTGCACGTCCGTCGTGCCGGCGCCGATGTCCACCACGGCCACGCCGAGTGACTTCTCGTCGTCGGTCAACACCGCCGCGCTGCTGGCGCTGGGGTTCAGCACCAGGCGCTCCACTTCCAGCCCGCAGCGGCGCACGCACTTCAGGATGTTTTCCGCTGCGCTCTGCGCACCGGTAACGATGTGCACCTTGACTTCAAGCCGGCTGCCGCTCATGCCGATGGGCTCTTTGACTTCGTGCCCGTCGATGATGAATTCCTGCGGCTCCACCAGCAGCAGGCGCTGGTCATTCGGGATGTTGATGGCCTTGGCTGTTTCCACCACGCGCGCCACGTCCACCGGCGTGACTTCGCGGTTGTCGCGCACGATCACCATGCCGGTGCTGTTGAGGCCGCGGATGTGGCTGCCGGTGATGCCGGTGTAAACGCGGTCGATCTTGCAGGCCGCCATCATCTCGGCCTCTTTCAGCGCCTGCTGGATGCTCTGAACGGTGGCGTCGATGTTGACGACGACGCCGCGCTTCAGGCCGTGCGTGGGTGCGATGCCCAGTCCGGCCAGCCGCAGTTCGCCGTTGTCCAGCACCTCGGCGGCCACCACCATCACCTTGGCGGTGCCGATGTCCAGTCCGAACACCATGTCCTTGAATTCTTTGGCCATGTGCGGGCTCCTTCGTGCTTCAGTTGTTCTTGGCCGCTGTGGCCGCGCCACCAGCGGGTGTGGTGCTCACGCCGCGCAGCCGCACCGCATAGCCGTCGGTGTGCCGCAGGTCGGCGTAGACCAGCGGCGCGCGCCACTTGGCGGTGGCTGAGGCCAGCGTGCGCACGAAGCGGTCGGTGCGGGCCACGATGTCGTCGTCGCTGCCACGGCCCATTTCGATGCTGGCGCCGCTGTCCAGATCAACCCGCCATGACCCACGGCCCGACAGGTGCAGCCGTTCAATCTCCATGTCCAGCCGGGCCAGTGCGGGCTGCAGCCGGCGCACCAGGGCCAGCATCCGCGCGGCGCTGCCTTCGGGGCCTTCCAGCTGGGGCAGGCTTTCGTCTTCGACATCGCCGACGTTGGCGTCGAAGACTTCGCCATGGCTGTTGACCAGGCGGTCAACACCGTCTTCGGTCACCCACAGCGCGGCGGCCTTGTGTTCTTCCAGCCGCACCGCCAGGCGGTCGGGCCAGACGCGGCGCACGACGGCGCGGCGCACCCAGGGCACGGCCTCGAAGGCCTTGCGGCCCTGCTGCAGGTCAACGCTGAAGAAGTTGCCGGCCAGGCGCGGCGCCGCGTTGGCGCGAATCGTGGGCACGTTGTTGCGCAGCAAGTCACCGTCCAGCTGGATGCCGCGGATGGGAAAGAGCGGGCTGCGCATCAACCACAGCACGCCAGCCACCAGCGCGCCCACGGCCGCCAGCACATAGACGATGCTGGCAACGATGTTCATCAGGCGCACGTCGGCCGGCATTGGCAGCAGGCTGCTGACGCTGGGTTTGGGGGTGCGGCGCAGGGTGGCCATGTCAGCGTGTCGAGTCCAGCGCCGCGTGTTGCAGCAGGTGCAGGCACAGCGCTTCGTAGCTCATGCCCGCCGCGCGCGCCGACATGGGCACCAGCGAATGGCTGGTCATGCCGGGGCTGGTGTTCATTTCCAGCAGGAAGATTTTCCGGTCGCTGTCTTTTGGACCTGTCCGCAGCATCAGGTCAGCCCGGCCCCAGCCGCGGCAGCCCAAGGTGCGGTAAGCGGCCAGCGTCAGGCGCTGCACTTCGGCTTCCTCGGCGGCGCTCAGGCCGCTGGGGATGCGGTACTGCACCACGTCGGTGTAGTACTTGTTCTGGAAGTCGTACTTGCCGTCCGGCGCGTCGATGCGCACCACGGGCAGCGCCTGTGCCGTGGCGCCCTGGCCCAGCACCGGGCAGGTGAGTTCAATGCCGTCGATGAACTCTTCACACAGCACATCGGCGTCGTATTGCGCGGCAAGCGTCACGGCGGTTTGCATCTGCGAATAACCCGCCACCTTGGTGATCCCGATGCTGGAGCCTTCACGCGGCGGCTTCACGATCAGCGGCAGGCCCAGGGTGTCGGGCACCTTGATGACCTCTTCGCGCGCCTGGCCGCCAGGCGGCAGCCACACCCAGCGCGGCGTGGGCAGGCCTTCGGCCACCCACACGCGTTTGGTCATGACCTTGTCCATGGCCACGGCGCTGGCCATGACGCCGCTGCCGGTGTAGGGGATGCCCATCAATTCCAGCGCGCCCTGCACCGTGCCGTCTTCGCCGTGGCGGCCGTGCAGCGCGATGAAGACGCGGGTGAAGCCGTCGCGTTTCAGTTCGGACAGGTCGCGCTCGCTCGGGTCGAAAGCGTGGGCATCGACGCCAAAGCTGCGCAATGCGGCCAGCACACCAGTGCCGGACATCAGCGAAACCGCGCGCTCTGCGCTGCTGCCGCCCTGCAGCACCGCCACCTTGCCCAGGGCCTGCACGTCGGCGCTCATGCCCATGTTCATGCCGCGCTCCTTGAAAGTTGCACCAGTTGCTGGGGCACGTCGCCGATGGAGCCCGCGCCCAGTGTGATGAGCACGTCACCGTCGCACACGACTTGTTGGATGGCGGACGGCAGCGCAGCCACATCGGCCACGAAGAGCGGCGCCACGCGGCCGCAAACGCGCAGTGCGTCGGTGAGCGCGCGGCCGTCGGCACCGGGAATAGGTGCTTCGCCAGCGGCATAGACCTCGGTCAGCAGCACCACATCGGCCTCGCCCAGCACGCGCACGAAGTCGGCAAAGCAGTCGCGGGTGCGGCTGTAGCGGTGCGGCTGGAAGGCCAGCACCAGGCGTCGGCCCGGGAAGGCGCCACGCGCTGCGGCGATGACGGCGGCCAGCTCCACCGGGTGGTGGCCGTAGTCGTCGATGAGCGTGCAGTGGCCGCCCGCCGCGCAAGGCAGTTCGCCGTGGCGTTCAAAGCGGCGGCCGACGCCCGTGAATGCGGCCAGCGCACGGGCTGTGGCGGCGTCCGGCAATTCCAGTTCACGCGCCACAGCCAGCGCGGCCAGTGCGTTGCGCACGTTGTGGTCGCCGGCCAGGTTGAGCGCGACGGCCAGGTCGCCGCAGCCGGCCTGCTGCGCGACGAATTGCATGCGGCCGCCGGGGAGCGCCTGGACTTGCACCGCGCGCAGATCAGCGCCGTCGTTGAAGCCGTAGGTTGTGACCGGCCGCGCCAGTTGCGGCAACACCGCGCGCACGCCGGCATCGTCGCTGCACATCACCGCGCGGCCGTAGAAAGGCAGGCGGTGGATGAAGTCCACGAAGGCGCCGTGCAGACGCGCCAAGTCGTGGCCGTAGGTTTCCATGTGGTCGGCGTCGATGTTGGTGACGACGCTGATGACGGGGTTCAGCTGCAGGAAGCTCGCGTCGCTTTCATCCGCTTCGACAACGATGAATTCGCCTGCGCCCAGCCGCGCGTTGCTGCCCACGCTTTGCAGCTTGCCGCCGATGACGAAGGTGGGGTCGACACCGGCTTCGGCGAGCACGCTGGCGACCAGCGACGTGGTGGTTGTCTTGCCGTGCGTGCCGGCGATCGCGATGCCTTTTTTCAGCCGCATCAGCTCGGCCAGCAGCACCGCGCGCGCCACCACAGGCACCCGTGCAGCGCGGGCCGCGGTGACCTCCGGGTTGTCGGCTTGCACTGCGGTGCTGGTGACGACCGCTTGTGCGCCGGCGATGTGGCTGGCGGCATGGCCAATGTGGACGGTGACACCCAGCTCAGCCAGGTGTCTGGTGACGCCGCTGTCGGTTTGATCAGAGCCCGACACGCGGTAGCCCAGCTTGTGCAGGATCTCGGCGATGGCACTCATGCCCGCGCCGCCAATGCCGACGAAGTGGATGTGCTTGATGGCGTGCTGCATCAGCGGGCCACCAGCTTCTCGATCTCGTCCGCGACGCGCGCAGCGGCCAGCGGTTTAGCGGCCGCGCGCGCTGTTGTCGCCATCGCCAGCAGCGACTCGCGTGTCATGCCACTCAACACATCCGCCAGCTTCTGCGCTGTCAATTCCGCCTGCGGCAAGTGCACCGCCGCGCCCTGCCCGGCCAGCCACAGGGCGTTGTCCCGCTGGTGCGCCGTGGTGCTGACGATCAGCGGCACCAGCACGGCCGGCACGCCAGCCGCGCAGAGTTCACTGACGGTGATGGCGCCGGCGCGGCACACCCTCGCATCGCAGGCGGCCAGGCGCTGCGGCATGTCGTCGATGAAGGGCAGCACCTCGGCGTCGACGCCGGCTTCTGCGTAGGCCGCACGCACCGCGTCAGCCTGCGCAGCGCCGGCCTGGTGCGTGACACGCGGGCGCTGATTCAAGGGCAGCAGCGCGATGGCCGCCGGCAGGGTGTGGTTCAACACCTGCGCACCCAGGCTGCCGCCCACCACCAGCAGGTGCAGCGGGCCTGTGCGACTGGCATAACGCGCCATCGGCGGGGCCATATTTTCAATCTCGGCACGCACCGGGTTGCCGGTGACGACGGCATTCTTGATGCTGGCCGCTGCTGCACCATCAAAACCAAAAGCCACGCAGTCCGCCACCGGCAGCAGGCTCTTGTTGGACAGCAGCAGCGCGGCGTCGGCGTTGACCAGCAGCAGCGGTTTGTTCAGCAGACTGGCCATCAGGCCGCCCGGAAAACACACATAGCCGCCCATGCCCACGACGGCGTTGGCACCGCGCCGGCGCAGGATGCCGAAGCAATCCCAGAAAGCCTTCAAGAGCCGCAGTCCGCCGGTGGCGGTGTGCAACAGGCCCTTGCCGCGCAGGCCGCTGAAGCTGATGGTGTCCAGCGCGATCCCGCTAGCCGGCACCAGCTTGTTTTCCATGCCGTGCGAAGTGCCCAGCCAGCTCACGCTCCAGCCGCGGCCCTGCATCTCGCGCGCCACGGCCAGGCCCGGCATGATGTGCCCGCCGGTGCCGGCGGCCATGATGATCAGGTGGCTCATGCGCGGCCTCCGCGCATGAGGGACCTGTTTTCGATATCTGCCCGCAACACCAACGCCATCGCGATCAAGTTCATCAGGATCGCGCTGCCGCCATAACTCATCAGTGGCAGCGTCAGCCCCTTGGTGGGCAGCACGCCCAGGTTCACGCCCATGTTGATGAAGGCCTGGAAGCCGATCCAGATGCCGATGCCCTGGCACATCAGACCCGCAAAGACGCGGTCCAGCGCGATGGCCTGGCGGCCGATGTGGAAGACGCGACGTGTGAGCCAGAAGTACAGCACGATGACGGTGGCCACACCGATGAAGCCCAGCTCTTCACCGATGACCGCGAGCAAAAAGTCGGTGTGCGCTTCGGGCAGGTAATGCAGCTTTTCCACCGAAGACCCCAGGCCCTGGCCGAAGATTTCGCCGCGCCCCACTGCGATGAGCGAATGCGTCAGCTGGTAGCCCTTGCCCTGCGCGTACTTGGGGTTCCACGGGTCCAGGTAGGCCAGGATGCGTTCACGCCGCAGGTCGTCAAAGGCAATGATGAGCGCGAAGGTGGCGATGATCACGGCCGCAATCAGGAAGAACATGCGCGCGTTGACGCCACCCAGAAACAGGATGCCCATGGCGATGGTGGCGATGACGATGAAGGCCCCCATGTCGGGCTGGCGCAGCAGCAGCGCACCGACGAAGGCGACGGCCACCACCATCGGCGTGACGGCGCGGAAGAAGTTTTCGCGCGCGTCCATGCGCCGCACCATGTAGTTGGCCGCGTAGAGCGCAATCGCCAGTTTGGCCAACTCGCTCGGCTGAAAGTTCATGAACCCGAGCGGAATCCAGCGGCGCGAGAAGTTCACCACCTTGCCGATGAAGGGCACCAGCACCAGCACCAGCAGCAAGAGCGCGATCAGGAAGACGATGGGCGCCTGCTTTTCCCAGAACGAGATGGGCACCTGCAGCGCAGCCAGCGCGACGACGAAGGCAATCCCCAGCGACAGCAGGTGGCGCTGCAGAAAGAAGGCGGCCGAGTAGTTGGCGAACTTCGGGTTGTCGGGCATGGCGATGCTGGCGGAATAGACCATCACCACGCCGAGTGCGATCAGCGCACCGACCACCGCCACCAGCGTCTGGTCAAAGGCCATCAAGCGCACGGGACGGGCGCCACCGACATCGACCTGGTCGCGCACGGGCAGCGGACCGTCGGGCTTGCCTTGGCCGCTGAACCAGTGGCGCAGCGCGGTGAAGCGCGTCAGCACAGCCGCGTTCATCTGGATGCCTGCGTGCTGCGCACTGCGGTGTTCGCCTTGGGGCGGCCCTGCGGTCTCATGCCTGGCCCCGATCAGCCGCGTAGGCCTGCACGGCAGCGATGAACACTTCAGCGCGGTGGCCGTAGTTGCGAAACATGTCCAGGCTGGCGCAGGCGGGGCTGAGCAGCACGGCGTCGCCCTTTTGCGCGTGGGCGAAGCACCACTGAACCGCAGTGTCCAGCGACAGGAAGCGCTGCACCGGCAAGCCGCGGTTCGGGCTTTCAATGGCGGCCTCGATAGCAGCGGCATCGCGCCCAATGGTCGCCACCGCACGCGCGTGTTGCGCCAGCGGCACGGCCAGCGGGCTGAAGTCCTGCCCCTTGCCGTCGCCGCCCAGGATCACGACGAGCTTGCCCGGCGCCTTGTCCGCACCCAGGCCCATGAGCGCGGCCACGGTGGCGCCGACGTTGGTGCCTTTGCTGTCGTCGAAAGCCTCCACGTCATTCACGCGGGCGATGAACTGCACGCGGTGCGGCTCGCCTTCGTATTCGCGCAGGCCGTGCAGCATGGGCGCCAGCGGGCAGCCAAGGGCGGTCGCCAGCGCCAACGCGGCGAGTGCGTTGCTGGCGTTGTGGCGACCCCGCACGCGCAATGCGTCGGCGGGCATCAGGCGCTGCAGGTGGATTTCGACTTCTTCGCCCTTCTTGCGCTTGAAGGTGTCGTCAGCCGGCAGCGCGCGCACGAGCCAGGCCATGCCGTTTTCGACGACGAGGCCGAAGTCGCCGGGGTGGCGCGGCGCGTCGGTGCCAAAGCGCAGCACCGTGCGCTCGACGGCCTTGACCTTGGCCTTGCCCTTCACGATCACCGCCGCCACCGGCACCATCGCTTCCACGAACGCATCGTCGCGGTTGATGAGCATCACCGCCTGGCTGCCAAAGACACGCGCCTTGGACGCCGCATAGGCGGCCATGCTGCCGTGCCAGTCCAGGTGGTCCTGCGTGATGTTCAGCACCACGGCCGCGTCGGGCTCAAACCCGCGCACGCCGGTGCCTCCGCCTTCGAGCTGGAAGCTGGACAGTTCCAGCACCCAGACCTCGGGCAGGTCTTCAAGCCGCGCGGTCAGCGTGTCCAGCAGCGTCGGCCCGATGTTGCCGGCGGTGGCCACGGTCTTGCCCGTGCGGGCCACCAGCAATGCGGTCATCGCAGTGGTCGTCGTCTTGCCGTTGGTGCCGGTGATGGCCAGGACTTTGGGTGCGTAGGCCTGGGCCTCTTTCAGGTCCGCCAGCGCGTGCGCGAACAGGTCCAGTTCACCCAGCACTGCAATGCCGGCCGCGCGCGCTTCCTGCAGCAGCGGGGTGATGCGTGCGTCCATCGGCGCCAAGCCCGGGCTCTTCAGCACCAGTTGATAACTTCCCAGGTGGGCGGCAGTCAGTTCACCGCCGATCAACGTGGCAGCGGGCAACTCGTCGCGCAGCGCGGCGGCGCCAGGCGGCGTCTCACGCGAATCCCACACCGTGACGCTGGCGCCATGGCGCACGCACCAGCGCGCCATTGCCAGCCCGCTGTCGCCCAGGCCGAGAATGAAGACGGGGATGTCGCGAAGGAAATTCATCGCAATTTCAAGCTCGCCAGGCCGACCAGGCACAGCAGCATCGTGATGATCCAGAAGCGCACCACGACCTGCGACTCGGTCCAGCCCTTTTTCTCGAAGTGGTGGTGCAGCGGCGCCATCAGGAAGATGCGCCGGCCGGTGCCGTATTTGCGCTTGGTGTACTTGAACCAGCCGACCTGGATCATCACGCTCAGTGCTTCGGCGACGAAGACACCGCCCATGATGCCAAGCAGGATTTCCTGCCGCGTGATGACGGCGATGGTGCCCAGCGCCCCCCCCAGCGACAGCGCGCCCACGTCGCCCATGAACACCTGCGCCGGGTTGGCGTTGAACCACAAGAAGGCCAGGCCCGCGCCGGCCATGGCGGCGCAGAACACCAGCAACTCACCGGCGCCAGGGATGTGCGGGAACAGCAGGTACTTGCTGAAGACGGCGTTGCCAACGATGTAGGCAAACACGCCCAGCGCCGAGCCCACCATCACCACCGGCATGATGGCCAGGCCGTCCAGGCCGTCGGTGAAGTTCACCGCGTTGCTGGCGCCGACGATGACGAACCAGGTCAGGAAGATGAAGCCAAAAACACCCAGCGGGTAGCTCACGGTCTTGAAGAACGGCACCATCAAGTCGGCGCGCGGCGGCAGGGTGTTGGAAAAGCCACTGCTGACCCAGCGGATGAAGAGTTCCAGCACGCGCAGGTTGCTGGTTTCCGACACGCTGAAGGCCAGGTACAGCGCGGCGACGATACCGATGAGCGACTGCCAGAAGAACTTCTCGCGCGAGCGCATGCCTTCAGGGTCCTTGTGCACCACCTTGCGGTAGTCGTCGGTCCAGCCGATGGCGCCGAAGCCGAAGGTCACGAGCATGACGACCCAGACGAAGCGGTTGCTCCAGTCAAACCACAAGAGCGTGCTGATGCCGATGCCGATGAGCACCAGCACGCCGCCCATCGTCGGCGTGCCGCGTTTGCCCAGGTGGCTTTGCACGCCGTATTCGCGGATCGGCTGGCCGATCTTCATCTCCGTCAGGCGCCGGATGACCCAGGGGCCGAAGGCCAGTCCGATGATCAGCGAGGTCATCGCCGCCATCACGGCGCGGAAGGTCAGGTACTGCAGCACGCGCAAGAAACCCAACTGTTCGGGCGCAAATTGCATGAGCCATTGCGACAGGCTAAGCAGCATGGGGTGCCCCCGGGCGATCTTCGCCATGAGCCTTCATGGCCTGCACCGCCTGCTCCATCTTCATGAACCTGGACCCTTTGACCAGGACCGACTGTGCTGGTGACCCGATGAGTGCTGGGGGCAAAGCGGCCAGCAGGTCGGCCATGTGGTTGAAATGCCGCTGCGCGCCCGCCTGCACCCCAATGTGCGCACACAGCGCACCCACGGCCCAGACCTCTTCGATGCCGACTGCCCGCGCCCGCGCGCCAACCTCGGCGTGGAACTGCGGGCCTTGGGCGCCGACTTCGCCCATGTCGCCCAGCACCAGCCAGCGTGGGCCGGGCATGGCGGCCAAAACGTCAATGGCAGCCAGCACCGAATCGGGGTTGGCGTTGTAGCTGTCGTCGATGAGCGTGACGGGCCTTCCTTGCCAGTTGAGCGGCACGGTCTGCGAACGCCCGGCCACGGGCGCGAAGGCAGCCAGGCCTTGCTGCACCGCCGACAACGGCGCGCCCGCGGCCAACGCCGACGCGGTGGCCGCAAGCGCGTTGTGCAGGTTGTGCACGCCAGGCAGCGCGAGCAGGGTGGTGACGCTGCCGGCGGGGGTGCGGAGCATCAGCGACCACTGCTGGCCGGCAGCATTCCAGGTGGCCTGCGCGGTGACGTCTGCGGCCGTACTCGCCGTCACTGAGAACGTCATCACACGCCGCGCACCGGCCATCTCGAGCCAAAGTGGCGTGTGGGCATCGTCGGCCGGGATCACCGCCGTGCCGCCCGCACCCAGCACGCCAATGACGCTGCCGTTTTCACGCGCCACCGCTTCCACGCCGGTCATGAATTCCTGGTGTTCGCGCTGGGCGTTGTTGATGAGCGCCACGGTCGGTGCGGCCAGGCGCGCCAGCACCGCGATTTCTCCGACGTGGTTCATGCCCAGTTCAACCACCGCAGCGCGGTGCCAGGTGCTGTCGTCCTGGCGCAGGCGCAACAGCGTGAGCGGCGCGCCGATGTGGTTGTTGAGGTTGCCGGCCGTGGCCAGCGCGCCGTTGCCGTGCCAGGCGCGCAGGATGGCCGCGACCATCTGCGTGACCGTCGTCTTGCCGTTGCTGCCCGTGACTGCAATCAAGGGCAGGTGAAAGCGGGCGCGCCAGGCGGCCGCCAATTGCTGCAGCGCGGTCAGCGTGTCGGCCACTTGCAGGCCGGGCAGATCAGCCGCGCCGGTGCCCAAGCCGCGTTCAGCCAGCGCAGCCACGGCACCGCTGGCCTTGGCTTGGGCGATGAAGTCGTTGCCGTCGAAACGGTCGCCCTTCAGCGCCACGAAAAGGTCGCCCGCGCGCAGCGTGCGGGTGTCGCTGTGCACGCGCAGGAAGGGCGTGGCGCCGTCGCCCACCACGGTGCTGTGCGGCAGCAAGGCGTGGGCTTGGGCCAGCGTCATCATGCAGCGGCCCCTGGTTTTGCAAGAGATCGGGCACGCAAGGCGGCCTGGGCTTCGGTCACGTCGGAAAAAGGGCGCTTGATACCGGCGATGTCCTGGCAGTCCTCGTGGCCCTTGCCGGCAATCAGCACCACGTCGCCGGCCGCAGCGGCCCGCAAGACGCCGTGGATCGCTTCGTGGCGGTCTTCGATGACATCGACCTCGTCGTGGCCCGGGTTTGCGGAATGCACACCAGCCAGGATCTGGGCCAGGATGGCACCGGGCGACTCCAGCCGCGGGTTGTCGCTGGTGATGACGACGTGGTCGGCGCCGCGCGCGGCGATGGCGCCCATCAGCGGGCGCTTGGTGGCGTCGCGGTTGCCACCACAACCGAAGACACACCACAGCCGGCCGCCGCGTGCAGTGGCCAGCGGGCGCAGGGCTTGCAGCACCTTGTCCAGCGCGTCGGGGGTGTGGGCGTAGTCAACGACCACATCCACATCCGCGTCCCCACCAGCGCCAACCGCAGCGCTGTTCACGCGTTGCAGGCGGCCGGGCACGGGTGTGAGCGCCGCAGCCGCAGCCGCCGCGTTGGCCAGCGGCAAACCCAGCGCACGCAAACCCGCCAGCACCACCACCAGGTTGCTGGCGTTGAATTCGCCGACGAGTCGGGTCTGCACCGCGGCGCGGCTGTCACCTTCCACCGCGTCGAAAGCCAGGCCGCCGTCGATGTAGCGCAGGTTGTCTGCGCGCAGCCTGGCCGGTGCATGCAAGGAAACGGTCCACAGGTCAAGCCCAATACCACTCAATTCAGCGGCCAGCTTCTGCCCTTTCAAATCGTCGATGTTGATCACGGCCGCCCGCAAACCCGGCCAGTCGAAGAGTGCGCGCTTGGCGGCCCAGTAGGCCTCCATGCTGCCGTGGTAGTCCAGGTGGTCCTGCGTGAAGTTGGTGTACAGCACCACGCGGATGCGCAAGGCAGCCAAACGGTGTTCAGCAAGGCCGATCGAAGACGCTTCCAGCGCGCAGGCCGCAAAGCCCTGGTCGGCCATGCCGCGCAGCGTGTCGTGCAGCGTGACGGGGTCGGGTGTGGTCAGCCCCGTGGGCCTCACGTGGCCAGGCTCGCCCACGCCGAGCGTGCCGATGACGCCACAGCGCCGGCCCAGCGTGGCCAGCGCCTGCGCCGTCCACCACGCGGTGCTGGTCTTGCCGTTGGTGCCGGTGGTGGCGACGATGTCGAGCCTGGCGCTGGGCGCGCAGAAGTATTCATCGGCAATGGCGCCGGTGGCGGCCTTCAGCCCCGGCAGCGCTGCAACCCGCGCATCGACAAAACCGAAGACCTCCGCGCCGTCGGCTTCCACCAGGCAAGCCGCAGCACCCGCGGCCAACGCGGCGGGCACGAATTGGCGGCCGTCCACCGCATGACCCGGCCAGGCGATGAAGCCGTCACCCGGCCGCACGCGGCGGTTGTCGGTGTGCAGCGTGCCGCTCACTTGGGCAGCCAGCCAACGGGCGGCAGCGTGGGGCGATGCCAGCGCGGGCTGCATCAGATGCTTTCCTGTTCAGCGGCCACGGGCTTGGCGTTGATCTGCGCTTTCACGTCCAGGTCGGGCGCCACGTTCATCATGCGCAGCGTCTGCTGCACGATCTGGCTGAACACGGGGGCGGCCACGTCGCCGCCGAAGTACACGCCCTTGCCCGGCTCATCCACCATCACCGCCACGACGATGCGCGGCTGCGACACCGGCGCCAGGCCGACGAAGAAGGCGTGGTACTTGCCCGTGGCGTAGCCTTTGCCCTCATGTTTACGCGCGGTGCCCGTCTTGCCGCCCACTGAATAGCCCAGCGACTGCGCCTTGGGCGCGGTGCCGCCCGGGCCGGCGGCCAGGCGCAGCATGTCGCGCACCTGCTGCGCGGTCTTGGCCGACAGCACCGGCTGGCCGGCCACCAGGCCGTCGGCGGCCACGTCGTGGCGCTGCAGCGTCAGCGGGATCAGTTCACCATCGCGCGCAAACACGGTGTAGGCGCGCGCCAGTTGCAGCAGGCTGGCAGACAGACCGTAGCCATAGCTCATGGTCGCCTGTTCCACCGGGCGCCAGGTCTTGTAGGGGCGCAGGCGGCCGGCAGCGGCACCGGGGAAGTCGATGCGCGGGCGCTGGCCCAGGCCGATGGCGGTGTACATCTCCCACATCTCGCGCGGCGGCATCTGCATCGCCATCTTCACGGTGCCGACGTTGCTGGACTTCTGGATCACCTCGGCCACCGTCAGCACGCCGTGCGGGTGCGAATCGGTGATGGGGGCACCGGCGATGACGATACGGCCCGGCGATGTGTCGATGCGCGTGGCAGGTGTCCACGGCCCGCGCTCCAGCGCCAGCGCGGCGGTGAAGGGCTTCATGGTCGAGCCGGGCTCGAAGGTGTCGGTGAGCGCGCTGTTGCGCAGGCCCTTGCTGCCGGCCCTGGCGGCACGGGCGGTGGCCTCGGCGCTGCGGTAGTTGACCAGCGCCAGCACTTCGCCAGTCTGCACGTCCAGTACCACGGCGCTGCCGCCCAGGGCGTGGTGGTCGCGCACGGCGTCGCGCAGGCGCTGCCAGGCGAAGAACTGCACCTTGGAATCGATGGACAGGGTGATGTCCTGGCCTTGCACGGGGCTGGCCTGTTCACCCACGTCCTCCACCACGCGGCCCAGGCGGTCGCGCACCACCGTGCGTTGGCCGGCCCGGCCCAGCAGCTCATCGTTGTAGACAAGCTCCATGCCGCTCAAGCCGGCGCCACCGGTGTCGGTGAAGCCCACCACATGGGCGGCCGCTTCGCCTTCCGGGTAGCGGCGCTTGAACTCACGAACTTCCTGGACACCTTTGAGGCCCAGGGCCTTGATCTCGGCCCACACGGGTTCTTCGACGAGACGGCGCAACACCACGGTGCCAGTGGCGCCGTCGAGCTTGTCGGCGAACTCTGGCGCCGACATGCCCAGCAAACGCGCCAGCGTCTTGCGCTGCCCGGCGTTGGCGTTGGCATCGGCGTTGAAGAGCTTGGTATCGACCTGCACCGACGGCAGCGCCACACTGGTGGCCAGCGCCAGGCCGTTGCGGTCCAGGATGCGGCCACGGCTGGCCGGCAGCGGCTCCTTGTGGACGAAGCGCTTTTCGCCTTCGGCCTGGTAGAAGTCGCTGTGCAGGATCTGCAGGTGCACCGCGCGCCCCAGCAACACGGTGAAGGACACGAAGACCAGGCCGACGACAAAGCGCGACCGCCAAGGCGGCGTCTTGCTGGCCAGCAGCGGGCTGGTGGCGTAGTTGACGCTGCGCACACTGTTGCGGGCAGGGCGCGGTGCCATGCGCGCAGTGGCAGTGTTGCGGCTGTTCATCGCGACGCGCCCGGCAAAGGCGCACTTGCAGAGTTCGCCAAGTCTGCCAGGCTGGCCACGGCGTCATCCACATACGCGGTGACGCCGGGCGTGGCGGTGTGCATGCGCAGCTTGTCGCGCGCCACCTTCTCAACGCGCAGGTGCGTGCCCTGGGCCTGGCGTTCAGCGTCCAGGCGCTTGAACTCGGATTCCAGGCGGCGCTGCTCCTGGCGCGCCTTGTCCAGTTCAGCAAAGACACGGCGCGATTCGTAGGCGCTGCGCACCAGCACCAGGCAGCTGGCCAGCAGCGCGAGCAACAAAAGCCAGTGCCATTTGCTCGTCATGCGCTCACCCCCGAACTTCCGTGCGAACGTCCGTGCGAACGTCCGTGCGCTCAGCCACGCGCAACACGGCCGAGCGCGCACGCGGGTTGGTCGCCACTTCGGTCGGGCCCGGCTTGATGCGGGCGATGGCCTTCAGCCGCAACGGCTTGGGCGGCGCCATTGGCGCGCGGCGGTCCACCACGTCGCGGCTTTCGGCAGCGATGAAGGTCTTGACGATGCGGTCTTCCAGCGAATGAAAGCTGATCACCACCAGGCGTCCTTGCGGGGCCAGCAGAGCCAGCGCTGCTTTCAGGCCCTGTTGCAGCGCCTCAAGCTCGGCGTTGACGTGAATCCGAAGAGCTTGAAATGTGCGCGTTGCAGGGTTCTGGCCCGGCTCGCGGGTTTTGACTGCACCAGCCACGAGCGCGGAAAGTTCGAGTGTGCTGCGCACGGGACGCCCACTTTCGCGGCGAGCGACAAGCGCCTTTGCAATCGCAGCAGCAAACCGTTCTTCTGAGAGATCACGAATCACTCCTTCGATGTCGCGCACATCGGCGCGGGCCAGGTATTCGGCTGCCGTTTCGCCGCGCGTGGTGTCCATGCGCATGTCCAGTGGCGCGTCGTGGCGGAAGCTAAAACCGCGTGCGGGGTCGTCGATCTGTGGCGAGCTGATGCCCAGGTCCAGCAGCACGCCGTCCACTTGGGTGATGCCGAGTGCGCTCAATTCGGAAGCCATGTCGCCGAAGCTGGCGTGGACCATCGTGAAACGGGCGTCGTCGATCTGCGCCGCGGCTGCCACGGCTTCCAGGTCCTTGTCGAAGGCCACGAGCCGGCCGGCCGGCCCCAACTGCGCCAGCACCGCGCGGGCGTGGCCGCCGCGACCGAAAGTGCCGTCCACGTAGATGCCATCCGCTTGCATGACCAAGGCCTGGACGGCTTCGGGCAGCAAAACGGTGGTGTGGGACCATGGGTTTGCGGTGTTCACCGAATAACCAGGTTGCGCAGCGGCTCTGGCCGGCCTTGGGCGATGGCGGCCGCTTCACGAGTTTCATAACGCACCTGGTCCCACAGTTCAAAGTGCGGGCCGACACCCATGAACTTCACTTCGCGATCGAACCCTGCCCACAAGCGCAGCTCCGGCGGCACCAGCACGCGGGCGGCGCTGTCAATTTCAACGTCCGTGGCGCTGCCCATGAAGATGCGGCGCCAGGCGTCATGCTCTGAAGACAGCGCCAACAGTTCGGTTTCAAACTTTTCCCATACCGGCAGGGGGAACAGCGACAGGCAGCCGTCAGGGTTCTTGGCGACCACCATCTGGCCGTTGACGTTGGTGTCGAGCAGCGCTTTCCAACGGGCGGGCACCGTAAGGCGGCCCTTCCCGTCCAGCAGCAGCACCGGACCACCTCTGAAAACCATGATTTGCACTAAAACCCATTAATTTGCACTAAGCCCCACTTTACCCGACGCGATGCTGAGGGTCAATGCGACTTGGACCGGAAAAATCAATTGAATCAAGGACTTACCGGGTTGATTGGAAGTTGAGTTTGGTTGAAAAACTTGTTCCAAATTAAGGACTTGGGGTGGGGAGTGGAAGTGCTTTGTTAGAAGAATGCGGTGAACCGGGCTGTATGAATACCCAGAAGTGGATTTAGGCCCGTGGCGGCAAAGGCGGGCCCGGGCAGGCTTGAGCGCTTCGCTGAAGCGTCCTTTCGCTGCGCTACGGCTCCGTCCTTGCGGCCCTGGCGCCTGCAAGCGCCCGCAAGCGCCCGGGCCGCACCGACAGGCGTCGCGCAGCGAAGACCGCCATAGCGTGGGCCCATGCGGGGCACCGCACGACGCGGCGTGGGTGATCAATCCGCAAGGCACGCAGCCATGTGGACAATCCGCTGCATGCAAGCCCCCCAGCCCAGCCCGCCGCCCCTGCACTGGATGTGCACCGTCACCTGCACAGTCGATGTCGTCGTCTCACTTGGCGGCCCCGCCAAACACGGTGAACGCCGCTTCGTGCCCATCCTGCGCGGCAGCGTGCAAGGCCCTGAACTTAACGGCGATCTGATCGAAGGCGGTGTCGATTGGCAGGTGCAACGCGCCGACCACGTCACCGACATCAGCGCCCACTATGTCATCCGCACCGCCGACGGCGCGCTCATCGAAGTGCAAAGCGACGGCCTTCGCCACGGCCCGCCCGACGTCATGGCGCGGCTGGCCTGCGGTGAAGACGTGGCGCCGCAGGATTATTTCTTCCGCACGCTGGTGCGGCTGACCACGGGCCACGCGAGCTGGCTGCACTTGAACAAGGTGATGGCCATCGCCAGCGGCCGGCGCGAGGCGCGGCGCGTGGTGCTGGACTTCTGGCGCATCGGCTGAAGCCCGTGGTGCAGCACAACGACCCGCTGTGGAGGTTGCGGCATGCGCTGGCGGGCCTGGCTTTGGCGCTGCTGCTGTCGGTGCTGACCGCAGCACTTGCCGGCAGCTTGCTGGCGGATGTATTTGGTGGCGACTACAACGCCCGCGTCACCGTGTATGGCCTGCTGCTGCTTTACGTGGTGGTGGGCGCGGCAATGCTGTTCATCAGGGTGGCGCAGCACGAAACCCGGCCGCTCACAGCCGGCCGCGTGTTGACGTGGTTTGCCACCCTCTGGCTGTGGCCGCTGCTGCTGTTGACGGGGCGCAAACCGCCCCCGTCAGACGGCTGACACCTGAACTATTGCGATTGCAGAATGCGCCGCCCCGACGCCTGCTGCACTGGCCGCGCGTTCATCGGGTACATGCGGGCGAAAAGCTCGATCTGCTCGGGTGACATCGACACCGGCTGGCGCATCACCACCCATTGCACGCCTTCTGAACACGGCGGCGTGGTGAGCGACCCCATGTAGGTGTAGTAGCGGCGGTCGGTGGGCAGCAGGTCGGCCAGTTCCAGGGGCGTGCGGGCAGCGAGCTCTTCGCCCTTCTCAAGCGGCAGGCTGTTCCAGACTTTCTGCACCGCCGGCTGCGCCATACCCTTGTCCATCAGCACGGCCACCACGGCCAGGCGGCCCTGGTCGTCCTTGTGCACCAGGTGCAGCGACATCTCAAACTGGCGGCCGTCGATGCGCTCTTCTGACGGCCGGTGGAAGTGAAACTGCACCAGCTCAAAACGCTTGCCGCCGACGTCGATGTGGTTGCCCTGCGCCACATTGGCCTGCACCGTGTGGCCGTTGTCGATGACGGCAAAAGGTGTGGCCTGGTAGTTGAACTTCACCGGGTCCAGGTCCACCGCCAGGCCACCGCGGATGTCGATGGGGCTTTGGCGCTGGCCGTTGCCGCAGAGCGTGAATTCAGGCTTCAAGCCGCCCCAGGTTTGCGGGCCGGCGGGGCCTTGGTACGACCAGTGGGCCGCCGCGTGGCCGGCAGCAGCAGCCGTGGCAGCCGCCTTGCCATGCGCCGTGCCACGGGCTGTGGGTGCATGCGCTGCGGCAGGCGTGGGTGCTGTCTTGACGACCACGCGCACCTCGTATGGCCCGCCGGTTTCGGTGACCTTGGCGCCGTTCAGCTTACCGGCCAGGCGCTGGCGCAGCGTCTCCAGCGGGTCGGGCGGAGCGGACGCCGCCGCAGGCGCTGCGGGTGCTGCGGCCGATGCGGACGCGTGCTGTGCGGTTGCACCATGTGCGCCGTGCGGACCCTGCGCTCCATGCGCATCCGACTCGGGCTTGGCCGCCTTTGCTGCCTCGCTTGTCAACTTGGCGGGCTTGAGGACCGGTGGGTCAGACGCCTGCGCCAGCAGCGGCGCGCTCAGCCCAGCAGACAGGCTGGCGGTCAAGATCAACAAATGAACATGGCTCATGGCGGGCGCTCCTCGCCCCTTTATCGGCCACCTTCACGCGCAACTTGATCGGCCTCGTCTCCGCGCAGCAGTTTGGGTTTTACCCACAACCAGGCGCCGATGCCCACCATCAGCATGCCCGCCGATGTCAGCGCCAGCGCCTGCGCGGAATGCATCACCAGCGGCGCCAGCACACCGGCCACCGCCGCGTTGGCCAGGCTGCCCACGCAGGCCTGCACGCTGGACGCCATGCCGCGGCGGTCGGGCGCCTGGTCCAGTGACAGGATCGTCACCACCGGCACCATCAGCGCCCAGCCGAAGGAGAACACCGCAATCGGCAGCATCGCCCACCACCATTGCGGCTCGAACAGCAGGTTGAGCGCGACGTTGACGATGGATGTCGTCAGCATGATCAGGAAGCCGTGGCGAATTTGATGACGGTGGGGGATGCGCCCCGCCAGCCGCCCCGACAACCAGGCCCCGCCCATGATGCCGCTGACCGACAGCATGAAGAACCAGAAGAACTGGCCCGGCGCCAGGTGCAGGTGTTCACCCAGGAACACCGGCGCCGACAGCACATAGAGGAACATGCCGTTGAAGGGCACGCCGCTGGCGAACACCAGCGCCACGAAACGCGGGTTGCGCATCAGCCCCCAGTAGCCGCGCATCAAGTTGCCGGCGGCAAAGGACTGGCGCGCTTCGCGGTGCAGCGTTTCTGGCAGCAACCGCCAGGTGGCCAACAGCAGCAGCGCGCCCAGCACCGCCAGCAGCCAGAAGATCGAATGCCAGTTGGCGTGCGTGAAGAGAAAGCCGCCAACCATCGGCGCCACCGCCGGCGCGGCACCAAAGTAGATCGTCACCTGCGACATCACCCGCTGCGCGTCGGCAGGCGGGAACATGTCGCGGATGATGGCCCGCGACACCACCATGCCGGCCCCGGCCGACATGCCCTGCACCGCGCGGAAAAGCACCAGCGTGCCGATGGAATCGCTGAGCGCACAGCCCACCGATGCCAACGTAAAGAGCGCAATACCGCCCAGCACCACAGGCCTGCGCCCGAAGCTGTCGGACAGCGCGCCGTGGAACAGGTTCATCAGTGCAAAACCGAGCAGGTAGCTGGACAACGTCTGCTGCATCTGCACCGGCGTGGCGCCGATCGACGCCGCTATGCCCGAGAACGCGGGCAGGTAGGTGTCGATGGAAAAGGGGCCGATCATGCCCAGGCAGGCCAGCAAGAGTGCAAGCTGCCAGCGCGGGGCGCGCCAAAGCGAAGATGCGTCGGGGTTCAATGGCTGGGGCAAACAATTGAGTTTAGAGGGGCAGCCCGATCGGTGCTTCAATGCCACCCATGAATCCCCACCGCAGAAGGCTTGTGCTGGGCACTGCAGCCACAACTGTCGCAGCCGCCGCGTCGATCAGCCTGCCCGCTTTGGCCAGCACGCGCCGCGCTTTGATGCCGATGACCGACGGGCCCTTCTACCCGGCCCGCGCCTGGCGCGACAAGGGCCCCTTCAGCGGCGATTGGGACGCCGACCTGACGCGCGTCGAACGCAATGGCCGCGTCACCACCGCACGCGGTGAGCACCTGGGTCTGCAGGCCGTGGTGGCCGACACCGAGGGCCGGCTGGTGGACAACGCCGAAGTCGAGGTCTGGCAGTGCGACGTGATGCAGGCCTACCGCCACCCGGACGTGGCCGCGACTGTCGGCCGCTACGACGAAGGCTTCCAGGGTTTTGGCGCTACCCGCAGCGGCAAGGACGGCGGCTTCAGCCTGCGCACCATCAAACCGGTGGCCTACCCGGGGCGCACGCCGCACATCCACGTCAAGCTGCGGCACGCGGCCTTTGGTGAACTGACGTCGCAGCTGTTCCTTGCTGGCGACCCCGGCAACGCGCGCGACTTTCTGTGGCGGTCGGTGCCACAAGCCGACCGCACGGCGCTGGAGATGCTGCTGGTGCCCGCCGGGCCGGAAAGCGGCCTGCGCTGGCAGGTGCGGCACACGCTGACCGTGCCGACCTGAATAAAGTGTGAAGCGAGCCGATAGGCCGGATTCTGTGCGGCAGCACTTCTTGCGAAGCACCGCCGTGACCGCCATTCCTCTGGGCCGAAGGTCACCCTTCGGCTCGGTGCTACCTACCCGCACACAGCGCCGGGCCAGCGGTAGAACGGCATCGCAGAGCCATGCCGTTCAATGTGTGCCTACTTGGTATTGCTGCGCGTAGAGATTGCCCGTTTCACCCGAACTGAATCGGCTCGTCTCTGTTGCTCTGATCCTCACCTCGCGGTGGACAGCCGTTAGCTGCTACGTTGCCCTGTGCAGTCCGGACCTTCCTCCAGTGCCGTGTTTCCACGATTGCACCAGCGGCGGTCTGGCTTGCTTCACAGCGGGATTATCGCCAGCCTTGCGGAAACGGCTCCGGCTTCTTGCCGGGGCAGGCCGACGTTGGCATTGATCTCTTCAATCGCCATCAAGGCAGCCCTGTGTGGAAATACGCCGTCTGGCGGACAGCCCTAGACTGCGCTGTCCCCCCGATCTCTCATGCGCCCGATGTCTTTTGCCACCCGCCTGTTGCAGATTGCGGCCCTGCTGACCAGCCTGATGGCAGCCAGCGTGCTGGCGCAACTGCCGCCGCCAGTGTTGCCGACGCTGGACGGCCTGCCGCGCCCCAGCACGCCGCCACCCGAGAAGGGCCCCGTCGTCCCGGCGCGCGTGGAGCGTTGGCGCCAGGAAGCCAAGGCGTACGAATTCGGCGACGGCGTGCCGCGCGACCCGGTGCGCGCGGCCGAGCTGTACTGTCGCGCTGCGCGCTATGGCGACGCCGAAGCGCAATACAACCTGGCCTGGATGAAGACGAATTCGCGCGGCATCGAACGCAATGACGCGGAGGCCGCGCACCTCTTTGCCGCTGCGGCCGAGCAAGGTTTCGAGCAGGCCAGGAACATCATCGCGCGCATGGGCGAACCTTTGGGCCCGCCGCCGAAATGCCTGCGCCCGCCGGACGAAGACCAGGTCGCCGCCGCACCGGCGCCGCCGCGCAACACGCGCTCGAGCCAGCCACCCGCCGTGCTGCCCGTGGCACCACCGCGCAATGCGCCCGACGCCATCGTCCGCTTCGTCAACATCGTCGCGCCCGAATACAAGCTGCAGCCGCACTTGGTGCTGGCCATCATGGCTACCGAATCCAACTTCGACGCTTCAGCGGTGTCGCCCAAAGACGCCCACGGCCTGATGCAGCTGATTCCCGGCACCGCCGCGCGCTTCGGTGTGCGCAACATCAAGGACCCGGTGCAGAACATCCGCGGCGGCATGGCCTATCTGCGCTGGCTGATGGCTTACTTTGAAGGTGATGTGTCGCTGGTGGCTGCCGCCTACAACGCCGGGGAAAGGGCCGTCGAGCGCTACCTGGGTGTGCCGCCCTATGCCGAGACGCGTCTTTACGTGCTGAAGATCCGCGCTGGCGTGGCGGGGCAAACCACGCACCCTTTCGATGCCACTGCCAACGCGCCGTCGCCGGTGTTGAACCTGATTCGCGCCCCCTGGAAGGGGCGCTGATCACGGTGGCGGTGGCGGTGGTTGCAGCGCTGGTGCCGGTGCCCCGCTGCCAAGCAGCCGCGCCTGCACCGCCTTTTCGCGCGCGTCGGCCCGGTGTTGCTGGTACAGCTGCCGGAACGCGTTCATGCAGGCGCTGAACTGGCCGGCTTCACTGCACACCGCGTCGATGGTGTCCTTGGCGAACCGCCGATCCGCAGCGTCGGTGGCCAGCCGGTGCGATTCCAATGCGCCCCACAGAAAGCCCAACATCTCTGCCCGCCGCGATGTCAGGTCCTGGTGGTTGAGGTCGAAGAACCAGATCGTCGTCAGCGCGCGTTCATGCGCAGCCCCGGCCGCCTGCGCAGGCACGGCCAGAACACCGTCGAAGCGGATGATGTCGGCGGGGTCGCTGTCCACATCAGACACCGGGTACAGCAACAACGCGTCTTCGCCCTGGCCCAAGGAAGGGTCGGCCAGTGTCAGGTTGCGACTGCCGCGCACGGGAAAGTGGTTGGACTTGAGGGTGGAGTTGCAGCGCGTGCAGGCAATGGCGTAGTTGAAGGGGTGATAGGCCAGGCGGTAGTAGCCCTTGTCGTGCGCTGCACCGGTGGTGATGCCGGCCGGGAAGTCTTTCCAGGCTGCCTTGTTGCGGTCAGGCCATGCCTTGACGCTGGACTTGGGCCGGAAGTGCTCAACCTCATGCACCTTGCTGGCGTATGCGGCGCCCTGCAGCTTGGTTTCGCAGTACGCACACTTTTCGTGTTGCAGGTCGATGTAGACCTGTTTGATCTGGCCCCAGAAGTCGGTGCCGTCGCCGTAGTCCTGCAACTGCTCGTATTGCAGCGTGCGCGCCTGGGCCCGGTCCAGCCAGTCGGGTTTGAGCACGCGGATGCGATCGATCAGCGTGGCGGGGTCTATGGCGTAGCGGATCATCGCTCGGGCTCTGGGTTTGCGGCTGCCGCTACTTGGCGCGGGCCTTGGCGGCAGGGCGCAGCACGCGCGGCTTTCGCGCAGCCGTTGCAGCGGTCTTCCTGGCAGCCGGTGCGACGGGGGCCTTCGCACCTGTCTTCAAGGCCTGGATGTCTTCGCGCTTCATGCCCCCTGAAAGCAGCCGCAGGTACTGCATCGACGCATGCGCGTCGCCACCCACTGCCGCCTGCGCCAAGGCCTGCAGCTTGTCGGACACGGGTTCGGCACGCGTGCTGGGCAAGCCGAAGTACGGCGACAGAAGGATCTGCTCCGAACTGCGGCCCTGCACTTGTTCAGGCAAGCGCTTGATGACCGTGGCACCTTCTTCCTCCACCAGCGAATACAGGTTTTCAGCCTGCAGGGAACCCACCACCAGCGGGCTGTGCGTGGTCACCACAAACTGCATGTTGGGCAGCGCGCGCGACAGCGTGGGCAGCACCACGCGCTGCCATTCAGGGTGCAGGTGGAGGTCGATCTCGTCCAGCAGCACAAGGCCCCGTGTGTCCACCAGTTTGGTGCCGGACACCGCGCCCACGCACAGGTGGAACAGCATGTCGCCCACCCACCCGATGTAGGCACGGTAGCCGTCGGACAAGTCCCGAAAGGGCAGTGCCACGCCGTTCATGTCAAACAGGTGTTCGGTGCCACGGTCGGTGACACTGGCCGTGCTGCGCATCCGGCAAGCATCCGGCAGCAGTTCATTGACCAGCCGCACCGCCTGCACATAGCGGCCCTTGTTGCGCTTGGCGTATTCGGGCAGCCAGTAGGACAGCGGCATCAAACCCAGGTGGTCTTCAAACAGGCTGGCGACACGCTCGTAACGGCGCCTGCGCAACTTGGTACGGGCACTTTCATCGACCCGGCTGGAACTCTCCACGCGGCGGGTGGCGCCGTAGGCCACCATGAAAAAGGCGGTGGCCGCTTCGTCGTGTTGCATCCGCTCCACGACGCCGCCAATCTTTGCCGGCGACACCTGCCACTGCAGCCGTTCGGACGTCCCCAGCGGCACGATGGTCGTGCTCATGTCGAACGCCTTTTCGCCTTGCAAGGTGCGGGCATAACTCGGCAACTCGGCGGTGTCCAGGGCCACCTGTGCGGTCACCACGGCCGGCGGCAATTTGGCTGGATTGGACTGGCGTTTTCCGGCAGGGCGGCGAATCAGGCCCTCCGGCACAAAACCCGAAGAACTGCTGAGCAACGGCCCCAACACCGCCAGGGCCAGTGCACGCAACACACTCGTCTTGCCAAAGCCGTTCCCACCCAGCAGCACGTTGACGTTGGGGCAATCCAGGCCGCCCGCTGTGCCGGGGTGGTTGAGCTCGATCTCGGCTTGCGCCAATGACCTCAGGTTCTCGATCTTCAAGTGGGTGACATGCATGGGGTGCTCCGTGACAGCGGCGAAGTCTACGGAATCGGGGCTGCGCCCTGGTCCAGCAAATCCAGCGCCTGGCGCAGCGCGGCAATGTGCGAGTCGACGCCATCGGGCTGCCAGTACGCGGTATGGCTGAGCAGGCCACCCCAGCGCGTGGTGCTGACCACCACGTCACGCACTGCCGGCCCGAACACCGGCGCCACCGGGCCACCAACGATGTCGCCGCCCACCAGCGCGCGCGCCGGGAAGTACAGGTTGGTCCAGCGCGTGACGGCAAATACAGCCGCATGGTGCAAACGCCGCTGGCTTGCACCCGCCGGGTAGGAAAAACCGCTCCAGGGCTTGTGATTGACGGTCGTGCTTTCCAGTGCCGGCGGGCAGGCCAGCAACTCACGCGCCTGGATGCGTTGCGCCAGGTCGGCAGCGTCGGCGGCCAGCAGCACCTGGGCATGCGCCAAGGGGCTGCCCATGGTGATGAAGTCGCTGACGCGCCAGCTGGACCCGGCCTTGCGCCGCAACTCAAAGAGCTGCCGCTGTGCCGCCTGCCAAAGCGTGGGGTCTGCAACGCCCGCCACGGCCATGTCTTCCAGCGTGCGCACAGCGGCCAGTGTGTCTGCGCTGGCCGGCGCGTCCTTGGCGGCCGCTTCGGCCCAGGCGTGGGTGAGGATGTCGTAGGCGATGACCGTGCCCAGGCTGTGGCCCACCAGCACGATGCGTTCGTAGCCCTTCTCGTGCAGCGACTGCAAGACCTGCACGCCGGCCGACCGAATTTCATGCCGGCGCTGGATGTTGGCCGGGTCCACATGCAGGTAGCGCGCGGCGTCACCGACAACTTCAGTCAACACCATCGTGAGGGCGGGCACCACGATCAGCCCCAACAGCCACTTCAGCCACCAGGGCTGTTCCTCGCCGGCCGCCAGCCGCCACGCGGCCAGGGCCGACAGCGCCAAGAACACGGTCAGTCCCAACCACAACACGGCATACAGCAGCCGCAGCGTCCGTGGCACCGCCGAAGGCGGCCTGAACAACACCGACAGGGCCCAGCTCACCAGATGGCTGATCTTGGTGCCCTGGATCAGGTGCGCCCAGTAGAACTCGAAGAAGTCGGTCTTCAGACCGGCCTTGTTCTCGGCCGTGGTGAGCCGGCGCAGTTCGAAGTTTTGCGACAGCGGGTAGGGCTTGCTCCACATGCCGGCGGCTTGGGCATGGTCGCGGTGCAAGGACGCGTCGTCGGACCACACCGTGCGCACGAACTGGCGCAGCGTGTCCATCGGCCGCTGGTTGCCGATGCCGTGA
>JANMKK010000223.1:0-2456 GCA_031372005.1 Rubrivivax sp.
GTCATGGCAGGTGTCCTTGAAAAAGAGTCACAAAGTCACTTGGCCGACTGCTCAAGCAGCCGGTGGTAGAAGCGGACCATGTCGGCCAGCTGGTCGGCGGAAATGCGTTCGTCGGTGCCGTGCACGCGCTGCAGGTCGGCCGACTTGAAACGGATGGGCATGAAGCGGTAACTCTGGTCCGCCACCGCCTGGAAGTGGCGTGCATCGGAAGCCGCCAGCATCAGGCCAGGGGCCACCATGCTGTCGGGGAAGACTTCGCGGATCGTGCGTTCAATGAGGCGGTAACCCTCGGCGCTGGCCGACGACAGGCTGGACGGATTGAAGCCCGCGCCCAGCGGCGCGACCTCGATGCGCTCGTCAGCCACCACGCGCTTGACGTGGGTGATCACCGATTCGATCGTGTCACCCGGCAGGATGCGAAAGTTCACCACCGCCTCGGCGCGCCCCGGCAGCACGTTTTCCTTGTTGCCGGCGTTGACGATGGTCAGCGCCGTGGTCGTGCGCATCATGGCGTTGGTGGCCGCGCTCTTGCCAAGCATGCCTTCCACCACCGGCCGCAGCAGCCACAGGTTGGACATCGCCAGGCGCTGGCCGAAGGGCAGCTCGGGTGCGACGGCAGCAAAGAGCTCAGCCGCAGCGCCTTGAATGCCGCCCGGCAGCGGCTTGCTGTCCAGCCGCGTCAGCGCAGCGCTGAGCATGCCGATGGCGCTTTGGCCCGTGGACGGCGGCATCGATGAATGGCCCGGTGCAGCCTGCGCCACCAGCTTCAAGGACACCGAACCCTTCTCGGCCAGACCGATCAAGGCCAGCGGCTGGTTGACGCCGGGCAGGATGCCTTCGGTGACGGCCAGGCCTTCGTCCAGCACAAAGTCCAGCTGCACGCCGCGCTGCTTGAAGAGCGCCACGATGGGCACCGCACCCTGCAACCCGCCCACCTCTTCGTCATGGCCAAACACGAAGTACACCGTGCGCCGCGGCTTGAAGCCGGCTTTCAGCAGCGCTTCCACGGCTTCAAGCTGCGTGATGAGGTTGCTCTTGTTGTCCAGCGTGCCACGGCCCCAGACCAAACCGTCTTCGACGACGCCGTCGAAGGGCGGCTTCTTCCACAGCGCTTCGGTGCCGGGCGCGACCGGTACCGTGTCCTGGTGCGCCAGCAGTGCGATGGGCTTGGCTTTGGCGTCACTGCCGCGCCAGGTGAAGAGCAGGCTGTGCACGCCCACCACCTCGCGGTCCAGCGTGCTGTGCACCAGCGGGTAGCGGCTGCGGATGTGCGCATGCAGGGCCTCGAAACCTGCGGCCGTGCCGGCGGGGTCGAGCAGGCCGCTGACGGTTCTGGCGCGCACCGCCGCCGCCATCGATTCGGCCACCGCGGCCTTGTCGACGGCCATCGGCGCCAAGGCCGCCACAGTCACCTGCCGCGAGCCCTGGCGCAGCGTGTTGGCCACCAGCACGGCGGCCAACAGCAACAGCAAAGCCAGCCCCGCCAACAGAACCCGACGCACCATGTTCAGGTGAAGCTCTTGCCTTCGGCCGCCAGCTTGGCAAGCAACGGCGCGGGCTGCCAGAACGAAGCGTCGTCATGCGGATTGGAGGCGAATTTCTTCATCGTCTGCACGACGTTGAAGAGGCCCTGGCTGTCGGCATAGCACATGGGCCCGCCACGGAAGAGCGGGAAGCCGTAGCCGGTGAGGTAAACCATGTCGATGTCACTGGCCTTGCTGGCGATCCCTTCTTCCAGGATCTTGGCCGCTTCGTTGACGAGTGAGTACACCAGCCGGTGCACGATTTCTTCGTCGCTGATCTTGCGCGGCTTGATGCCAAGACTGGCACTGTGCTTGGCGATCATCTCTTCCACCAACTTTGAAGGTATGGCGTCGCGCTTGCCGGCTTGGTAGTCGTACCAGCCGGCGCCTGTCTTTTGGCCGAAGCGGCCCAGTTCGCACAGCAGGTCTGCCGTCTTGCTGTAGCGCATGCCGGGCTTTTCCTGCGTGCGGCGCTTGCGGATGGCCCAGCCAATGTCGTTGCCAGCCAGGTCACCCATGCGGAAGGGGCCCATCGCGAAGCCGAACTTCTCGGCCGCCTTGTCCACCTGTGACGGCGTGCAGCCTTCTTCCAGCAGGAAGCCAGCCTGGCGGCTGTACTGTTCGATCATGCGGTTGCCGATGAAGCCGTCGCAGACGCCCGACACCACGCTGGTCTTCCTGATCTTCTTGCCCAGTGCCATCACCGTGGCCAGCACGTCCTTGGCAGTTTTCTCGCCCCGCACCACTTCCAGCAGCTTCATGACGTTCGCGGGACTGAAGAAGTGGGTGCCAATCACGTCCTGCGGGCGTTTGGTGAAGCTGGCAATTTGGTTCAAGTCCAGCGTGCTGGTGTTGCTGGCCAGAATGGCGCCGGGCTTCATGACTTCGTCCAGCGTCTTGAAGACCTTTTCCTTCACGCCCATCTCTTCAAAC
>JANMKK010000271.1:0-2534 GCA_031372005.1 Rubrivivax sp.
CGGCGCGACGGTGAACAGGTCAGCTTCCTGGTGCCGGCCGACCCGGTGCGTGCGCTCATCGCGCGCGGCCGCGGTGCGCCGCCCATCACCGCGCCGGCCTGGCCCGAAATCACGCACCAGCTGATGCAGCACGAAGCGCAGCTCACGCAAGGCTTCATCCAGCAGCCGTGGCGCAGCGCGGGCCACCCGACCTACACCATTCCCGTGCCGCAGGAAACGTGGATGCGCTGCTGGGGCCGCGGGTCACCCCAGGCCGCGCGGGGCCTGCAATTCGAACGTTCGGACTGCGAAATGGACAGCCGCATCTTTGTCAGCGGAGCGCTGCTCACCGGCTTCATCACCGTGCGCCATGAAGCCTATGACGGCAGCAAGCTGGGCCCATTGCGTTTTGCGCAGCGCTACTCGGCCAGCTTCGGCAATGAATTCGTCGGCGGCGACGACCGCTTCCGCACCGCCGGCCAGTGTGTGGAACGCAGCGTCGCGGTGCCGGTCAAGGCGGCCGACAAGTCCACCGCGTCTTCGCCATTGCCGCTGAAAGCCGTGATCTGCCTGCGCGCGTACAAGAAGCTGGAAGGCCTGCACGACCTGATGGTGCTGGTGGCCACACTGGACGGCGCCACCCGCGGCGTGCAGGGCCGGCTGGACGCCCAAGGCGTGAGCCTGGCCAGCGCGCAACGCCTGGCTCAACATTACCTGGACGGCTTCGCATGGAACACGCCACCGACGACGCAGACCCCCGCCAGGCTGCTGCCCTGAACCGTCTCGCGCTGCTCGAAATCTTTGAACGCGACGGCCGCGTGGCGCGCTGCATCAGCGTGCAGCGCTGGCCGCTGACGCTGGGCCGCGCGTTGGACAACGATGTCGTGCTCGACGATCCGCACGTCGCTGCCCACCACGCGCGCTTGCAGGCTAACGCCCAAGGACAGCTGACATTGACAGTGGGTGAGACGGTCAATGGCGTCAACGTCGGCAGCGAACGGTTTGAAGCCGGCGCGCGGGTGCCGCTGCAGAACGGCGGCGCGGCGCTGCAGATCGGACACATCAAGCTGCGTCTGCGCCTGCCCAGCGAAACCCTGGCCCCCGAGCGCCCCCTGCCAGCGCTGGGCCGCGCGCAACTCGTGCCGCCCATGCTGGCCGGCCTGCTGCTGATGCTGCTGGCGCTGGCCGACCACTGGACCGCGCTCGACCCCGGCGCCGACGCCCCTGCCTGGCTGCCCGTCGCCGTCGGCCTGCCGCTGGCGCTGGCGGGCTGGTGCGGGGCCTGGGCGCTGGTGTCCAAGCTGTTCCAGCACCGCTTTGACTTCATGGGCCACTTGCGCATCGTGCTGCCGTGGCTATTGGCCATCGAAGCAGTGGACGTGCTGTTGCCCGCGCTGGGCGCCACGCTGGCCTGGCCATGGCTGTGGCGCGCCGCCGCGCCGCTGCAGGTGCTGCTGGCGGTGCTGATGCTGCGCGCGCACCTGACGCAGGTGCTGCCACTGTCGGGCCGCACCGTCACTGCGGTGGTGGCATCGACGGCCCTGGTGGGCACTGCGATCTCACTGACGCTGACCCAGCGCGCCACCGACCGCTACAGCCGCCCGGCCTACATGAGCACGCTGCCCTTGGCGGCACTGCATGGAGCTGTCACCACGCCGCCAACGGCCGTTGTGCAGGACATGGCGCCGCTGGCCGGGAAGCTGGCGCAGCGGGTGAAAAAAGCCCGTGCGGACGACGACGGCGACGGCGACCTGAGCGGGGACTGAGGCGCACACGGGCTGCACCCGGGCATCATTCAGGCTGCAACCCCGCGTCACAAAACCGGGTGCAAGCCCGTAGCCCGCCGCCAAGGGCCGCGGCGTAGAGTCGTCTCCCCCTGCCCACCCGGAGACCGCCTTGCGCCAAGCCTTGACCCTGCTGATGGGCGTTGCCGCCTGCCTCGCCGCCGCCTGCACCACCGCCCCGCTGTCCGCGCCTGCCGGCTGGTCCGCACCCGAGGTGCTGGTGGCACCCAGCAGCTTCACAGGCGTGCACGGCCTGGCAGTGGACACGCAGGGCCGGCTGCTGGCCGGCAGCGTGGTGGGCAACGCCATCTGGCAGGTGGACCGCACCACGGGCGCGGCGACGGTGCTGGTGGGCGGCCCTGAAGGCCAGGCCGACGACATCGCCATCGGCTTGAGGGGCGAGATGGCCTGGACCAACTACCTGATGGGCATGGTTCGCTTGCGCGAAAATGATGCGGCACCGATGCGGGTGCTGGCCAAGGATCTGCCCGGGCTGAATTCGCTGGACTTCGACCGCAAGAACGGCAAGCTGTATGCAAGCCAGGTGTTCCTGGGCGACGCGCTATGGGAACTGGACGTGGCCGGCATCAAGCCACCGCGCCTGATTGCCAAGGACCTCGGTGGCCTGAACGGTTTTGAGGTGGGCCCCGACGGCTTCATCTACGGCCCGCTGTGGTTCAAGAACAGCGTCGTCAAAATCGACCCGGCCAATGGCGCCATCACCGTCATCAACAAGGAATTCAAGACGCCGGCCGCGGCCAACCTGGACGG
>JANMKK010000333.1:0-5090 GCA_031372005.1 Rubrivivax sp.
CAGGAAGGCAAATTCCTGTTGAAGAAGGCGATGGAGCCGGCCTTGCCTGACGACATCCTGTACCGGCCGAAGATGGGCTTTGCCGTCCCGCTGGCGCGTTGGTTCCGCGGGCCGCTCAAGAAGCGCGTTCGTGATTCGATCCTGGGTGAGCGACTGTTGTCCACCGGCTGGTTCGACGAAGCGTGCCTGCGGCGACTGGTGGACACACATCAGAACGGCAGCAGTGACCACAGCGCGCCCTTGTGGACGCTGCTCATGTTCGAAGCCTTCCTGCGCAATTCGGTGGATGGCAAGCCTGCACCCGCAGCCGCCGCGCGTGGGGTTGTGGAAGCGGTGGGTTGATGCGCGTTCTTCACGTCCTGGACCATTCCATCCCGCTGCACAGCGGCTACACCTTTCGCACCCTGTCCATCCTGCGCGAGCAGCACCGCCTGGGGTGGCAGACGCTGCAGCTGACAACCCCCAAGCACGGTCCGGGTGAAACGCTTGAAGAGTCGGTCGATGGCCTGCGCCTGCTGCGCACGCCCAGTTCGGCCGGAACGGGCTTCGTCCAGCAAATGCGACTCACGGCACGGCGCATCGCCGAAGTGGTTCGTGACGAAAAACCCGATCTGATCCACGCCCACTCGCCGGTGCTGAATGTGCTGCCCGCGCTGTGGGTGCGCGGCAGCGTGCGTGTGCCAGTGGTGTACGAAGTGCGCGCCTTCTGGGAGGACGCTGCGGTGGACCACGGCACCACCCGGGAAGGCAGCGCACGCTATCGGTTCTCTCGCATGCTGGAAAGCTTTGCTTTGCGGCGGGCCGATCAGGTCACGACCATCTGCCACGGGCTGCGCGACGAGATGATCAACCGCGGCATACCGGCCGACAAGATCACCGAAATTCCAAACGCCGTGGATGTCGGCAATTTCAAGTTCGGCCGCCTGGCTGACCCTGCGCTTCAGCGCAGCTTGGGTCTGGAAGGCTGCACCGTGCTGGGCTTTGCCGGCTCTTTCTATGGCTACGAAGGCTTGTCCCTGCTCATTGAAGCCTTTGCCAAGTTGCAAGGCCGCAGGCCAGATCTGCGCGTGCTGCTGGTTGGCGGCGGCCCCCAGGAAGCGGCGCTCAAGACCCAGGTGGCGGCCGCCGGGCTGCAAGGCAAGGTGGTCTTCACCGGCCGCGTGCCGCACAGCGAAGTGCAGAGCTATTACGAGTTGATCGACCTGCTGGCCTACCCGCGCCTGCCCATGCGGCTGACCGAACTCGTCACCCCGCTCAAACCGCTGGAAGCGATGGCCCAGGGGCGCATCTTCGTGGCCAGCGACGTGGGCGGTCACCGCGAACTGGTGCGTGACGGTGAGACTGGTTTCCTGTGCAAGGCGGGGGATGCGCAGGCCCTGGCCGACGCGATCGAGAGCGTGCTGGTCCGCCGCGCGCAGTGGCCTGCGGTGCGCCAACAGGCGCGGCGCTTTGTGGAGCAGGAGCGCACCTGGGCGCGCAGCGTCGCGAACTACGCGGCCGTCTATCGCAACGCGCTTGAAGGTCGCGGGCGGACGGTGCCGGCTGCGCTGCGGGCCTGAACCACGGACGCGATGGAACGAACGCTACAGCCCATGCCTGCACCTGCAACTGGCCCTTCAGCGACAAGCCGACAGGTGCCCGCAGAAGCCAATGCCGCGCGCCAGGGCTGGCCTCGCATCTGCCTGGTTGGCCCGTTGCCGCCCCCTTCCGGTGGCATGGCCAACCAGTGTGAACAGCTGCTGCGGCTGCTGCATGCCGAAGGCGCACAGGCCGAACTGGTTCGTACCAACGCGCCGTACCAGCCGTCCTGGGTCGGTCACGTGCCGCTGTTGCGGGCCGTGTTCCGGCTCTTGCCCTACTCGCTTGCGCTGTGGCGCGCTGCAGCCCGTGCGCAGGTCATGCACATCTTCGCCAATTCAGGCTGGTCATGGCACCTGTTCGCGGCCCCTGCGTTGTGGATGGCGCACCGGCGTGGCGTTGCAACGATCGTCAACTACCGTGGCGGCCAGGCTGATGAGTTCTTTTCAGCTGACTCCGGTGGTGTGCTGCGCGCGCTGGGCGGGGCGTCACTGCGTGTCACGCCGTCGCATTTTTTGCAGCGGGTGTTCAAGCGCCACGGCTTGGACGCAGAGATCATTCCCAACATCATTGATCTGAGCCGTTTTGAGCCCACGGGCCGCGTTCTTTCGCCGCAGGCGCCGCACCTGATCGTGACGCGGAACCTGGAAGCCATCTACGACATCCCGACGGCGCTGCGCGCCTTCGCGTTGGTGCGCAACCGCCATGGCGGCGCAACGCTCACCGTCGCCGGCAGCGGCCCTTTGCTTGGCGAATTGCAGGCGCTGGTCACGGAACTCGGGTTGGCGGACTGTGTGCGTTTTGCCGGCCGCATCGACAATGCGCAGATCGGGCGGCTCTATGCGCAGGCCGACTTGGTGTTGAACCCCAGCACAGCCGACAACATGCCCATCTCGATCCTTGAATCCCTGGCCAGCGGCGTGCCCGTGGTCACCACCAACGCCGGCGGCATTCCCGACCTCGTCGAACACGAACGCACCGCCTTGATGGTGCCCGTGGGTGACGCCCACCAGATGGCCGACGCAGCGCTGCGGCTGATCGCGGATACCGCCCTGCGGGAGCGGTTGCGTTCAGCCGGCCTGCACGCTGCGCAGGGTTTTGCCTGGACGCAGGTACGGCCTCAGTGGCAAGCCGTCTACCAGCGTCTGGCGGCGGGGACCGCGCGATGACTGCAGCAAGGGCTGAAGCCGCAGTCTCCAGCGGCGTCTACACGCGCTTTGCCGCCGGCGTTCTCTTTCCTCTGCACGAACGGCTCAAGGGCCACGACAGCGTGGCCGTGCGCCGCCGTCTGGAACAAAGCCAGTGGCACTCGCCAGAACGCATAGCGCAAGAACAGGTGGGGCGGCTGCGCAAATTCCTGGTCGACATCGGCCAACGCGTGCCCCACTACCGCACCCTGTTTGCAGAGCGTGGTTTCGATCCCGCTTGCGTCACTTCCATTGCCGATCTGCAGCGCCTGCCACTCTTGAACAAGGCGGACATCCGTCGCCATACCGACGCCATGAAGGCTGAGGGGCATGGCCCGCTGACGCGCTTCAACACTGGCGGTTCCTCGGGCCAGCCCCTGGTCTTTTTCGTCGGCCTCGACAGGAAGAGCCACGATATCGCAGCGAAGTGGCGCGCCACGCGCTGGTGGGGCGTGGACATCGGTGACCGCGAGGCCGTCATCTGGGGTTCCCCCATCGAGCATGGTGCGCAAGACCGCGTCAAGCAATTGCGGGACGGTCTGTTCCGCAGCACCCTGTTGCCAGCTTTCGAAATGTCGCCGTCCAAGCTTGACGAGTACCTGACCTGGTTACGGCGTGACCGCCCGGCCATGCTGTTTGGCTATCCGTCTGCCCTGTCCTACATTGCGCGGCACGCGCAGACGCGCGGCGTGAGGCTGGACAACCTGGGCATCCGGGTGGCGTTTGTCACCAGCGAACGCCTCTACGACGACCAGCGAAAAACCATAGAGGCTACCTTCGGCTGCCCGGTAGCCAACGGCTACGGCGGGCGTGATGCCGGCTTCCTGGCGCATCAGTGTCCGCACGGCGGCATGCACCTGTCGGCCGAGGACATCGTGGTCGAGACAGTCGATCCCGAAGGCCGCCCGGTGGCCTTGGGCAGTCCTGGCGAGATTGTGGTCACCCACCTGGCGACGGGTGACTTTCCGTTCGTCCGCTACCGAACGGGGGATGTGGGCGTGCTGGACGATGCCATCTGCGCCTGTGGGCGCGGCCTGCCCATGCTGCGCGACATCCAGGGCCGCGCCACGGACTTTGTGGTGGCTGCGGATGGCACCGTGATGCACGGCTTGGCGCTGATCTACGTGCTGCGTGAGATCGCCGGGCTTGACGGATTCAAGGTGACTCAGGAGACGCGCCAATTGACCCGCGTGGATCTGGTCGCCGGGCCTCAGTTTGACGCCGCATCCACCGGGCGCATCGTCGACGGCTTCAAGAAGAGGCTGGGAGCGGATGTCGATATTCAAATCAACCGAGTGGATGCCATCGCGCCTGAAAAATCGGGCAAGTACCGTTACATCATCAGCCACGCGCTGACAAGCTAGCGGGAACTGCCATGCGTGATGTCATCCTGACCGCGATTGTGGGTGCGCTGCTGGTCCTGATTCTTCGGAACCCGGCCATTGGCGCCTACACGTGGGCCTGGTTGTCACTGATGAATCCGCACCGCTTCACTTTCGGATTCGCCTCCACGATGCCGTTCGCCTTGGCCACGGCGGTGGTCACCGGGTTCGCGTTCGCGTTGACTCGCAGGCGCAGGGCGTTGCCGATGACGGGCATTGTCTGGCTGCTGCTTATTCAGATGTTCTGGATGAGTGTTACCAGCCTCTTTGCCATTGCGACGCAGGACGCGGTGTTGGACCGCTGGATCTTCGTCATGAAGATTCAGGTCATGCTGCTGCTCACTTTCATGGTGGTCCTCGACGCCAAGCAGATCCGAACGCTGGTGTGGGTGGTCACCATGTCGGTGGCCTACTACGGCATCAAGGGCGGCGTATTCACCATCACAACCGGCGGCTCCGGGCGCGTGTGGGGCCCAGCCGGGAGCATGCTGGAAGGCAATAACGAACTCGCTGTGGCCCTGGTCATGCTGATGCCGATGCTGTACTTTCTTTGGCAAACAGAGCCCAAGCCCTGGTTGCGCAAGGCCCTGGTGGCGAGCTTGGCCCTGGTCGCTCTGTCCATTTTGGGCAGCCAGTCGCGAGGCGCCCTGCTTGCGCTGTTGGCAATGGGCCTGCTGTTGGGCCTGAAAAGCAAACGCCCGGCGCTCACCAGTATTCTCATCCTGATCCTGGTGCCATTGGCCATTGCGTTCATGCCCGACTCCTGGACGTCTCGCATGGACACGATGCGCACCTACCAACAAGACGATTCTGCGATGTCCAGAATCTGGACCTGGACCACGCTCTGGAATGCGGCAGTTGACCGCCCATTGGTGGGCGCGGGTTTTCGCGCTGACACGCAGGCAGTCTTCAAGGCGTATGCCCCGGTCGAAGGGGTGTATGC
>JANMKK010000351.1:0-7109 GCA_031372005.1 Rubrivivax sp.
GTCTTAACGTAGGTAGCGCAACCCGTAACTTCAACAGACGCAAGCCAATGGCGAAATTGACTGCGATTGAAGCCACCAGCAGCAGCGTGTAGACCGGCAGCCAATAGCCGTAGAAAAACAGCGAAGCTAGAAAAAGCCAGCCCGCCGCCGAACGGTGCGACCAACGGGCAATGGTAAAGAAGCCTATCCAGGTGACTGGCAGGTAAAGCAGGATGAAAACGGCGGTGGTAAAGAGCATGACGTCAAAACCCGCCGCTGGCCTGGCCCCCGATCGCAGCCAATGTCATGCCGTCGCCAAAACATAGCGTGACGAGCGCACGCGGTGCCACAAGAGCCGCGCAGACCACCGATGGGCTTGCCGATCCCATGGGGTGAAACGCGGCAATTGAAACGGGTCCGCCGCTTGGTTGGACACGCCATTTGCTGTGCTGACCGCGCCCCGGAAGCCCAGCCGACGCACCATCGCCACATGGCGGCCGTCATAGTCTTGCATCGGGCGGCCATTGGGATACGCGAACACGTCCACGGCGGCGCCCGTCAGATTTTGGAGGTGGCGGCGCCCGTCGGCAATCTCTGCTTCCGCTTCGCTGTCGGGCAGTACGCTGAGGATGGGGTGGCGAACGGTGTGCCCGCCAATTTCCATGCCTGCGCAGTGAAGTTCGACAACCTGCTGCGACCGCATCATCAGGTTGGATGGCAAGGCGGGCTCGCCGGCCAATTTGTGCAACCGGGAAAGGAATGCTTCGCGTTCGGAAAGGGCAAGGTGCTTGACGCGCGGCAGCAGCAAGTCAATAACGCCGCGGCGATCATCAGCGCTTGCCAGTTTGCACACGCCGAGTGCAAAGTCGGACAGGTTCAAAGGCTTCTCGGCAGCGCCGCGCACCGTTTCAATGACGGTGTCGTTGAACATACGGCCTCCATCCAGGAAGCCCGTGGCGACAAAGAAAGTGGCCCGCAATCCGTAGCGCTGAAGTATGGGCAGGGCTACTTCGGCGTTGTCGGCGTAGCCGTCGTCGAAAGTAATCGTCAACGCGCGACGCGGCAAGGTGCCGGCGGCACGATGCGCCAGGGCCTGGCCAAGCGTCAACACCACAAAACTCTTGGCAACGATCGCCATGAGCCTGTCGAACCGAACCGCATCTATCTCGCTTGGAAAGAGGGGGTCAGGCTGACGGAGCACGCGATGGAAAATGAGAATCGAAAGCCTGCCCTCCATCAGCACGTCTGCTGTCAGGCTGGCAGCGCCAAGCAGACCAGCCAGCATTGAATCGGAAGCCTTCATTTGGACGGATGCTGCAATGATTTTGGGTTGATCCAGTTGGGTTGCGCTGCCCGGATGGGTGCCGGCACTGCGGCGGCTTCTTTTTCCCGTCGCCGCACAATGGCACCCGCAGTGACGACAAAGCCCATGATGTAGTAAGGCAGGTCGAGGTAGGCAAGGCTCAGAAATGCACCCCCTACGGCGTAGCCGATCAGGCTGACCTGCACCATGCGCATCAGCAGCGGCATCCAGGGGCCGAATTCGGGGTCGTCGCGCGTTTGACGTGCAAGGCGGCCGGCAGAAGTCCACGTCAGCACGCCCAGCAGCATGAACAGCCCGAAGCCAACGAATCCGTGCTCACCCAGCATTTGAAAGTAGATGCTGTGGGCGACGAAGATCTGCCCTTTGAAAACTGCATACGGACCGTCCAAGGGGGCGTACTTGTCGAAGACTGCTCTGTTGTCAGCAACGAATCCGACGCCCACAAAGGGATGATCCAGCGCTGCGTTCCACAGCGTCGTCCAAGTCCAGATCCGAGACATGGCGGAATTGTCGGCTTCATAGCTGCGCACGGTGTCCATGCGGCTCGTCCAGGTGTCGGGCATGAATCCAATGGCAAGCACCACGAACAGCACCAGGAGCAAACTGGTGCGAACCGGGTACTTGCCCTTGATTCCCAGGAAGAAGGCCATCGACAGCAGGGCGAGCAAAGCACCCCGAGACTGGCTGCCCAAGACGGAAAACGTGACGAACACCATGCTGGCCAACAAGAAGCGGCGCACCCATCGGTTGGGCTCCGTCTGGCGAAGGTAGTACATCATGGGCAGCAACATGACCAAGCCAACCGCCAGATAGTTGTTGTCCTGCAGCATGCCACCCGGGGGACCCCACACGCGCCCACCGCCGCCCGTCATCAGTGTCCAGACACCGCCTTTGATGCCGAAGAAACACACCGACATGGTCACGATCCAGATCAGCGTGCGCAACTGCTTGGCATCCACGACAAGCATCCAAGTCACCAGCAGCATGACGTGAATTTTGAGCAAGAACACCCAGCGGTCCAATACGGCATCCGGTGGCGCCATTGCAAACAGGCAAGTTGCAGACATCCAGGCCAGCAGCATGAGCTGGACAATGACCATGTTCGGTAGCGGAAGCGGCTGGCGCTTGCGACTCAAGACCATCGCAAGAAGGGTCAAGACTGCGGCGGCCTGGGCGAATGGCATGGAAAACGCAAAGCCATAGGTCAACTTGTGCGGATTCATCAGGGACAGCCATGTCCAAAGATAGGCCCCCACAACAGGGTTCTTTAAAGTCATCAGCAACAGGGCGCCGATGAACGCGCTGATTAAAATGTCTCGCATGGGATTCGAGGCGCTTAGCTCAAGTCGAGAGCATGGCTCACGATGTAACGGTACTTGCCGGATTTTTCGGGCGCAATTCGCGTCACCTGTTCAATGTCCACTGTCACTTCTTCACCCAGGCGCCGTTTGAAACCCGCCTGAATGGTGCGCAGCAGTGCGGCGTTGAAGCTGGCATCAGTCACCAGTTCTACCTTGGTCAGCAGACGGGTCTGCTGGGTGACCTTGAATCCGTCGATGCCGGGCAAGTCACGCAAAATGTAGATCAATGCCAGTCCGTGCATGACTGTGCCATCCGCAGCAACCACGAAATCAGTGCTGCGGCCTTCCAGGTCTCGCAGCAGCGGCAGGCCTCTGCCGCAAGCGCACAGCTTGTCGTCCAGGGCACCCATGTCGCCAGTGCGGTAACGCACGAAAGGAAAGTCTGCAGTGGCCATGTGCGTAACCACGATTTCGCCCACCGTGCCAGGGGGCACGGTCTGGCCTTTAGGGTCAACGATCTCGACCACGATGTCTTCTGCGGTGAGATGCATGCCGCCGTCAGGACATTCGTGCGCCAGGAAGCCGGCATCCCGGCCGCCGTAGCCATTGGCCACGGGGCAGCCAAATGCCGCTGAAATAGCCTTGCGTTGGTCGTCGTACAAACGCTCGGAAGTAACAAACGCGACGCGTACCCCCAGGTCGTCAAGCCGAACACCGCGCCTCTGTGCGTGCTGGGCGATGTAGGTCAGTGCTGACGGGTAGCCAAACAGCATTCGCGGCTTCTTGCGCCGCAGCCAAGACACAAATTCGTCGAGTTTGGCGTCGGACATCTCAAAGGCCGGCAACAGCGTGCTGCGCATCAACTTGTCGCGCAGCAGGCGGATGCGGTCCTGCGCCCCGTGCTCGATAGGCGAACCCCAGATGACGGCCTCGGTGTCGCCGATGTCCACACCCCACCACCGCGTGGCGCGCCACTTGGCGGCCACGTCGTGACTCTTGCGCGCTTTGCCGATGTAGAAAACCAAGGGTTGGCCTGAAGAACCGCCGGTGTTGTAGCGGGTCAATGGCCCATGACCGTCGGCCTTCATTTGCAGTGTGTTTTCCCGGATCACTGCCTTGGTCAACAGCGGCAGCTTCTGCAGATGGGCTACCGAGGTGACGGCCTGCGGATCAAAGTCCAGCTGGCGGAACAGGTCCCGCCAGTACGGCACGCGAACCCCGATCTCGATCAGAAATTCGCGCAGCCGTCGAGACTGCGCGTCTGCAATTCCTGCCGCCGACAACCATTGGCTGCGTTCAAGCCGACGGCGCACGGCCAAAGAATCATGCCCCTTCAACCGCTCGTGAAGGGGGAACAGGACACTGCTGGCGAATCGTGTGTAGGCCATCATGCTGGACTGGATTCGGTGCCTCAGCGCCGCACGGGCTTTGGCCCCGCCTTCAAGTCTTCCATACCGCTGGCAACAGCGCGCTGATAAGCCGCCTGCCATTGCTCACGCACTTGTGGCCATGCGTAGCGAGACACCTCGTCAAGGCCGCGGTCGTGAATTTGCTGTGCCAACGCGGCATCGTCCAGCAGGCGCAGCGCCGCAGTTGCCATGGCTTCGGGGTTCCCTACAGGCACCAACAGTGCCGTGACTTCGTGGGACACCAGGTCGGGTATGCCCCCCGCGTCCGTGGTGACCACCGGCACGCCAGAGGCCAGCGATTCAAGAATCGAAATCGGCATGTTGTCAGCAGTGCTGGGGTTGAGCACGATGTTGGCGCTGGCGTACAGAGCAGCGATGCTGGCGTTGTCGATGCGGCCAGCGAAGTGCACCGCATCGGTAACGCTCAATTCAGCCGCCAGTTGCTGCAGTGCGGCCCGTTCAGGCCCCGTTCCCGCCACCGTGAGTTGCGCCCCGGGGCGCCTGAGTCGCACCAGCGCAAAGGCGCGCAACGCGGTAGGGATGTCGTAGATAGCTTCCAGATTCCGCGTGACGATCAGGTGCGGGGCATCGCCCGCTGCCCGCAACGGCAGCGCAACAAAACGTGAAAGATCAATGATGTTAGGAATGATCTCTGCGCTCAGACCATGCTGCGAAAAAACCCGCTCCAAAAAGGCTGAGGGCGTAACGCGTTGATTTGCACCGGCCAGCGCCCACAACACATGGCGCGGCGCAGCGGCAAAGAATTCACCAGCCAGCCCACCGCGATAATTGATGATCGCCGGCACGCCACGCATGCGCGCAATGGCCAACGCTGGTGCTGCCAGCAGGTGCCAGGCCCAACCCGAGTTTGCGAAGACATGCACGACTTGCGCCTGCCCGATGCTGCGCCACAGCGCTACCAGGTACGGCACCAATCGAAAACCAGCGCGCAACACGGGAACAGCATCAACCCAGGCCGGCCAAGACGGTGCGTTGGTGCGAACGAGTCCTACTGCCGCGCCTTCGATGCGCAGAAACCTCACCAACTGTTCGCACTGGTTTGCCATGCCACCGGATGGAGGTGGCAATGGGCCAACAACGCACAGGCGCGGCCACGGCGTTGCAGCCGTCTTGTGGGTGTCGCCGTCACGCGCTTGGGCGGCTCCGCCAAGGGCTGGAAGCGTCACCAGCACAGGCCGATCACTTCTGCAGACAACTGCACATCTGCAGGCAGACGCACGAGGTCGATGACCAACTGTCCAGGTCTCAGCAGACGCGACAACTCGTCAATCACATCGCGGCTGCTGCTGCCAAGAACGAGCACCTCAGACTTGGCCACCACGTCCTTCAGTTCGGGCACCAACATCTGCCCGATGTGCGGCAGGTGCTGTTCAATAAAGCTCTTGTTGGCGCCCAGCAGGCGCGCCAGGTGCACCTCAGGGTCATACACGCTCAGCGAATAGCCTTTGCCGATGAGTATTTCTGCCAGCGTGACGAGCGGGCTTTCGCGCAGGTCGTCGGTGCCGGTCTTGAAGCTCAGGCCCACGAAGCCGACCTTGCGCTTGCCGGTGGCCACCACCTTGTCAAAGGCCAGGTCAAGGTGCGCCTTGTTGCTGGCCAGGATGGCATTCATCATCGGCAGGTCCACGTCGCGCTGCTTGGCCAAGTAGCTGGTGGCACGCAGGTCCTTGGGCAGGCAACTGCCGCCGAAGGCAAAGCCGGGTTTGAGGTACGCCTTGCTGATGTTCAGCTGCGTGTCCTGGCACACCAGGTCCATGACCTCGAAAGCGTCCACCCCCAGCGCATCGCACAGCCGCGCGGTTTCATTGGCGAAGGTGATCTTCAGGGCGTGGAAGTTGTTGCAGGTGTACTTCATCATTTCGGCAGCGCGCACCGATGTCTGAAGGAACTTGCAGGGCAAGTGACCGAAGAGCGCCTGCAGGCGTTCAGCGGCTGCCGCGTGGTTGGCGCCGATGATGGTGAAAGGCGGCTTGTCGTAGTCGCGGATGGAACTGCCTTCACGCAAAAATTCGGGCTGAAAGCACAGGAAGAAGTCGACGCCGTCCTTCTTGCCGGATTCACGCTCGATGATCGGGCGCAGAACATCTTCGACCGTGCCGGGAACGATGGTGGAGCGGAAGACGACGACATGCGCTTCGCTTTTCTGCGCCAACGCCTGGCCCAGCTGCGCAGCCAAGCGCAGGATGGCGCCTTGGTCCTGGCTGCCGTTGGCAGCCGATGGCGTGCCCACGCACACCAGGCTGATGTCACTGCCCATGACGGCGGCGCGGGTGTCGGTGGTGACGGTGACGCGGCCACTGGCAGCCACGCTTTGCATGAGCGCGACCATGCCTTCTTCCACCACAGGCGTCTTGCCGGCCTGGATGAGTTCGAGCTTGGTCTTGTCGATGTCAACGCCGATGACCTGGTGGCCGTCGCGCGCCAGGCAGGCGAGAGACACGGCGCCGACGTAACCGAGGCCAAAAATGCTGATCTTCATGCTGCTTTATGTGCCGATCTTTACGCGGAGGTGCGCTGTGTTGGGGTTGCGCGCTGCGCATGCTGGCGCAGACAGCCTTCAATGATGCCGTCCAACCGCTGCATCGACCGCGGCCAGGCGTGGTGGCTGAGCATTCGCTCACGGCCTGCGCTGGCCAGACGTTGCCGTTCGGCCGGATTCTGGGTCACGCGCAGCACGGCAGCAGCAATTTGCGCTGGCTTGTCGGCCACCAGCAGGTGGGTTTCGGCTTCAGCGTCCACACCACCGGCGGCCACGCTGCTGGTGACCACGGGCACGGCCATGGCCATGGCTTCGAGGATCTTGTTCTGCGTGCCGCGCGCAATGGCCAGCGGCGCCACCATCAGCGCCGAGCTGCGGATGTAGGGCCGCACGTCGGGCACCGAACCCGTGACCGTGACACCGGGCAAACCGCCCAGCGCCGTCATGGCGGGTGAAGGATCGGCGCCCACGATCAACAGCTTCATCTGCGGACGTTGCGCCCTCAGCAGCGGCCAGACCTGGTCGCAGAAACGCTGCATGCATTCCTGGTTGGGGTAGTAGTCCATGCGGCCGATGAAGCTGATGGTGTCAGCGTC
>JANMKK010000358.1:0-4309 GCA_031372005.1 Rubrivivax sp.
GGCGCGGCGCAGGAACAACTGGCTGGCATCGTCGGCCTGCAGTGGCGCCAGCGCCAGCGCCTCTTCACCGACCACGCCCAGCACTTCACGCGACGTGACCAGGAAGCGCGCATCGCCGGCCCGCGCCAGCCAGGTGCCCAGGGTTTCTTCGGCGTGGCGGGCGACCTGCTCGAAGTTGTCCAGGATCACCAGGCAGCGCCCGCGGCCCGCAATGGCCTGGCCCAGTTGCGTGCGCGGGTCGTCGGGCCCCAGCGGCACCGACAGGCCCTGCGCCACGGCGTTGAAGATGCCTTCAACCGTGCGCGCCGGTGCCAGGTCACAGAACCACACACCGCCCGGGAAGTCGCCCAGCCACTGCCAGCCGAAGCGCGTGGCCAGCCGCGTCTTGCCGCAGCCGCCAATGCCCAGCACCGACACCAGCCGCGCCCCGCCGTCGAAGCGTTTGGCCAGCTCCTGCAGCGTGTTGTGGCGGCCGACAAAAGCGTCGCGCTCTGCCGGCAGGCTGTGCTTGAGTTCGCGCGCCGGCAGCCACAGGTCGCCCTGGCGCACCACCCGGTAGACCTTGTCGCCGTCGGCGGGCGGCGTGAAGGGTGCGGTGGCTTCGCCGACTTCAAAAAGCTCCAGCGGCAGTGGCAGGCCCTTGACGTGCCAGTGGCCGTGCGACAGCACCCGCTGCGGCACGGCGCCGAGTGCGTCGCGGGCTGCCGCCGTGATCAGCGTCTGGCCGCCGAGTGCGGTGGACATGACACGCGCCGCCAGCGGCTTGCTGACGCCGTCCACCTCCAGCGGCTTGGCGCCCAGGGCCACGTCGGCAGCCGGGGTTTCGCGCACCGTGATCTCGCCCACGTGCAGGCCGGCGCGGGCGCGCAGGCGAATGGGCTGGCCGCCGTCGGCGGCCAGGGTCGATTCCAGCGCCGACAGCGCACGGTGGTAGGCCAGGGCGTAGCCCAGCGCGTCGGCCGCTGCAGTAAAGAGGATCAGAAAGCCGTCGGTCTTGTCGATCTCGCGGCCGCGCCAGTCGCGCAGCAGGTCGCGCGCGACGCGGTCGTGGGTGGCCCAGACGCGCCCCATCGCCACGTCGCCCAGGCGTTGCGCCAGGGCGGCGCTGTCCACCAGGTCGGTCAGCAGCAGGGCGACGGGTGCGTCCATGGGCGCCAACGGTTTCAGGTCAATCCGCGCACCGGCAAGGCCGGCCCGCGCTGCAGCCAGTTCAGCGGTGAGTACGCAGCGCTGGCGTCGGTGACATGCAGCGTGTAGGCCAGCCGCGACCTGGGCGACCGGTTGGCCGCGCTGCAATGCGGCAGCAGGCCGTGAAAGACCACCAGCGTGCCGGCGGGCACGGGCAGCGCCAGGGCGTCCTGCATGTCGGGCCAGGGTGGAGCGGCCAGCTTGTCCATGCGAAGGCGGCCGTCTTCGCAGACGTAGCGTTCGCGCAGGGCGCCTCGTTCGCCCCGATGCCCGCCCGGTTCCACCCACAGGCAGCCGTTGTCCAGCGTGGCGTCCTCCAGCGCGAACCAGAACGTCGTCACCGTCACGGGCGCGGTGACGAAGAAGCTGGCGTCCTGGTGCCAGCCCACTTCACCGCCGATGCGCGGCTGCTTGAAGATGATCTGGCTCTGCCAGACCTGCGGCCGCGACAAACCCAGGTCTGCCGCCAATTCGGCCAGCGCGGGGCCGTGGCTGAAGGCGTCGAAGACGGGGTCGCGGTCGTGCAGCGCGTGGCCGATCTTGTTGATGGCCTGCGACTTGGGCACCACCAGGTGGCCCGCGTCGTCCAGCGCTTCTTCTTCAAAGAAACAGTGCACCTGGTCGGCCGATGCGATGAGCTTCGCGTCGGCCACCAGGCTGCGGTCGCGGGTCGAGAAACGGCTGGCACCCTGGGCCGGGTCGAAGGCTTCGACGAGGGCCTGCGCCTGGGCGGTGGCTGACGCCAGCTCGCGCGCGGACTTGAAGCCGGGCAGCACCAGGTAGCCGTCGGTCGCCCAGGCCTGCAGTTGTGCGGCGTCAAGCATGGGCGGTGTTGCGCGCGGGCATCAGGCAGCGCTTTGCGTGTGTCGGTTTCATGAACTGCAGGTGAAGCAACGGCATGATCGATGCTACTGCCCGCAAGCCCGTCGCAAGCCCGCCCACACCGCCTTTCCAAACACGCAAACCCGGAGTTGCCATGAAGTCGAACCGCACGGCCCCCTGCCTCCATGCCATCGCCGCTGCGGCGCTGGCTACCGTTCATTTGAATGCGCTTGCACAGACCACGCCCGTTGGCGAACTGCAGACCATCACCGTCACCGCCGACCGCCGCGTGGAAAACATCCGCGACGTGCCCAGTTCGGTGAGCGCGCTGCAAGGTGACATCCTGGAAGTGCTGGGCACCAGCGGCCAGGACGTGCGGGCCCTGTCGGGCCGCGTGCCCAGCCTGAACATCGAATCGTCGTTCGGCCGCGCTTTTCCGCGTTTCTACATCCGCGGCTATGGCAACACCGACTTCCGCTTGAACGCGTCGCAGCCGGTCAGCCTGGTCTATGACGACGTGGTGCAGGAAAACCCCATCCTCAAGGGCTTCCCGGTCTTTGACGTCGACCGTGTCGAAGTGCTGCGCGGCCCACAGGGCACGCTCTTTGGCCGCAACACGCCAGCCGGCGTGGTGAAGTTCGATTCCGTCAAGCCGGGCAAGAAGCAGGAAGGCTACGGCAGCATTTCCTTCGGCACCTTCAGCACCGTGAATGCCGAAGGCGCGGCCAACATCCCGCTTGGGCAGAGCACATCGATGCGCATTTCGGTGCTGAACCAGACGCGCAGCGACTGGGTCGACAACACCTTTGCCGCCGGCCCCACCAAGGAACTGGAAGGCTACCGAGACAGCGCCCTGCGCGCGCAGCTTTTGCTGGACGGTGGCAAGGATTTCAGCGCACTCTTCAACCTGCACGCGCGTGACTACAAGGGCTCAGCCCGTCTGTTCCGCGCCAACATCATCCAGCCCGGAACGAATGATCTGGTGAGCGGCTTCGATGAACGCAAGATCAGCATCGACGGCCAAAACGCTTCCGAGCTGCAGAACTATGGCGGCAGCCTGCGGCTGCGCGTGGGGCTTGGCAGCGTGGCGCTGCACTCCATCACTGGCGTGGAAACGGTGCGCACCTTCAGCCGCGGCGACATTGACGGCGGCTTTGGTGCCAGCTTCCTGGGTGCCACCAATTCTGGCCCGGGCAACATTCCCTTCGCGTCGGAATCGGCCGACGGCATGCCCAAGCACACCCAGTTCACCCAAGAGCTGCGCCTGGAATCCGACACCACGGGGCCCGTCAGCTGGCAGGCCGGCCTCTTCTTCTTCAACGAAGACTACAAGGTCGAAAGCTTCAGCTACGACTCTCTCGCCGGTGGCGCGCAGGACGGCTACCTGCGCGTGCGCCAGAAGAACAACGCGGTGGCCGTGTTCGGCGCCGTCAACGCCGCCATCACGCCCGACTTCAAGCTGCGCGGCGGCCTGCGCTACACGCGCGACAAGAAGGACTTTGCGGTCGAGGACTACAACAGCAGCGGCTTCGCGCCCTGCATCGGGCCCACCATCGGCGCCATCCCTGTGCCGCCCAAGTGCACGCTGGCGCAGCTGGCCGCACAAGGCCCGCTGAGCGCGTCACCCAGCGACGGCAAGCTGAGCTGGGACTTGAGCGGCACCTACGCGCTCAACAAGGACACCACCGTCTATGCCCGCACCGCCACGGGCTTCCGCGCGTCCAGCGTGCAAGGCGCCAGTGCCTTCAACAACCAGTCGGTGGCCGCGCCGGAAACCAACACCTCGGTGGAAGCCGGCGTCAAGGCCGACCTCTTCAACCGCAAGGCGCGCATGTCGTTCTCGGTCTTCAGCTACACGGTCAAAGACCTGCAGCTGACGGCCGTTGGCGGCTCCAACAACGCCAACATCCTGGTCAGCGCCAAGAAGGCCAGCGGCCGCGGTTTCGAGCTTGACTTCCAGTCGTACCTCGGCGACCGCCTGCTGGCCACCGTGGGCATGGGCTACAACGACACCGAAATCAAGGATCCGAATCTGTCCGTGGCCGTCTGCGCCGCCTGCACCGTGACCGACCCGCAGCCAGGCGGCCCCGGCACGGCCGCGCGCATCAACGGCAACCCGCTGCCGCAAGCGCCCAAGACCACCTTCAACTTCACGCTGAAGTACACCCAGCCCATCGGCAATGGAGACCTGTATGCCTACACCGACTGGGTCTACCGCTCGAAGGTCAACTTCTTCCTCTACGAGTCGAAAGAATTCACCGGCAAGGCGATGACCGAAGGCGGCCTGCGCCTGGGCTAC
>JANMKK010000367.1:0-5030 GCA_031372005.1 Rubrivivax sp.
CTGGTCGCGCAGGTGCGGCCAGTTGCTGCTGACGGGGAACAGCGGGTCGTGGCCGTAACGGTCCACGGCAATGACCTCAAAGCCGGCCGCGCGCCAGGCTTCAAACAACAAGCGGTAGGTGCCGGCCGGGAAGCCGTTGGCGTGGCTGAAGGCGATGGTCGGGCGGGTCACCGGACCTGTGATCGGGCGCAGGGTCGGCCCAGAAGAAGCCGGCGTCAAACGATGCGCTCGTCCGGGTGCGTGATCTTGCGCATCGGCTCGTGGCGCTGCAGCGGGCTCATCAAGGGGTGCGCGGTGTTGCCACCGTCCCAGCGCGGGTCTTCGATGCCTTCAAAGACTTCGCGCAAGCGCTGGCCCCAGGTGTTGTGGATCATGTGGAAGTAGGGGTTCTGTTCGTCGATGCACACCACCTGGTCGCAGGCCAGAGCGCCTTCGCGGTAGACCAGCAAGTCCAGCGGCAGGCCCACGCTCAAGTTGCTTTTCAGCGTGCTGTCCATCGACACCAGCGCGCACTTGGCGGCTTCGTCCAGCTGCGTGAACGGGGTGAGCACGCGGTCGAGGATCGGTTTGCCGTACTTGCTTTCTCCCACCTGGAAGAAACAGGTCTCGCGCGTGGCTTCAATGAAGTTGCCGGCGGAATACACCAGGAAGAGGCGCATCGCCTCGCCCTTGATCTGGCCGCCAAAAATCATGCTGGCGTTGAAGTCCACGCCCGCTGCCTTCAAGGATGGCCCGTCCTGCGTGTAGACGCGCCGCACGGCCGAGCCGAGCACGCGGGTGGCGTCGAACATGCTCTTGGCGTTCCAGATGCTGATCGGCTCCTGGTCGCCGTTGTCGATCTTTTCCACCTGCAGCACTTCGCGCACGCTCTGGCTGATGCTCAGGTTGCCGGCTGACAGCATCACCATGAAACGCTCGCCCGGCTGTTCGTAGATCATCATCTTGCGAAAGGTGCTGATGGCGTCCAGGCCCGCGTTGGTGCGTGAATCAGACAGGAACACAAGCCCGGCGTTCAGGCGGATACCGACACAATAGGTCATGGGGTGGAAGGCCGAAACGGAATGCCGAGGTTGAAAGGATCGCGAGCGTAGCAGGCGAGTCACTCGATGTTCTGCACCTGCTCGCGCATCTGTTCAATCGCCACCTTCATCTCCACCGAGATCGTGGTCAACTCAAGCGCGGCGGACTTGCTGCCCAGCGTGTTGGCCTCGCGCTGCAGTTCCTGGATCAGGAACTCCAGCCGCTTGCCGAGTTCACCACCGGCCTTGAGCAGGCGTTCGATTTCATCCAGGTGCGAGGCCAGGCGCGACAGCTCTTCGGCGACGTCGATGCGGATGGCATAGGACGCGGCTTCGCCCATCGCGCGTTCGTGCAGCGCCTGCGCCGGCACGGTGGCTGCCGTGGGCACGCTGGCCAGGGCCTCGTTCCAGCGCTCCAGGAAACGCGCCTGCTGGCGCTGCACCACCTGCGGCAACAGCGGCGCAGCTTGCGCGGCCAGTTCGCGCAGGCGAGTCACGCGTTCCATCAGCATCATCACCAGGCGCGCGCCTTCGCGGGCGCGGGCCTCGCGCAGGCCTTCGATGCAGTGTCGGGCTGCAGCCAATGCGGGTTCGTCGAGCTTCTCAGCCGGGGTGCCGCTGCGGCACCAGTGCAGCACTTCGTTGACCGACAGGCTGCGCGCGTCGGGCAGCCAGCCGGTGATCGAACTCTGAACGTGGGCCAGGCGGTTGAGCTGGTCGGTGCTGGGGTGGGGCAGGGCGCCTTCGCTCTCGCGGCCCGTGGCCACGCGCAACTCGATCTTGCCGCGCTTGAAGGCGGCGGTCAGCAGCTCACGCAGAGCCGGCTCCAGGCCACGCACTTCGTCGGGCAGGCGCAGCGCCAGGTCGAGGAAACGGCCGTTGACCGAGCGGGCTTCAACGGTCACTGCGGCTGTGCCGGCCAGGGGCTCGGACGCCGCGCTGGCGTACCCCGTCATGCTATAAACCGCCATTCAATTTGCCCCCAAAGTGAACGCCGATTATGTCCAAGCCCAAACCAGCGCCATTGCCTTCGGGCACCGTCGTTGGGGGCTACACGGTCGTCAAGAAACTGGCGGCCGGTGGATTCGGTGTCGTGTACTTGGCCGAGGGCGAAAACCAGCAGTTGGTGGCCGTCAAGGAATACCTGCCGGCCTCATTGGCCGAACGCTCCGCCGGTGAACTGACGCCGCGCGTCAAGCCGGACAAGCAGCCGCTGTACCGGCTTGGGCTGAAGAGCTTCTTTGAAGAAGGCCGTTCTCTGGCGCAGATCAGCCACCCCAGCGTGGTGAGCGTGCTGAACTTCTTCCGCGAGAACGAAACCGTTTACATGGTGATGAACTACCTGCAGGGCGACACCCTGCAGGACTTCATCGTCACCGCGCGCGACTTGAAGCGTGACAAGGTGTTTCGTGAAAGCACCATCCGCAGCCTCTTCGACGAAATCCTGCGCGGCCTGCGCATCGTGCACCAGCACAAGATGCTGCACCTGGACATCAAGCCGGCCAACATCTTCGTCACCAACGACAACAAGGCTGTGATGCTGGACTTTGGTGCGGCGCGCGAAGTGCTGTCCAAGGAAGGCAACTTCATCCGCCCGATGTACACCCCCGGCTTCGCCGCGCCAGAGATGTACCGCCGTGACGGCACGCTCGGCCCCTGGACCGACATCTACGCCATTGGCGCCTGCATCTACGCCTGCATGCAGGGCTACCCGCCAAATGACGCGCCACAGCGGCTTGAAAAGGACCGCCTGGCGCTGAGCCTGTCGCGCCTGCGCAATGTGTACAGCGACAACCTGATCGAAGTCACGGAATGGTGCATGTCGCTCGACCCGTTGAGCCGGCCGCAGAGCGTCTTTGCGCTGCAGAAGGAACTGGCGCGCGAGACCGAACGCCGCTACACCAAACTGAGTTTCGGTGAGCGTCTGAAGCTGCAGCTTGAAACGCTGAAAACTGGCGCAAAGCCTTGAGGGCTGCATGAGGTTCTCCGTCTACCAGGTCAGCCGCAAAGGCGGCCGCGAAAAAAACGAAGACCGCATGGGCTATTGCTACACGCGGGATTCGGGGTTGTTCGCGCTGGCCGATGGCATGGGTGGGCACCCTGAAGGCGAGGTCGCTTCGCAACTTGCGCTGCAAACGCTGTCGGCGCACTTTCAGCGCGAAGCCAAACCACGGCTGAACGAGCCGCTGCGCTTCCTGCACGACGCCATCGTCGCCGGCCACCATCAACTGCTGCGTTATGCCACCGAGCGCGCGCTGATGGACACGCCGCGCACCACGCTCGTCGCCTGCCTGCTGCAGGGCAACGCCGCGTACTGGGCGCACTGTGGTGATTCGCGCCTGTACCTGGTGCGCGGCGACAAGCTGGTGGCGCGCACGCGTGACCATTCGTATTCGGAATTGCAGCAGACGCTGAGCCAGGTCGTGCCCATGAACGACAAGGTCAACCGCAACGTGCTTTTCACCTGCCTGGGTAGCCCCGGCAAGCCAGTGGAGGACACGGCGGGCCCGCTGCTGGTCCGGCCAGGCGACAAGGTCATGCTGTGTTCCGACGGCCTGTGGGGCACGGTGTCGGACGCCATCATCACCGACATCCTGGCGACCCGGCCGATCTCTGACGCCGTGCCGGAGCTGGTGGAACGTGCACTGCGCGCGGCCGGTGACAAGAGCGACAACGTCACCGTGCTGGCCGTGGAATGGGAAGCCGCCGAAGACACCGACAGCAAGAGCGGCATTTCCACCACGTCGCTGGGTGACGATGTCTTTGCGTCCACCATCCAGGCCAGCCTGGGCGCCGATGGGTCGGGCGACGAGATGGACGACGCCGAGATCGAACGCTCGATCCGCGAGATCAACGAAGCGATACAGCGCAGCAGCAACAGGAAGCGCTGAGATTTTCGCTTTCATTGCCGCGCGGGCATCCTGCCCCGCAGCCCACTTCACAGGAAACCCCATGAGCTTTGATCGATCCGCCGGCCGCCCGGCCGATGCGCTGCGCCCCGTCAGCATCCAGCGCAACTACACCCGCCACGCCGAAGGCTCGGTGCTGGTGAGCTTTGGCCACACCCAGGTGTTGTGCACCGCGTCCGTGGAAGAAAAGGTGCCGCCCTTCAAGCGCGGCGGCGGCGAAGGCTGGCTGACGGCCGAATACGGCATGCTGCCGCGCGCCACCCACACCCGCAACGACCGTGAAGCGGCCAAGGGCAAGCAGAGCGGGCGCACGCAAGAAATCCAGCGCCTGATCGGCCGCAGCTTGCGCAGCGTGTTTGACTTGGGTGCGCTGGGCGAACGCACCATCAGCCTCGATTGCGACGTGCTGCAGGCCGACGGCGGCACACGCACCGCAGCCATCACTGGCGCTTTTGTCGCCGCGCACGATGCGGTGACGTGGCTGCTGGCGCAGGGCCGCATCAAGCAAAACCCGATCCGCGACTTTGTGGCCGCCGTCTCGGTGGGTGTGGTGCAGGGCGAGCCGCTGCTGGACCTGGAATACACCGAAGACTCGGCCTGCGACACCGACATGAACGTGGTCATGACGGCTTCGGGCGGCTTTGTCGAAGTGCAGGGCACCGCAGAAGGTGCGCCCTTCACGCGCGCCGAGATGGACCGTCTGCTGGGGTTGGCCGACAAGGGCATCCGCGAACTGGTGGCGCTGCAGCGCGGCGCGCTCAGCGTTGCTTTGATTTCGGCCTGAAGTTGACTGCCATGCGCCTCGTGCTGGCGTCGAGCAACGCCAAGAAGCTCAAAGAGCTAAGCGCCATGCTGAGCGGCATGCGCGTTGAGCTGGTGGCGCAGGGCGAGCTCGGCGTCAGCGAGGCGGAAGAGCCGCACCACACCTTCAGCGAAAACGCGCTCGCCAAGGCGCGGCATGCCTCAGCGGCCGCGCAGAGCCCGGCGATGGCCGACGATTCCGGGTTGTGCGTGGACGCACTCGGTGGCGCACCGGGCGTGGTCTCGGCGCACTACGCGGGCGACGTGCAGGCTGCAGGCGACCGCGAAGCGCGGCGGCACC
>JANMKK010000371.1:0-8462 GCA_031372005.1 Rubrivivax sp.
CCGCGCCGCATCGGCCAAGCGCGACTTCCATGCCAGCGACGACGACCAGGTGGCGGTCGGCGCGCTGGTGAAGCTGCTGGACGGCCTGCCGCTGGCCATCGAGCTGGCCGCAGCCCGCGTGCGCACGCTCACACCGCGCGCTCTGCTGGCGCGCATGAGCGAACGCTTCAAGTTGCTGGCATCGTCAGGCGGCCGGCTGGACCGCCAGAGCACGCTGCGCGCGGCCTTCGACTGGTCGTGGGACTTGCTACAAAGCAGCGACAAGGCGGCGCTGGCGCAGCTGTCGGTGTTTGAAGGTGGCTTCACGCTGGAGGCCGCAGAAGCGGTGCTGGACTTGAGCGACATGACCGGTGCACCGTGGACTGTGGATGTCGTCCATTCGCTGGTGGACAAGTCCTTCGTGCGGCCGCTGGACGGTGAACGCTTTGACCTCTTGATGAGCGTGCAGGCCTATGCCGAAGAGCACCTGCAGACAGACGGCCGATACGCCGGCAGCGGCCCTGCGGCACGGCAGGCGGCGCAAGAGCGGCACTTGAGCTGGTTTGCCGGACTAGGGCCCACGCGCGCCACCGACAACGCCTGCGCGGACATCGACAATCTGGCCATGGCCTGCCGCCGCGCCGTGCAGGCAGAGCGGTCCGCACTGGCGGCCGATGCGCTGGTGGGCGCGTGGGCAGCCATCAACTTGCAAGGCCCATTCCAGGCCGGCGTGGACCTGGCCCAGGCGGTGTGTGGCATGGCCGACCTGCCGCCGCTGGCCGCAGCGCGCGCGCGCCACGTTCTGGGCAGCGCCTGGGAGGCGCTGGGCAAACGCGTGCAGGCCACCGTGCACTACGAGGCCGCGCTGCGCCACGCCACAGCGGCTGCTGACGTGGCCTGCATGGCGGCCGTGAACGTGCGTCTGGGCGCGCTCCACGCGCGCGAAGGCCGGGTCGATATCGCTCGCCAGGAACTGGCCCAAGCCCTGCAAATGGCCCGTGAGGCTGGCAGCAGCGACCTGCAATGCGCCGCCCTCAACAGCATGGGCACGGTTGAATTCGAGCAAGGCCGCATGCTGGACGCGCAGCGGCACTACGAAGCCGCACTGGCGCTGGCCCGACGCCACAACGACAGACGCTGGCTGGGCATCCTGCTTGGAAACCTTGGCAACCTGCACGCCAATCTGGGGCGCATCGACCAAGCCCGGCAGCTGTGCCAAGAGGCGCTGCTCATCGCGCGCCAACGCGCCGACCGCCAGCGTGAAGGCAACGTGCTCAACAGCCTGGGCATGCTCAACTACCTGTTGGGCCAACTGGGCGAAGCCAGGGCTGCGGCCGACGCCGCATACCGTTTGTCGCGAGAGCTGGCCTATGTGCGCCTGGAGTGCACGGCGCTGGAAACGCTGGGCCTGGTGGACGCCGGTGCCGGGCAGACTGAACTGGCCAGTCAAAGCTACAACAAGGCACTGGCACTTGCGGTTGAGCTTGGCAACCAGCGCGCCCAGGCCCAGATCGGCGGCCAGTTGGGCCTGATGCAGGCGCGCCTGGGGGACGCCGAAAGCGGCCTCGTCCAGATCAGCCTGGCGCTCAAGTTTCTGCGGCCAGCAGGGGATGCCGCGAATCTGGCTTTGGCACTGTGTGCGCAAGCTGAAGCGCTGTGGCTGGCGGGCGATGCCGGGCAGGCCCGGTCAGTCGCCGACGAAGCCCGCGCGCAGATGCTGCAAGCCGGGGCGGGTGCGGCGTCAGAAAGCGGAGTGGCCTTGGCGCATCTGCTGGCGTTGCTGGCAGTGCCCGTGGCCTGACGGCGTGCGCTGTGGCTATTCGCTCTGGATCCAGCCGTCCGGCAACCCCGGCGGTGACTTGGCCACGGCCGGGGTCCGCATCAGCTTGATGGAATAGCTGCTGCTGCCGCCCGATTCGCCGTCGGCCTTGTCGCAGCGGTACAGGCGTGCATCGGGTTGCCGGCTGCATGTGTACAAGCCCGCCGGACTCAGGCTCAGCCCATCGTCGGCGAAGGCCAGGCCGGCGGTCATGACGCGCCACCAGATCGTTGGCGCGGCGCTGGCCTTGGCCCAGTGCGCGGGCGACACGGCCACCGCGTCGTCCAACCATTCGACATTCAACAGCGGTGCGCTGGACTGGCCGTGGGCGGTTGAGCACAGCAACGCCAGAACCCAAAGGATTTTTTTCATGTGTTCACTCCAAAACACGGTGTTGTTGTCATCAGGCCCGTCCGGCCCTGGCGCGGATTCTGTGCTGCCCTGTAACCTTTGCAAGTGAAAATTCACCGGCTGCTGCAGCGCCATCTCAGCCCGGCATCAGCTCGGCATTGGGCGCCCGCTGCGCCTGCAATCCAGGCGGCCCGCGCTTGTAGCGTATCTTTCGCGTTTTCGCCCCCGGTATCGTTCCCATGGAAAGTGCTTCTCCTGCTGCCCCGGTCCACACGCCGGCCACAGGTCATATCCGCCTCACGTCGCACCCTGGCCAGGGCACTGCAGGCACACCGCCTATCCAGTGGGGCGCGGCCGATCCGCTGATTCGCGGCCCCGTGGTGGGCACCACCGCCAACCGCAGCCAGCGCAACGTCATCGGCACCCACAGCGGCAGCTATGGCGTCTATCGGGCGCTTGCCGTCGCGGCCGGCAACCTGACGCGCGGCCACCGAGCGGACCTGACCAACACCGCGCCGACGGACCTCATCGGCCCCTACCCGGCGTGGGGTACTTCGGAAAATGGCGCCAAGAAGATGGTCTCCATCGACCCCTGGGGCGCCAGCGTGCAAAGTGTGTACGCCGACTACCTGGCGCAGGGCTTCGACATCCGCCCCACCATCGCCGTCACCAAGGCGCACATCCACTTGCCCGAGATCAAACAGGCGCTTGCCTTCCAGCGTCTGGCGGTCGACGGCTGTGTGCTGCTGGACGACGCGTCTGCCACCGTCACCAAGGTGGCGGTGGAGCCGGTGTGGTGGCTTCCCGGTGTGGCCGCGCGCTTCAAGGTCAGCGAAGCCGACCTGCGCCGGGCGCTCTTTGAAGAGACGGGCGGCATGTATCCCGAACTGGTGACGCGCAGCGACATTGAAGTCTTCCTGCCGCCCATCGGTGGGCAGACGCTGTACGTCTTTGGCGACATCCGCGATTTGGCTAACCCTGATGTGACGCTGACCGCACGCGTGCACGATGAATGCAACGGCTCCGACGTGTTCGGCAGCGACATCTGCACCTGCAGGCCGTACCTGACGCATGCCATCGAAGAATGCATCCGTGGCGCGCAGGCCGGCGGCGTGGGCCTCATCGCCTACAGCCGCAAGGAGGGCAGGGCGCTGGGTGAGGTGACGAAGTTTCTGGTCTACAACGCGCGCAAGCGGCAGCTGGGTGGCGACAGCGCCGACAACTATTTCCTGCGCACTGAATGCGTGGCCGGCGTGCAAGACATGCGCTTCCAGGAATTGATGCCCGACGTGCTGCATTGGCTGGGCATCCAGAAAATCCACCGGCTGGTGAGCATGAGCAATGACAAGTACGACGCCATCACGGGCAGCGGCATTGAGGTGGGAGAACGGGTGCCGATTCCCCACGCGCTGATCCCGGCCGACGCCAAGGTGGAAATGGAAGCGAAGATCGCGGCTGGCTACTTCACCGACCGGGCCGTGCCCACTGGGGCCGAGCTGGCAGCGGTCAAGGGGGCGTGGCCTTGAGTGAAACCGTGGCGGTCTCCGCACACCCGCTGGCTCAGCTGCATGACCCGGCCACCATCCGCGCGCGCTGCGCGGCAATTCTCAGATCGGTCGAGAGCGGCGTCAGCCCCAGCTTCGCCATCGACCGCAGCCAGTTGCCTGCGGTGGCCGACCGCGTCGCCGCGCTCACGTTGAAGCGCTATCCCGATCTGCTGATTCCCTTCCACAGCCGCTGGCGCCACTTTGAGGCCGGCGGCGTAGCCCGCAAGGCCGAGATGGACACGCTGCTGGCTGGCCGCAGCGCGTCGGACATCGCGCGCGCGCGCTTCGACCTGACGGTGATCAGCGTGCTGCTGGACGCTGGCGCCGGCCCACGCTGGACCTATACCGAAGCCGCCACTGCGCAGAAACTGCAGCGCTCTGAAGGCCTTGGCGTGGCGAGCTTTCGCGCCTTCATGGCGGGCACCTTTTCAGCCACCGCCAACGAGCCGCTGCGCGTGGACGCTGCGGCGCTGCAGCGCATCGACGCGGCCGCCTTGCGCAGCGTGTTCCAGAGTGGCAGCGACAACCCCATGGTCGGCCTGGAAGGACGCGCCGCGTTGCTTCAGCGGCTGGGCCAGGCGTTGCAGCGCGAAGCCGGCCGCAGCGGCCTGCAGGCACGGCCCGGCTTGATGCACGACCGCCTCACCGACCACGGCACGCGCGGCCATGTCAGCGCGGCCGATGTGCTGGGTGAGATCCTGCGTTCGCTGTCGTCCATCTGGCCCAGCGGCAGCAACGTGCAGGGCCTGCCCGCGGGCGATGTATGGGCGCACCGCTGGGCCGGTGCCGACGTGGGCGCAGGGCCGGACGCCAGAACTGCGCGCAAGACCGACCGAACCACCGACGGCTGGGTGCCCTTCCACAAACTCAGCCAGTGGATGAGCTATTCGCTGCTGGAACCGCTGCAGTGGGCTGGTGTCAGCATCACCGGTCTCGATGCGCTCACGGGACTGCCCGAATACCGCAACGGCGGCCTGCTCATCGATGGGGGTGTCATCAAGCCTCGCGACCCGCGCCTGCTGGCCAAGACCTGGAAGCCGCAGGACGAATTCATCATCGAATGGCGCGCGCTGACAGTCGTGCTGCTGGATGAGCTGGCGGTGCTGGTGCGGGCACGCCTGAACAAGACCGCGGAAGAGCTGCCGCTGGCCTGCATCCTTGAAGGCGGCACCTGGGCGGCGGGGCGCGAGATCGCGCAAGAACTGCGGCCCGACGGTGCACCGCCGCTGCGCATCGAAAGCGACGGCACGATCTTCTAGTGCGCGGATGGACCAGGCGGCTGCGCCTATCGGCCGTTTGCTGCGCCGGGTGGCAGTGCCGGTGAAGCAGGCGACCTGCTGCACAACGTGGCCGTGCCGCCCAGGCCGGGCCACAGCCCGATGCCGGTGGCGGTGATGAATGCGCCGTCGATCACGCCCACCAGCAGGAAGACCTTGGCCTGCAGCGGCTCCCCCAGCTCAGTGGGTGTGGCACGATGGTGGCGTCCGCGCACCACCCTGTCGATAACCTTCACGGTCAAGCCCGCACGCCATGACCCGTCCTGCCGTCTTCATCGCTTCGTCCACTGAAGGGCTGCCCGAAGCGCTGGCTGTGCAGGCGGGGCTGCAACATGCGCTGGGCGCAGGCGCCGACATCCGCCTGTGGACCACCGAGTTCGGCCTCAGCGCCACCTATATCGAAGCGCTGGAAGCGGTGGCTGCACAGGCCGACTTCGCGGTCGCAGTCATCAGCGGCGATGACCGCGTTGTCAGCCGCGCCCGCCAACAGCGCGCGCCGCGTGACAACGTGATCTTCGAGCTGGGCCTTTTCATCGGCGCGCTCGGCCGGCCGCGCTGCTTCATGGTGCACCGCCAGGGGCAGGACCTGAAGCTTCCGAGCGATCTGCTGGCTGTCGTTTCTGCCGACTACGCGCTGGCCGCCGGCCAACCCTTGGCGCTTGCGCTGCAGCCACGCTGCGCGCAGATTGCCCAGCGGGTGCGCGAATTGGGCGCGCTGCGCCGCATCAGCCCGGCTGCAATGGTGCGGCGCGCGCAGTCGCAAGCCATGGCCTCGCTGCTGGCCGGCGACTGGTGGGAACGCATCCGTGGGCCGGGCCAGAGCGCCATCAGCTTCTTGCGCCTGGACTACGACGACAGCACCGAGAGCCTGCAACTGCGCGGCCAGGCCTACGACCACGCGGGCCAGACCGCCGCGCATTGGCGCGGGCAGGTCGTGGAAGTGCATGCCGACGTGCGACGGGTCGTCTACCGCTGGAGCGGCACCCACCCGGACGCACCGCAGACGCAATTCCACGGCATCGGCGAACTCGAATTTGAGGCACCACCTGACACACAACCCCGCCAACCCGCGCAGCGCGGCTGGGGCCGCTTCTGGGACGTCGACGAAGCGCGGCCCGAGAACACGCAGTCCAAGGCGGTGGAACTGCGCCGCGAATGCGATGCCGCCGTGGTGGCGCGCATGCGCGATGGCAAGGCGTCAGACCGGCAGGCTCTGGCGGTGCAGATTCACAGCGACTGGTAGGGCGACTGGGAACGCGACGGCGAGCGCGACAGGCAGCGCGACGGCGAGCGAGTCTGAGAGAGCCCGCGCGGCGGGGGCAGGACTTCTGCGTATCCTTGAGCCCATGAACACACCGCAAGTCCACGTCGTCAGCCACCCCCTGGTGCAGCACAAGCTCACGCTGATGCGCCAGAAGAACCTCAGCACCAGCAGCTTCCGCCGCATGCTCTACGAACTGAGCATGCTGATGGCCTACGAGGTCACGCGCGACATGCCGATGCAGCTGATCGAGATCGAGACGCCGCTGGAGAAAATGATGTCGCCGGTGATTGAAGGCCGCAAGACGGTGTTCGTCGTCATCATGCGCGCCGGCAGCGGCTTTCTGGACGGCATGCTGGAAGTGGTGCCGGGCGCGCGTGTCGGCCACGTCGGCTTGTACCGCGACCCGAAGACGCTGGTGGCGGTGGAGTACTACTTCAAGATGCCGCACGATATGCACGAACGCGACGCCATCGTGCTTGACCCGATGCTGGCCACCGGCAATTCGGCGGTGGCGGCGGTGGAAAGGCTGAAAGAAACGCGGCCGCGTTCGATCCGGTTCGTCAGCCTGCTGGCGGCGCCCGAAGGCATTGCCAAGTTCCACGCCCACCACCCGGACGTGCCGGTCTACACGGCGGCCATCGACCGCCAGTTGAACGACCACGGCTACATCGTGCCGGGCCTGGGCGATGCGGGTGACCGCATCTTTGGCACCAAGTAGATCGGCCGATCCGCGCTGAAGGGCTAACGCCGATACGGATCGGCGAAACCCAGGGCCAGCATGATCAGGCTCTCACTCGCTTCCATGCGCACCGCGTCGGCGTCTTGCAAGTGGTCGAAGCCCTGTGCATGCAGCGTGCCGTGCACCAGCAGGTGGGCGTAGTGCGCGGGCAGCGGAATGCGCTGTGCGCGCGCTTCCTTCGCGATCACGGGCGCGCACAGGATCAGGTCGGCCATCACGATGGGCGTGTGCTGGTAGTCGAAGGTCAGCACGTTGGTGGCGTGGTCCTGCTGGCGGTATTCGCGGTTCAGCATTTGGCCTTCTTCGGCGCCGACGATGCGCACCGTGATCTGCCCCGGGTGTGCCAGCGCGGCGCGGATCCAGCGCGCCACGTGGTGTCGCGGCAGGTGGCCGCGGTGCTGCGCGTCGGCGAATTGCAGCGAAAGTTGCAGCTCGGGTTGCAAGGCAGGTTGCAAGGCGGGTTGCAGCGCGGGTTTCATCGCCTGATTTCGGCTTCAGACCCACCCAGTCGCGCCTGGTCATAGGCTTCGACGATGCGCGCCACCAGCGGGTGGCGTACCACGTCGGCGGCCGTGAAGTGGGTGAAGGCGATGCCGCTGACGCGCGGCAGAACTTGCGCCGCGTCCACCAGGCCGCTGGGCATGCCGGGCGGCAGGTCGATCTGGCTCACGTCGCCGGTCACCACGCACTTGCTGCCAAAGCCGATGCGCGTGAGGAACATCTTCATCTGTTCGCGCGTGCTGTTTTGAGCTTCGTCCAGGATGACAAAGGCGTGGTTCAGCGTGCGCCCGCGCATGAAGGCCAGCGGTGCGATCTCGATCAATTGCTTCTCAAACGCCTTCGTGACCCGGTCGTGGCCCATCAGGTCGTACAGCGCGTCGTACAGCGGGCGCAGGTACGGGTCCACCTTCTGCGCCAGGTCGCCGGGCAGGAAGCCAAGCCTTTCCCCTGCTTCCACCGCAGGCCGGGTCAGCACGATGCGCTGCACGCTGTGGCGTTCCAGCGCGTCGACCGCACAGGCCACGGCCAGGAAGGTCTTGCCGGTGCCGGCCGGGCCGATGCCGAAGGTGATGTCGTGCGCCAACATCTGCTGCAGGTATTGCAGCTGGTTGGGCGTGCGCCCGCTCAGGTCGCTGTGGCGGGTGTGCAGCACCACGGGCTCACTGGGCAGGCTGGCGGTGGACGCGTTCGCAGCATGGGCGGCGTTAACGGTGCTAACGGCGTTAGCGGCATTAACGGCGTTCGTGGCTTTGCCCGCGTCCACCAGCATCAGCTGCAGCGTGCGGTCGCCAATCGGCTCTGAAGCTCGGGCGTACAGCGCGTCCAGCAAGGCCGCCGTGCGGTCCACCGCATCACCCGGGCCCTGGATGCGGAAGGTGGCAGCGCGCCGCAGCAGGCTCACGCCGAGGTGGGCTTCCATGCTGCGCAGGTGCGCATCCAGCGGGCCGCAGACATGGGACAGGCGGCGGTTGTCAGCGTCTTCGAA
>JANMKK010000447.1:0-1568 GCA_031372005.1 Rubrivivax sp.
CGCGCGTTCGCCACTGCCTGGATCATCTTGGCGCCGTGCTTGATCGCGCCGGCCTGCTCGGCCGCCTTGCCCACCATGTAACCGGTGGTGTTTTGCAGAAAGACGAGCGGCGTGCCGGACTGGTCACAGAGCTGGATGAACTGCGCCGCCTTCGTGCTGCCGCTGGGTTGGATGGGGCCGTTGTTGCCGATGACGCCGATGGCATGGCCATGCAGACGCGCATGACCGCACACCGTGTCGGGTGCGTAGGGCGACTTGAACTCCAGGAAGTCGGACCCGTCCACCAGCCGCGCGATGACTTCACGCACGTCGTAGGGTTCGCGCTCGTCGGCGGGCACGATGCCGAGAAGTTCTTCTGCGGCGTAGAGCGGATCGGGCGCGGCGGCAGGTGCGGCCGGTGCGGCCTGTGCCGGTGCCAGATCCCACGGCAGCTTGTCCAGCAATTCGCGGGTTAGCGCGATGGCATGCGCGTCGTTCTCGGCCAGGTACTCGCCCAGGCCCGTGACCTCGGCGTGCATCTGCGCGCCGCCCAGTTCGTCTTCCGACGCGTCTTCGCCGATGGCCGCCTTCACCAGCGGCGGTCCGGCCAGGTGGATGCTGCTGCGGCCTTTCACCAGCACCACGTAGTCGCTCAAGCCCGGCAGGTAGGCGCCGCCCGCGGTGGACGCGCCGTGCACCACGGCGATCTGCGGGATGCCGGCGGCCGACAGCCGCGCCTGGTTGGCAAAGGTGCGACCGCCATCGACGAAGATCTCCGCCTGATACATCAGGTTGGCGCCACCGCTTTCCACCAGCGCAATCAGCGGCAGCTTGTTTTGCGCCGCCAGCTCTTGCGCGCGCAGCGCCTTCTTCAGGCCCATTGGCGCGATGGTGCCGCCCTTGATGGCGCTGTCGCTGGCGCTGATGAGCACGCGCTTGCCACTGACGATGCCGATGCCGACGATGCTGCCGCCGCCCATCACGGTTTTCTTGCCGTCGTCGTCGTGCATCCCCAAGCCGGCGAGCGGGCTCAGTTCCAGGAAGTCGCTGCCGCGGTCCAGCAAACGTGCCACCCGTTCACGCGGCAGCAGCTGGCCGCGTTTGTCGAACTTTTCGCGTTTGCTTGTCGACTCTGCCACCACCTTGGCCTGCAAGGCGGTCACCTCATCCAGGCGCTGCTGCATGCGCCTGGCATTGGCTGTGAAGGCGAGCGAACGCGGGTCCAGCAGCGAGGCGAGCGCTGGCATTACCTCAGCACCTCAGGCGTGACCGCGCGGTGAAAACCATCGAAAGGCGTTGACCGCGCTTCAGCGCCCAGCGGAAAGATTTCGCTGCCCAGTGAAGCCGCGCCGTCGATCTGCAGCGTCACGCCCGTGATGAAGCTGGCCGCCGGCGACAGCAGGAAAACGATGGCGCCGCTGACTTCCGCTTCCACGCCCATGCGCCGCAGCGGGACATGCGCCCTCAGCTTCGGGATGATCGACTTCATGGCGCCGCCGTAGGTGTCCATGCCGCTGCTGGCAATCCAGCCCGGCGCCACGGCATTGACGCGCACACCGGCATGCGCCCACTCGAAAGCCGCTGTGGCC
>JANMKK010000451.1:0-2393 GCA_031372005.1 Rubrivivax sp.
CTTCAGCATCCTCGACAGCGACGACGTGCTCGCGATCCTGATGGACGCCGGCGGCAGCAGCGACAACGCCGTGGCCCGGCGCTGGCAATGGGCGATCAGCGGCTGGAAGAATCAGGGGCTCGCCGGCGAGGCTGCCGAAGCGGGCGCCGCCGACGATAACGAACGGATCGCCGCGCGGGTGATGCGCCGCTACGAGGAGCGCCTCGCCGCCTATCAGGCGGTCGATTTCGACGACCTGATCGGGCTGCCGAAGAAACTGCTCGAACGCGATGCCGAGGTTCGCACCAAGTGGCAGGACACGCTGCGCTATGTGTTGGTCGACGAATACCAGGATACCAACCGGGTTCAGTACGAGCTGCTCGGATCGCTGGTCGGCGCAAAGGCAATGTTCACCGCCGTCGGCGACGACGACCAGAGCATCTACGGCTGGCGTGGCGCCACGATCGACAACCTGAAGCGCCTGCCGCAAGAGTACCCGCTGCTGAGGGTGATAGCGCTGGAACAGAACTACCGCAGCACCGGCCACATCCTGCGCGCGGCCAATGCAGTGATTGCCGGCAACCCGAAGATTTTCGAGAAAAAACTGTGGAGCGACCTGGGTGATGGAGACCCGGTGCGGGTGCTGGAATGCGACGGCGAAGAGCACGAAGCCGAGCGTGCCGTGGCACGCATCCAGTCCTTGCGCAGCGGTGGCTCCAGCAGCGGCGCCACGCTCAACTTCAGCGACTTCGCTGTGCTCTACCGAGCCAACCACCAGGCCCGTGTCTTCGAGCAGAAACTGCGCGCGGCGCAGATGCCGTACAAGGTTTCAGGCGGCCAGAGTTTCTTCGACCGCGCCGAGATCAAGGACCTGTGCGCCTGGTTGCGGCTGCTCGTCAATCAGGACGACGACCCCGCTTTCCTGCGCGCCGTGACCACACCCAAACGGGGCATCGGCCACCAGACGCTGGCGTCGCTGGGCGAGTTTGCATCGCAGTGGAAAGTGAGCCTTTTTGAAGCCCTGTTTTCACCCAGCCTGCCTGCTGCACTGAAGGGCAAGGCCATCGACGCGCTGCATGAATTTGGCCGTGAGGTGAATGACCTGCAGCACCGCGCCGCGCACACCACGGGCGCCGAAGACGCCAAGGGTTTGCTGCTGAACTGGATCAAGGACATTGGCTATGAACAGCACCTTCACGACGGTGAAGACAGCGAAAAACTGGCCGCTGCGCGCTGCAGCAACGTGCTGGATTTCATCGACTGGATGGCACGCCGCTGCGGCGGCGAGATCACGCAGGACGGTGGTAACTTTGAAAGTGAACGCCTAAGCGTGCTGCAGGTGGCGCAGACCATCAGCGTCATCATCAGCCTGGCCGACCGCGGTGATGAGCAGGACGTGGTGACGCTGTCCACGCTGCACGCCGCCAAGGGGCTGGAGTGGCCGCACGTCATCTTGGCCGGCATCAACGAAGGCTTGTTGCCCTTTCGCAGCGGCAGCGAAGACAAACACAGCGACATGACGCCAGAGCGCCTGGAAGAAGAACGTCGCCTCATGTACGTGGGCATCACGCGCGCGCAGCACACGCTGGCGGTGAGCACGCTGCGCCGGCGCAAGAAGGGCCGCGACACCGTGGTGGGCGTGCCCAGCCGCTTCATCGCCGAGATGAAGCTGGACGAAGCCAAGACGAAAGAAGACCCGCGTGAAAGGCTGAAGAAGATGCGGGATGCGATGGCGGCCAAGGTGGCGGCTGCACCTGCAGCTGGCGGCTGAAGAGGCGGCCTCCGCCCATCTGGCCGGTGCCGGGGCTGGCAGCTGTGCGGGTGCTCAGCGGCGTGCTGGCAACCTACGACGGCAAGAAGTCCACCGGCCAGGTGACCACCATCGCTTCCACGTCCTTGGCGCCAAAGTCAAAGCTGCGGATGCGCGCCAACAACTTCTTTTCCAGTTCATCAGCCTTCAATTCGCTGCTGACGATGCGCAGGCCGGCCACCTCGCCGCTGGGCGCTATCTTCAATTCCAGCACCACCTTGCCCTGCAGCGCCGGGTCGTCGCGCAATGCGCGGTTATAGATGGCGTAGATGGCGCCCTTGTTGCGTTCAAAGACGAGCTTGATCTCTTCGATGCTGCGGCTGGCCTTGCCACTGCCGCTCTTCTGCAGCGTGCCGCCCTTGCCGCCGCCAACACCGCTGCCGCTGCCGTCACCCGTGCCGCCCCCCACGCGGCCACCGCCACCACCGGGGCCGCCACCGCCACCGCCACCGGCCACGCCTTCGACCAGCGTGGTGCCGCGGCCCGCCAGTCCGCCGCCGCCCGTGTCCTTGCTGTAGGCCGCCGTGTTGATGCCGCCGCTGCCCTTCGCGGCGTTGCTGGTGATCATCGCGCGCACCGGCACGCCGGCTTCCAGGCCGGCGCC
>JANMKK010000464.1:0-3131 GCA_031372005.1 Rubrivivax sp.
TGCGCGTGTGTCGGCGGTGGCGGCGTTGCCGGCGCAATCGGCCGTCCGCGCCAGCGCGATGGTCGATTCGGCCGCCGCGCTCATGGGCCTGAAAGACTGGGACGCCGCCGCGCGCACGCTGGAAGACTTCCGCCGCCAGCACCCTGCGCACCCGCTGCAGGCCGACGTGGCGCCGAAGCTGGCGCTGGCCTATCTGGAACTGGGCCGCAGCAGCCTGGCGGCCGCAGAATTCGAGAAGGTCGCGGCCACCGCGACGCAGCCTGAACTGGCGCGCGGCGCACTCTGGCAAGCGGCCGAGCTGCATCAGAAGTCTGCCGACAAGGCGCTGCCGAAGTCGCCCGCACTTGCCACCGCCATCAAGGCCTGGGAGCACTACGTGCAGGCTTACCCACAGCCGCTGGAGCCGGCCGTGGATGCGCGCTGGCATCTCGTCGCGCTGACCCAGCAGGACGGCCAGTTGCCGCGCAGCACCGCCTGGGTGCGCGCGGTGCAGCAGGCCGATGCCGACGCCGGCACAGCGCGCACCCCGCGCACGCGCACGCTGGGCGGCCTGGCCATGCTGCGGCTGGCCGAGCCGGTGCTGCAGGCCTACAAGGCCGTGCCGCTGACCGAACCGCTGCAGAAGCAGCTGAAGCTGAAGAAGACGAAGATGGACGAGGTGTTGAAAGCCTACGCCGCCGCCGCCGACGTGGGCGTGGCAGAGGTCACCACCGCCGCCACCTTCCACACCGCCGCGCTGTACCAGGACTTTGGCAAGGCGCTGATCGGCTCACAGCGGCCGAAGAAGCTCAGCAAGATGGAGCTTGAGCAGTACAACGTGCTGCTGGAGGAACAGGCCTTCCCCTTTGAAGAGAAGGCGATCGACCTGCACGAGACCAACGCACGGCGCACGGCGGCAGGCCTGTACGACAGCTGGGTCAAGAGCAGCCTGGCCGAACTGGCGAAGTTGAAGCCGGTGCGCTACGGCAAGGCCGAGCGCGGTGACGCGTCGCTGGGCACCGACCTGGCCGCACTGCAGGCGGCGGTGGCGAAGTTGCTCCCGTCATCACTGGCATCAGCGCCCGCTTCGGCGCCCCTGCTCAACCAGCTGGGCATCGCCCAACGCCAGCAGGGCCAGTTCGGGCAGGCCAAGGCGTCGTACGAGGCCGCAATAGTCGCTGACCCCAAGGCGCCATTGCCGCCGCTGAACCTGGCGATCCTGTACGACCTGTACCTGGGCGATGTGGCCAAGGCGCAAGTCTTGTATCAACGGTGTGTGGAACTGTCTCCAACCGATGCCACACAACTCAATCGTTGGCTGGCCGAGCTCAAGACGCGCAAGCCGGTGCCGAACAGTCCTGGTAGTCCCGCAGCGCCGGCCACCGCAACACCTGCATCGCCGCCATCGACTTCAGCCACCACGGCTGTCGCCAGCCGCAAGGAAAAAGAATGAAGCTGATCCTGCTTTGCCCCTTGCTCTGTGCCCTGCTGTGGGCCGGAGGCGCGTGCGCACAAGACCGTGCAGACATCGACCGCACGCAGATCATCGGCAACCGTGAATTGCCCAAGGTGCTGTACATCGTGCCGTGGAAAAAACCGCTCCCCGGCCAGTTGTCGGGCCGGCCGGTGCAGAGCGTGCTGGACGAAGCACTGGCGCCCGTGGACCGCGCCGTCTTCCGCCGCCAGGTGGACTACAACACCCAGATCCAGGACCGCGCGCAGGCGGCAGCCACTGCATCCGCCGCGCCGACAACATCCGCACCCACGCCAGCCCCACGCTGACCGAATCCCCTTCTTTCGTTTCCGCCCCGGAGTCTTTCCATGAACACCTTCAACACCGTCGTCAAGTTCTTCGTCGATTGCGGCCCCTTCCTCTACCCCAGCCTCTTGATGATGGCGCTGGGCGTGGCCATTGCCATTGAACGTTTCATGTTCCTGCGCCGCGCGCGCAGCGAAAACAGGAAGCTCTGGGACCAGGTGCTGCCGATGCTGCAAAGTGGCAAGTGGAAGGAAGTGCACCAGGTCACGTCCAGCTCTGAATCGGCCATCGGCAAGATCGTCAGCAACGGCCTCACGCGCATGCAAAGCGCGCGCCGCCGCGAAGACATCGACAACGCGATGGAAGAAGGCATGATGGAAATCGTGCCCCGCCTTGAGAAGCGCACGCACTACATCGCCACCTTCGCCAACACCATCACTTTGGTGGGTTTGCTGGGCACCATCATCGGCCTCATCAAGGGCTTCACGGCGGTGGCGGCGGTGAACCCGGCGGAGAAGGCAGAGATGCTCAGCGCGAGTATTTCAGTCGCGATGAACAACACCGCCTTCGCACTGATGGTGGCGATTCCTTTCCTGCTGATCCACGCTTTCTTGCAGGCGCGCGCCAGCGAAATTGTGGACAGCCTGGAAGCGGCCAAGATCACCTTCCTGAACCTGGTGCAGCGCCTGGCCGGTGACCAGCTGACCACGCGCGAACAGCGCGCGATTTGAGCTTGGCTGTGTTGACCCGCATGCAGGACGCACGGAAGGAAAACGGGCCATGAGAAGACGCCGCCTGCGCAAACAGGGCGCGCACCTGGAGATCACCGCGTTCATCAATTTGATCGTGGTGCTGGTGCCCTTCCTGCTGTCCACCGCTGTGTTTTCGCGCCTGGCGGTGCTGGACTTGAACCTGCCCGCGCAACAGTCGGCGGTGGAGCAGTTGAAAGGCAACGACCTGCAGTTGGAAGTGGTGATCCGCCGCGACGCCATCGAGGTCGGCGACCGCATCGGCGGGCTCATCCAGCGCATTGACAAGAAAGGCGCCGAGCACGATTTGAAGGCGCTGACCGCGCTGATGGTGATGGTCAAGGCCAGGTTCCCCGACAAGACCGAATCCAGCGTGCTGGCCGAACCCGACACGCCCTATGACGACCTGGTGCAGGTGATGGACACCGTGCGCTCTGCCGTCACGGCCGACGGCGCCAGGCTGATGCGTGCAGAACTGTTCCCCAACATCTCCATCGGCGACGCGCCGGTGCGGCGCCAGGCCGGAGGGTTGTCCGCAAGCCCACCGGCGGTGCCGCCTGCCAAGGCCAGCAAAGGAGTCAGCTGATGGCCACGATCACCGCCCGCCAGCGCCGCGCCGAACACCGCGGCCGCAGCGGCGCCAC
>JANMKK010000409.1:0-5212 GCA_031372005.1 Rubrivivax sp.
GAACGCAAGGCCGACCTGGCGCCGCTGCTGGCCGACCCCCAGGCGTATTTCTATGTCTGCGGCCTGAAGGCGATGGAGGAAGGCGTGGTGCTGGCGTTGCACGACGTGGCGCAACAGGCCGGCCTGAACTGGGACACGGTGGGCGCGGCGATGAAGCAAGAAGGCCGGCTGCACCTGGAAACCTACTGATGAACGCGCTGAACAACACGATCAAGATCAGCACGCGCAGTCCTGGCGTGGCGCAGGTGACGATGGCGCGGCCCGCCGTCTTCAACGCCTTCGACGAAGCCATGATCGGCGAACTGGACGCGGCCTTTGCGCAACTGATTGCCGACGACAGCGTGCGCGTCATCGTGCTGGCCGGTGAAGGCAGACACTTCAGCGCCGGTGCAGACCTGCAGTGGATGCAGCGCGCCAGCAGCGCCACGCTGGACTGGAACCTGCAGGACGCCCGGCGCTTTGCCGCGATGCTGGCGCGCATCGAAGGTGCGCCCAAGCCCACCGTCGCGCGGGTGCAAGGCGCTGCGCTGGGCGGTGGCGTCGGATTGACCTGCGCGTGTGACATCGCTGTTGCGGCCGACAACGCCAGCTTCTCCGTCAGTGAGGCGAAGTTCGGCATCCTGCCCGCCGTCATCGGGCCCTACGTCACCAACGCCGTGGGCAAGCGCCAGGCCAAGCGGCTGGCGCTCACCACCGAACGCATCGGTGCGGCCGAAGCGCTGGCGATAGGACTCGTGCAGAAACTCGTGCCACTCAACGAACTCGACGCCGCAGTCGATGCCACCGTCGCCGCACTGTTGGCCGGCGGCCCTGCCGCGCAGCGCGAGATCAAGCAGCTCTTCGCGGAGCTGGAAGTCGGCCCCATCACACCCGCAGTGATCGAACTCACCGCACAGACCATCAGCCGCGTGCGCGGCACCGACGAAGCCCGCGAAGGCTTTGCCGCTTTCCTCGCCAAACGACCCCCAGCCTGGATTCCAAAGTGAGCGACATCACACTTCAACAATCCACCGTGCTGGTGGTGGGCGCCGGCATCATGGGCGCGGGCATTGCGCAGGTGGCCGCGCAGGCTGGCCACACGGTGCTGCTGCATGATGCGCGCGAAGGCGCAGCCGCAGCGGCCAAAAGCAAGCTGGTCACGACGATGAACAGCCTGGTGGCCAAAGGCAAGCTCGCCGCCGACGCGGCGCAGGCGCTGCTGGCGCGCATCACGCCCATCCGCGCAGTCGAAGAAGCGCACGGCGCCGGGCTGGTGGCGGAAGCCATCGTTGAAGACCTGGCCGCCAAACGCGCACTCTTCATGCAGCTGGAAGCCGTCGTGTCGCCGCAGTGTGTGCTGGCCACCAACACCTCGTCGATCAGCGTCACGGCCATCGCCAACGGGCTGGCGCATCCGGGCCGCCTGGTAGGCATGCATTTCTTCAACCCGGTGCCGCTGATGAAGCTGGTGGAGGTGGTGTCGGGCCTGCACACCGACAGCAAGGTGGCGGACGCGATCTTCACCCTCAGCAAGGTCTGGGGCAAGGTGCCGGTGCACACCCGCAGCACACCCGGCTTCATCGTCAACCGCATCGCCCGCCCTTACTACGCCGAAGCGCTGGCGCTGCTGCTGGAACAGGCCGCCACGCCGCCGGTGCTGGACGCCTGCTTGCGCGGTGCAGGTTTCCGCATGGGGCCGTGCGAGCTGATGGACCTGATTGGCCACGACACCAACTTCGCGGTCACGAGTTCGGTCTTCGAAGCCAACTTCTTTGACAAGCGCTACCAGCCAAGTTTGGTGCAGCGCGAGATGGTCGATGGCGGCTTGCTGGGCCGCAAGAGCGGGCGCGGCTTCTACCGCTACCCCGACAACGCGGCTGCCCTGCCGGTGGCGGTACTGGACGCCCCGCATACGGCGCGCGAGGTCACCGTGCATGGTGACAACAGAGTAGCTGACCACCTGGAGCACGCGGCGACCGCAGCGCTCGCGCCCCAAGGCTGGGGCCCGGCCCGACTGCGCAACACCGGCTGGACCGGCTTGGTGATCGACGGCGCGCACCTGGTGATGACGACGGGACGCACCGCAGCCGAATTGGCAGCCGAATTGGCAGCCGAATGGCGCGTGGCCGACCTGGCCGTCTTCGACCGCCCAGTCGCGCTGCCCAGCGCCCCCGGCACTGCACTGGCTTACGCCGTGGCGCACAGCGCCAGCAGCACTTGGCGCACGCAGAGCGCGGCCTGGCTGGCCGCACTGGGATTCACACCGCTGCCGGTGGCCGACACACCCGGCCTTGTCGTCGCACGCACCGTGGCCATGCTGATCAACGAAGCGGCTGACGCGGTGCTGCAAGGTGTGTGCACGCCCGAAGGCGCCGACGCGGCGATGAAGCTGGGCGTCAACTATCCTGCAGGCCCTTTCGAATGGCTGGCCGGCTGGAGCGAAACCGAAGTGGTGAGCCTCATCGACACGCTGGACCACCACTACCGCGGCGAGCGTTACCGTGTAAGCCCCTGGCTGAGACAGAGGAGCCCCCACGCTCGCTCCCGCTCGCTGCCCCCCGAGGGGGCCGTCCGCTGACGGACCGGCAAAGCCGGTTCCGTGGCGGGAAGCTTGATCAGAGACCAAGCCCTCATCTACCGGAGCACCCCATGACCCAGGCCTTCATCTGCGACGCCATCCGCACGCCCTTCGGCCGCTATGGTGGCGCGCTGTCATCGGTGCGCACCGACGACCTCGGCGCCGTGCCCATCGCGGCGCTGATGGCGCGCAACGCAAAAGTCGATTGGGCGGCCATCACCGACGTCATCTACGGCTGCGCCAACCAGGCCGGTGAAGACAACCGCAACGTCGCGCGCATGGCGGCACTGCTGGCCGGCCTGCCGCTGGACGTGCCCGGCGCCACGATCAACCGCCTGTGTGGCAGCGGCATGGACGCGGTGGGCACCGCAGCGCGCGCCATAAAGGCCGGTGAGGCGCAACTGATGATCGCCGGTGGCGTGGAAAGCATGAGCCGTGCGCCTTTTGTGATGCCCAAGGCCGAGACCGCCTTCAGCCGCAACAACGCGGTCTACGACACGACCATCGGCTGGCGCTTCGTCAACAAGCGCATGAAGGAGTTGTACGGCGTGGACTCGATGCCAGAGACGGCCGAGAACGTCGCCACCGATTTCAAGATCGAACGAGAGGCGCAGGACACGATGGCACTGCGTTCGCAGTTGAACGCTGTCAAGGCGCAGCAGGCCGGCCACCTGGCCGCCGAGATCACGCCGGTGCGCATCGCGCAGAAAAAGGGCGACGCGCTGTTGGTGGACACCGACGAACACCCGCGCGAAACCAGCCTGGACGCGCTGGCCAAACTCAAGGGCGTGGTGCGCCCCGACGGCAGCGTCACCGCCGGCAACGCCAGTGGTGTGAACGACGGTGCTTGCGCGCTGCTGCTGGCCAGCGAAACGGCTGCCATCCGCCACGGCCTGACGCCGCGCGCGCGTGTGGTCGGCATGGCGACAGTCGGCCTGGCGCCACGCATCATGGGCTTCGGCCCCGCGCCGGCGACGCGCAAGGTGCTGGAACTGACGGGCCTGTCACTCGCGCAAATGGATGTCATCGAACTCAACGAAGCCTTCGCCGCCCAAGGCCTGGCGGTGCTGCGCGACCTGGGCCTGCAAGACGACGACCCACGTGTCAACGCCTGGGGCGGCGCGAGTGCACTGGGCCACCCGCTGGGCGCCAGCGGCGCAAGGCTCGTCACCGCGGCCGTGAACCAGATGCACACACTGGGTGGACGTTATGCGCTGTGCACGATGTGCATCGGCGTGGGCCAGGGCATCGCGATCATCGTTGAACGGGTGTGAGGGCGGCGAACGCCTGCTGAGCGTGCAGGCTGCGCCTGCCCTGATGCACCTGCGCTACGGTGCCTGCCAGACCCGCACGTGGTCGATTTCCATCGTCACCGGGAAGATGCTGCCGCCGATGGCGATGTTCAGCAGCAGATATTGCGGTGCGTTAAAGGGCCAAGCCGGCCGCCCGCTGCCCGGGTTGCGGTAGCGGTGGACCACGACGCCATCCACGCCGATGGCAATTTCGCTGGCGGCCCAGTGCATCTTGTCGTCGTGGAAGGCCGTGCAGGCGTCGGCCACGGTGGTGCTGGACCCGTTGCCCGAGCCACCCGTGAGGGGTGTATGCACGGTGCCCGGGATGCGGCTCGGATTGCTGCCCAGTAGCCGTAGGTCCACGCGTAGTACTGCAGCTCGTTGTTGTACCAGCCCAGGCGGTTGCGCACGGTGTCGTAGGCCCAGCGCGTGGGGTCCGGCAGGCCGCTGATGTCGAACTCGTCAGCCCACGCCAGCCGGTAGTGGGCCGGCACGGCGGCCGGGTTGGCGATGGCGCCAGGATCGGGCGTGGGATCAGGCGCGGGTGCGGGTGCATAAATCGATGGGGGCGTGGCGACTGCCGGCACGGGCTGCGCGGCGTCGCCGCCTCCGCAGGCCTGCAGCTGCAACAGGGCCTGCAGCGCTGTCGCCCGCGCGTGGCGGCATTCAGCCCGGTGCGGCATGCGTCTGCAGCAGGCGTTTGGGCTCGCGCCCCACGGTGTAAAGACCCCAATGCTTTTCCGGCTCCAGCGGGTCCGCCGAGCCCTTCCAGGGTTCGTCAAAAGCCTCGAAGAGAAAGACCAGCTGCTGGCTGTCACGCGCCCAGGCCATGAGGTCTGCGACGTGTTGCGCCTGCAGTGCTTCAGAGGCGTGGCCCGGCGGAATGCCACGGCCGTTGGACGCCGTGGTCCAGCCGGCTTCGGTCACCACGATGGGCTTGCCCGGGTGCGCTCGCGCCACGCTGGCCAGGTTGTCCAGCGTGTGGGCAATGGCTTCGTCGGCCGTCTTCTGTTCCCACTGCGGGTAGGTGTGCAGGCCGATGAAGTCCAGCTCAGGCACCAGCGCATTCAGCTTGTGCTGCCAGGGCACGTAGTTTTCACAGAAGGTCACCGGTTGGGTGACACGTTCACGCACCCAGCGCACGTGGCGGACCATTCGGTCCACGGGCACGAGGTGGTCGGTCCAGTCCACGGTGGCCTCGTTGCCCACGGCCACCGCAAACACCTGCGCGCGGTGGCGTGCGGCCAGGGCCACCAGGCGCTGCAGCTCTGCAAGGTTGCGCTGCACATTGACCGCCAGCGTGGGCTCGTCGTGCACGCCGCCCCAGGGGCAGGCCGGGTTGCTGACTTCGGCCGCCAGGTAG
>JANMKK010000076.1:0-5532 GCA_031372005.1 Rubrivivax sp.
GGTGCCCTTGCAAGGCAGCGGCACCTTCAGCGTCGAAGCCGCCGTGGCCACCGTCGTGCCCAAGGACGGCCATGTGCTGGTGATGGACAACGGCGCCTACTGCAAACGCGCCGCCAAGCTCACACAGCTGATGGGCCGCCGTGCCACCGTGGTGCCGCAAGCCGAAGAAGAACCGGTCTCAGTCGCCGACATGGAAGCGCGGCTGCTGGCCGACCCGTCGATCACGCACGTGGTGCTGATCCACTGCGAAACCGGCACCGGCGTGCTCAACCCGCTGCCCGAGGTGGCCGCCGTCTGCCAGCGTCTGGGCAAAGGCCTGATCGTCGACGCCATGAGCAGCTTCGGCGCCTTGCCCATCGACGCGCGTGACCTGCGTTTCGACGCGCTGGTGGCCGCCAGCGGCAAGTGCCTGGAAGGTGTGCCCGGCATGGGTTTCGTGGTCTTGCGCAAGGCCATCCTGGACAGTTGCGCCGGCAACAGCCAGAGCCTGGCCATGGACCTGCATGACCAGCACGTCTACATGGAAAAAACCGGCCAGTGGCGCTTCACACCGCCCACCCACGTGCTGGTGGCGCTGAGTGAGGCCATCACGCAGTTTGAAGAAGAGGGTGGACGCGCGGCACGCCTGGCGCGTTACACGCATAACTGTCAAGTGCTGGTGGAAGGCATGGCCGCACTCGGCTTCAAGCCGCTGCTGCGGCCCGAGGTGCAGGCGCCGATCATCGTGACCTTCCACGCGCCGGCGCATGCCAACTACGAGTTCCGCCGGTTTTACGAAGCGGCCAAGTCGCGGGGGTTCATCCTGTACCCGGGGAAGTTGACGCAGGTGGAAACCTTTCGGGTCGGCTGCATCGGGGCGATTGGGGCCAATGAGATGCGGCAGGCGGTGGCGGCGGTGGCGGACGCTTTGCTTGAGATGGGCATTGCCGACGGGCGATCGGCTGGCTGACAGCTTTACTGCCCGCACCGGCCCAACTCAATCGACGCCTGACCCCGGTGCGCGGCGCGAGTTGGGATATGGCGTGGCTGCCGCGTACATCACGTTGATCCTTGCAACGTACTTCGACACCGGCCCGCGCACGGGGCAGCCCACATGCAGCACCGATTGCGGCCCGAAGCCGTGGCGGAAGAACAGTGCCGATCCCTTGGCCGGCCGTACGCCGTGGCCGCTGCCGTCGGGCCGGTACAGATGCGTGTCGCCGCCTTGCACGCCGTCGTCGGGCCCGTTCAGGTACAGCAGCATCGTCAGGCAAGAGCGCAGATGCGCGGGCCACTGCAGCATGCGGCGCCGTTCGGCGTCGAGCGAGAAGCCGGGCCATTCGCCGTCGGTGTGACGGTTGAAGACATCGCCGTCGTCGTAACGGTACATGTTCAGCCGCTCGGACAGGCGCGGGTGCAGCGTCAGGCCGTCGATGCTGGCCGGCAGCAGAGCGCCCATGCGCCCGAACAGGGGGCCGAGCAATTCGAGGTCGGCCACCCAATGCGCCGTCTTGTTCATTCGCATGCCGGGCGGCGTGGCGATGCCGGGTGCTTCGTCGCGATAGCCGAATCGTTCGCTGGCTTCGACCACCGCGTCGGCTTCGGCGGCGCTCAGCAGGTTGCGGATCTCAAATGCAAGCAGCCCGCCGAGTTCGATGTCGTGACGGGTCGGGCGCAGACTGGCGTCGGCGAGCAACGCCAGTTGCGGCGGCGGCGTGACGAACGCGTGGATCGGCGTGTCGGGCACGACACCGCCTTGCGGCAGCGAGCCGGGCAGCAGCGCCACGCTGCGGTGCGCCGGCCACGCTGTCACGGCGGCGGCGGCAACAGGGGCGGCAACAGGGACGGCAAGCGCGGCCATCACCACGCCCCCACGTTCGGCATCGACGCCCACGGCTCAACCGGCGCCAGCGCGTGGCTCGCCTGCAGCAATTCGACCGAGATGCCGTCGGGCGAGCGCACGAACGCCATGCGACCGTCGCGCGGCGGGCGGTTGATGGTCACACCGTGCGCCATCAAGCGCTCGCACGCGGCGTAGATGTCGTCGACCGCGTACGCGACATGGCCGAAGTTGCGGCCACCGGTGTAGGCCTCCGGGTCCCAGTTGTGCGTCAGCTCGATCTCGGACTCGGGCTGACCCGCCGCGGCAAGGTAGACCAGCGTGAAGCGCCCGGCCGGTACGTCGTGCTGGCGTGTGACTTCCAACCCAAGCGCGTCGCGATAGAAGCGCAGTGATGCGTCGAGGTCGGTCACGCGGACCATCGTGTGCAGGTATCTCATGGGACTCGATGTGGGATTCGGAGCATGGATTGTCGGCGATTCGATCTTCCCGGCCCGGTCGTGGGCGCCCGGACAGGCTCAGGCCGCGACGTCGCACCCACCACCACTTCCACCGACACCCCATTCCCGTTGCTGGCGCGCCGCGCTTTGCTGATACGCTGAAGGCGGCCGGGTCCGAAAGGAACCCGCGTCGTCGACGGAGCAGCAACATGGCCAGCGAGAAGAACAGCAGCAGCCTCAGAACCCCCCAAGACCACCCCGCAGTGGCGGCCATCCGCAAAAGCGGCGCAGGCAAGGTCAAGGTGGCCTGCAGCGACATCGACGGCGTCCTGCGTGGCAAGGTCCTGCACCGCGACAAATTCCTCGGCGTCGCCGAGCCCTATCCCCAAGGCGGCTTCGGTTTCTGCGACGTGGTCTTCGGCTGGGATTCATCAGACCAGTGCTACGACAACGCGCAAGTCACCGGCTGGCAGCACGGCTTCCCCGATGCGCTGGCGCGGCTGGACCTGGACACCGCGCGCCACGTACCCTGGGACAGCAACGTGCCCTTCTTCCTGGGCGAGTTTGTCAACGCCGACGGCACGCCCTACGCCGTGTGCCCGCGCCAGACGCTGAAGCGGGTGCTCAAGCGGGCCGAGAAGCTGGGCCTGCAGGTCATGACCGGCATGGAATTCGAATGGTTCAACTTCTGCGAAACACCGCAGAGCTGGGCCGCCAAGAAGGGCGTTGCGCCTGAGCCCATCACGCCCGGCATGTTCGGTTATTCGCTGCTGCGCATGGCCGACAAGCGCGAGTTTTTCAACGCGCTGATGGACGACATGGCGGCCTTCGGCGTGCCTATCGAGGGCCTGCACACCGAAACCGGCCCTGGCGTCTACGAAGTGGCCATCGCCTTCAGCACGGCGCTGGAACAGGCCGACCGCGCCATTCTGTTCAAGACCGGCGCGCGCGAGATCGGCAAACAGCACGGCGTCATGCCCAGTTTCATGGCGAAGTGGAATGCGGCGCTGCCGGGCTGTTCAGGCCACATCCACCAAAGTCTCTCGGACGGCAAGAACAACCTGTTCCATGACGCCAAGAGCCCGCGCAAGATGAGCAAGCTCTTCGAGAGTTATCTCGCCGGCCAGGTCGCGTGTCTGATGGACTTTGCGCCGATGTTCTGGCCCACCATCAACAGCTACAAACGCCTGGTGGACGGCTTCTGGGCGCCCGTCAAACCGACCTGGGGGCTGGACAACCGCACGGCCAGTTTTCGCGTCATTGCCGGCTCACCCAAAGCCACGCGCCTGGAAACGCGCTGCCCGGGCGCCGACGTGAACCCGTATCTGGCGATGGCCGCCGTCATCGCGGCCGGCCTGCACGGTGTGGAGAAGGGCTTGAAGCTGACGGCGCCGCCCATCACCGGCACCAACCAGGGCGCAGAGCACATCCCGCGCGCGCCGCGGTCCCTGATCGAAACCACGCGCAATTTCCGCAAATCCGACATCGCACGGGACTTCCTGGGCGACACCTTCGTCGACCACTTTGCGGCCACGCGCGAATGGGAACATAGGCAGTGGCAGGACGCGGTAACGGACTGGGAATTGAAGAGGTACTTCGAGATCATCTGAGGGAACAGAGTGGCTGATCTTCCGCTTGCGTCGAAGGCAAAGATCGGGTCAACCCAAAGGTGGATGTCCAGGGGTTCGCAGACGCTGCTTTTCAGCCGGCATGCACCCAGCGGTGCCCAACATCAACATCACGGCCGGGCCGTCAGCGCCGGCGCAAAAAGCCCAACCCTGCCAGGCCCGCCATCAAGAGCAGCGCGGTCGAAGCCTCAGGCACTGCAGAGACGCGGAAGTCGAAGTTGTACGCAGCGCTGCCGGTGGCGGTTTCCTGGATCCAGAACGCATAACTGCCGGCCGGCAATGGCCCGGCAAAGCCGCTGGCGCCGGAGCCCAGGCCGATGGACGGCAGGATGTCGGTACCCATGTCATTGATGTTGTAGTGCCACCAGCCCAGCAAGCCCACGGCGCTGCCGCCGGTGGGGTTGACCGTGACCTGCGTGCCCGCCTGCACGCCAATAAAGCCCAACCCCGACGGCCCCAGGAAGGTGGTGCCCGGCAGCAGGGTCAACGAATCCAGTCGCCAACCGGCCGGCAGCGTGAAGCTGAAGTAATCGCGGTCCACCACGCCGGCGGCACTGCGGCCGGTGCTGCCTGTGATGATGTTGGAGCCCAGCCCCAGAGACAGCGCCGTGGGGCTGGTGCCGACGTTGGCCAGGTCGCCCGAAACCGCCTCGTCCCAGGCGGTTGCCGCTTGGGCGCCGAACGCGGCGCTGGCGCAGAGCAGTGCGCAGAGCAGCGGGCGGGAAAAGTGGGGCAGACGGGGCAGACGGGGCAGACGGGGCATCAACATGGAGTTTCCCTGTAAGTGGATCTGAGGCGGCATGGCATGCCGAATTCATCCTATGCCATCGCCATGCCGCTCCACAAGGTGGCCAGGCCCGGGACCCCCTTGAACCGGCACCTTCGGCCGGCCGTCCCAGGCCGCCTGAATCTGGCGCCGCGACGCGCTGGCCTGCAGGAACTGCTGGCGCAAGGCGGGGTCGGTCAACACAGCGGCCTGCGCCATCAGGCCGGCATGGGCTGCCGCCAGGGTGGCAGCGGCGCGCGGATCTTGCTGCAGCGCCAGCACACGGCTGCAGGCGTTGGCCGCGTCGGCGTCGTCCTGCTGCCAGCCACCGCGGCCGGCGACAGTGGCCAGCACGGTTTCGACGGCCGCCATGGCCGCCGCGCTGTCACCGGCCTGGTGCAGGGCGCAGGCCACGCTGGCCTCGCTGAACAGCGCTTCTGAGGGTTCGCCATTGGCCAGCAGGCCGGCTTGCGCCAGACGCCCATGGTCGACGGCCCGCTGCCACAAACCCAGGTCGAAGCTGGCTTGGGCGATGGCCGAATGGCCAGTGGCCTGGATGTAGCTGTCGCCGATCTTTTGCGCCATCCGGATGCCCTCCTCGGCGTGCTGCAGCGCGGCCTGCGGGTCGCCCAATTCGGCCAGCACGCCGGCCAGGTTGCAACGCGCCTGCGCGCCGATCTGCTGGTGGTCGATGGCGTTGCTGAGCTCGATCAACGGCAGCAGCTGGTCGCGCGATGACGCCAACTGGCCGCATTGCTGGGCCACAAACGACAGGTTCAACATGGCGATGGCCGCGCCGTAGCGGCTGCCAATGCGCTGGTAAGCGGCCAGGGCTTGTTCGCCGTAGGCCGTGGCCTGTTCCGGGTGGCGCTGCGCCAG
>JANMKK010000128.1:0-4467 GCA_031372005.1 Rubrivivax sp.
ATCGGGCATCTCACCGGCTTCGTCTGCAGCCAGAACGGCTTCGGCGCCAGCCGCGGCGAGGTCTTCTGGAGCCCGGCCGACTGGGCCTGGGCCGGCGGCCTGCTGGACGCGCTGTTGCCGACGCTGTACTTCGGCCGCCGCGTGGTGGCTTACCAAGGCCGCTTCGCGCCCGAGCGCGCCTTCGAGCTGCTGCAGCGGCACCGGGTGACGCACAGCTTCCTTTTCCCGACCGCGCTGAAGGCGATGATGAAGGCGGTGCCCGAGCCGGCGGCGCGCTACACCTTGCAGCTGCGCGCCATCATGAGCGCGGGTGAAGCCGTGGGCGACACGGTATTCCACTGGTGTCGGCAGGCCCTGGGCGTGACCGTCAACGAGATGTTCGGCCAGACCGAGATCAACTACATCGTGGGCAATTGCTGCAGCTACATCGCCACCGACGGCCAGCGCCGCCCCGCCTGGCCAGCCCGGCCCGGCAGCATGGGCCGCGCCTACCCGGGCCACCGTGTGGCGGTGATCGACGGTGCAGGCGTCGAATGCCAACGCGGCACGCCCGGTGACGTGGCCGTGCACCGGCTGGATGCGCATGGCCAGCCCGACCCGGTGTTTTTCCTCGGCTACTGGAGCAAGAACGGGCGCAACCAAGCCGCCACCGCAGCCAAGTTCACTGGCGACGTGCACAGCAGCTGGTGCCGCACCGGCGACACCGCAGTGATGGATGCAGACGGCTACCTCTGGTACCAAGGCCGCAGCGACGATGTCTTCAAGGCCGCCGGTTACCGCATCGGCCCCAGCGAGATCGAGAACTGCCTGCTCAAGCACCCGGCGGTGGCCAACGCCGCTGTGGTGCCCAAGCCCGACGCTGAACGCGGCGCGGTGGTGAAGGCCTACGTCGTGCTGGCGGCCGGCCATGTGGGCGACGCGACGCTGGTGCAGGCGCTGCAGCAGCATGTGCGTGGCCAGCTGGCGCCCTATGAATACCCGAAGGAGATCGAATTCATCGACGCCCTGCCGATGACCACCACCGGCAAGGTGCAGCGCCGGGTGTTGCGGCTGCAGGAAGAGCAGCGGGCGGCGCAAGTGCTCAAGCCCTGACAACCCGCCCGCGGCGTGGGCTTGCGGCACACTGCGGCCATGAAACACATCCCACTCGGCAAGTCCGACCTGCACGTCAGCCCTATTTGCCTGGGCACGATGACTTTTGGTGAACAGGTCGTAACCGCCGACGCCCACACCATTCTTGACCACGCCTTGGCGCGCGGCATCGACTTCATCGACACCGCCGAGATGTACGCCGTGCCGGCGCGGCGCGAAACCTACGGCAGCACCGAAACCATCATCGGCCAGTGGTTCGCCAGCCGCCCCGGCGTGCGCCAAAAAGTGGTGTTGGCCACCAAGGTGGCGGGGCCGTCGCGCAACATGGACTGGGTGCGCAACGGCAGCGCAGACCTGGTGCCGGCCGAGATCGTGCAGGCCTGTGACGACAGCTTGAAGCGCCTGCAGACGGACGTGATCGACCTCTACCAGATCCACTGGCCCAACCGCAACGGGCCGTGGTTCGGAGCGCAGTATTTCGACCCGACAAAGGACAAGGAATACGCGTCGGTCCAGTCGCAGCTTGAAGCGCTGGCCGGCCTGGTAAAGGCCGGCAAGGTGCGCCACATCGGCCTGAGCAACGAAACACCCTGGGGCGTGACCGAGTTTGTGCGCCTGGCCGAACAGCACGGCCTGCCGCGCATCGCCAGCGTGCAGAACCCGTATGCGCTGGTCAACCGCAGCCTGGACAATGCGCTGGACGAGACGCTGTACCGCACGGACGTTAGCCTCTTGGCCTATTCGCCGCTGGCCTTTGGCACGCTGAGCGGCAAGTACGACGAGCCCGGCTTCGACGAAGCGCAGCCGCAGATCGGCCGCCTGTCGCGCTTTGCCGCCATGCGCGCGCAGCGCTGGGCTCGGCCAGAAACGCTGGCAGCGGCGCGCGAATACAACGCGCTGGCGCGCACGCACGGCCTGACGCCGACGCAGATGGCGCTGGCCTTCTGCTACGGCAGCTGGCGCGTGGCCAGCACCATCATCGGCGTGACGAGCGTGGCGCAGCTGGACGAGAACCTGGCGGCGTGGGGCACGGTGCTGTCGCCGGAGTTGCTGTCTGCAATCGACGACATTCGAAAGCGGATGCGCGATCCGGCACAGTGACAATCCGCAGCTGAAATACGCGGCTGAATCCACGTCTGACACATCCGGAACCAAAGCCCCTTCATGGCCAACCTCATTGTCCACGGCGGCACGCCGCTCATCGGCCGCATCGTCCCTTCTGCCAACAAGAATGCCGTGCTGCCGATCCTGTGCGCCACGCTCTTGACGCGTGAACCGGTGCGCCTGCTGGGCATTCCGGAAATCACCGACGTGCGCAAGATCCTGGACATCTACCGCATGCTGGGCAGCGAGGTCAGCGTCGACTACGCCACCGGCGTGCTGGACGTGCACCACAAGAACACCACTTTCGACCCGCAGAGCCACCACCTGCCTGAAGAGATGCGCAGTTCGATCATGCTGGTGCCGCCGCTGCTGGCGCGCTTTGGCGTGGCGCGGATTGAAAACGATGTGCAGGGTTGCACCCTGGGCGTGCGCGAGATCGACCCGCACGTCGAGGTGATGGAACGTTTCGGCAGCACCGTGGAACGCACCCGTGAAGCGCTGATCATGCGCACCGAATCGGGCCTGAAGGCCAACCAGCACTGGCTGGACTACGCCAGCGTCACCACCACCGAGAACTTCGTGCTTTGCGCGGCCCTGGCCCACGGCACCAGCACGCTGATGAACGCCGCGAGCGAGCCGCACGTGCAGGAGTTCTGCACCTTCATGACGATGCTGGGCGCGCAGATCGAAGGCATCGGCACCAGCCGGCTCACGGTGCATGGCGTGCGCTCCTTGAGCGGCGGTGAATTCACCTTTGCCGAAGACTTCCACGAAGCCGTCACCTTCATGGCGCTGGGCGCCATCACCGGCGGCTGCATCACGGTGAAGAATTCGGCGCCAGAGCAGTTTCCGCTGATCGACCGCACATTCGCCAAGTTCGGCGTGCAGGTGGTGCATGAAGGTGGCTGGAGCCACACGGTGGTGGACGGCCCGCTGCGCGTGAAGCAGCCTTTCACGCAGAACATCCTGCAGAAGATCGAAGCTGCGCCGTGGCCGTATTTGCCGGTGGACCTGCTGCCGATCTTCGTGGCGCTGGGCGTGCGCGCCGAGGGCAGCGCAATGTTCTGGAACAAGGTCTATGAAGGTGCGATGGGTTGGACCAGTGAACTCGGCAAGTTCGGCGCCCAGGCCTTCATGGCCGACCCGCACCGCATCATCATCTTTGGCGGCAAACCGCTGGCGCCTGCCGAGGTGGAAAGCCCGTACATCATCCGCGTGGCGATTGCGCTGCTGATGTTGGCGGCCAGCATCCCGGGCAAGTCGGTGATCAAGAACGCCACGCCGGTGCGGCGCGCGCACCCGCACTTTGCCGAGAACATCCGCAAGCTGGGCGCGCAGATCGAATGGGTCGAAGGCGATTGAAGGGGGCTGTGATGAAGCTGTGGTTGTCTGCCGCGCGGTCGGTCGCGCTGTCCGCTGGGTTGTGCGCTGGGTTGTGCGCTGGGTTGTTCGCGGTTTTTGCCGCGCAGGCCGCGCCACCGGTGGCCGAGGTGCAGGATGTGCAAACGGTCTATCACGGCACCACCGTGCATGACCCCTACCGCTGGATGGAAGACGTGAAGTCACCGCGTGCGCAGGCCTGGATGCTGGCGCAGGGCGAAGCGACGCGCGCGCTGCTGGACCGCATCGACCAGCGTGACGACATCCAGGCCCGCCTGAGCGAACTGCGGCGCAGCGGCGGCGACGGCGTTCGCAGCGTCATGCGCCTGGGCGGCGACCGCATCTACTACCTCAAGCGCGCGGTCGGCGAGAACCAGTTCAAGCTCGTCGTGCGCCAGGGTCTGGCGGGGCCTGAGCGTGTGCTGGTGGACCCGAAGCTGGAGACCGACCGCACCAAGGTGCCGCATGCCATCAATCACTTCTCGCCGTCGTGGGACGGGCGCTACGTGGCCTACGGCATGTCGGCCGGTGGGTCGGAACAGGCGTCGCTCTTTGTGCTGGATGTCGCCAGCGGCAAGACCATCGGTGCGCCGGTGCCGCGTGTACTGACTGCCGCGCATTGGCTGCCCGACAGCCGCAGCCTGCTCTACAACCAGCTCAAGGAAATGGCCAGCGGCGACGCCGAAACCGAGTACTACATGGACAGCCGCGTTTTCCTGCTGCGGCTGGCCCCGACGTCCCAAGCATCGTCCAAACCGGTGGCGGTGTTCGGCCGCAACGACACACCCAAGCTGGGCCTGGAGCGGTTGGACGTGGCAGAACTCATCACCGCGCCCGGCAGCCGCTGGGTGGTGGCGCGCACCACCGACACCACGGTGCCCGAGGGCAAGC
>JANMKK010000190.1:0-7082 GCA_031372005.1 Rubrivivax sp.
AAATTTCTGTGGGACGCAAAGGAATCGGCCGCCCGCATCCTGCGCTTCACGGCGGGCAAGAATTTCGACGACTATCAAGCCGATGAGATCCTGCGCGCTGCCGTCGAGCGGCAGTTCATGACGCGGGGCGAAGCGTTGAACCGGCTTCGTCAGTTGGATGCGGCACTGGCCGGCCTCATCACTGACTTGCCCAGGGCTGTGGCGTTGCGCAATGTCCTGGTGCACGCCTACGCTGAAACTGACGACGTGGTTGTCTGGGGCGTTGTTCGCGGCCAACTCGGCACGTTGCTGAGTGAGCTTGAAAAGCTTTGAAATCTCTGCACCGCAAATTCTTCAGGTCTGGCCAATGACCGTTGCCGGCACGGATTGGCGCCCCGATGAAGTTGAGCTCATCGTGACCGACTATCTTGCAATGTTGACTTGCGAACTGACAGGGCAGGCCTACAACAAGACTGCCAAGCGGCAGCTGCTGCTGAAAAAACTGCCTGGCCGCACAGGGGGTTCCATTGAGTTCAAACACGCCAACATCAGCGCGGTCATGCTTGAACTCGGCTTCCCCTATCTGCGGGGCTACAAGCCTCGCTCCAACGTTCAACGAAGCCTTCTCGTGCAAGAGGTATCCGCCCAAGTGTTGACGCACTCGCTGATCGACGAAGTGGCGTTGTCCGCCGTCCAGATGCCTGCAGCCAGCGCGGACGTACTGGACTTCAGCCGTGTGAAGGCGGCAGCCCCGCGTCGCGAAACGGCTGTTAACGAGAGGCCGTCGCAATATCTTCGCGCGCCGCTTAAACGCGACTATCTGGAGCGTGAAGCCCAGAACCGATCGCTGGGTTCGGCAGGCGAAGAGTTCGCACTGCGATTTGAGCAGTGGCGGCTGCGCCAGCTCGGTGTTGAACAATTGGCGCAACGGGTTGTCCATGCGTCCCGAATCGAAGGGGATGGGCTGGGATACGACATTCGCTCGTTCGAGCCCAATGGCCGTGAGCGATTCATCGAAGTGAAGACCACGAGCTTCGGCGAACGCACGCCGTTCTTCGTGTCTGCCAACGAGGTGCGCTTTGCGCGAGACCATGCACCGCAATTCCATCTCTATAGGCTTTTCGACTTTCGCGCCTCTCCCAGGCTTTTCCAATTGGACGGCCCGATAGAAGGGCACTGCAACCTGAACCCGACGACGTACAGGGCCTCGTTTGGCTGAGTCAAGGGCAGGCAACCGTCGCCACTTAACCTGCGCACGCGCCTCAACGCCTATGGCAACAGCCCGGCTGGCCTGCCCTGCACTACGACGCCGCACAGGTTGGCACCGCCATTGCCCGGGCGCGCCGCGCACCAGGCGTTGTCGAAGGCACCCTGGCCGCCATTGGTTTTGAACAACGCCAGGCGCTCAAGGCCGAGGTCTGGGTGCAGGAAGCGGTGGTTACGGCTGGCATCGAAGGTGAGCGGCTGGATTTGGAAACGGTGCGCTCGTCGGTCGCCCGCCGCTTGGGAATTGCCGGGGCCAAGGCGCAGCGAGCACCGCGACACATCGACGGGCTGCTGGACCTGGTGGACGACGCGGTGGGCGGCTGCTCAGCCGCTGACGCACGGGAGGCTGCAGGCCTGGCAGCCCTGCCCTGTTTCCAACCGGCTACTCGGGCGTGGCCAGGATCCGCGTGGGCGCCTATCGCGACCATGCTGAGCCGATGCAGATCGTCCGTGGTCGCATCGGCCGAGAAACCATCCACTACAAAGTACCACCGTCTGCGCAGGTGCCGAAGGAAGTGAGCCGTTTCCTGGCCGGGCTGGAAGCGGCCAACGAACCCGACAGTCTGGTCAAGGCCGCGCTGGCGCACCTGTGGTTCGAGTCCGCTTAGCCCTTCGAGGACGGCAACGGCCGCGCCGGCCTGGCCATCGTCGATCCAATCCTGGCGCGCGACGCCGGTGAGCCCAGCCGGCTGCTGCGCATCTCGCAGCAACTGCTGGCCCAGCGCGTTGAGTAGTACGGGCAGCTGCAGCAGGCGCAATTCGGTGCACTCGACGTCACGCCCTGGGTGGTGTGGTTCGCCGACCAGGTGCGAGCCGCCCGCGTCGCGGCATCGGCGGTCATCGACCTGTCGCTGGCCAAGGCGATGTCTGGTCCGAGCATCGCGCAAAGGACCTGAGCCCACGCCAGCGCAGGGTGATCAACGTCCTGCTTGATGCCGGGGCAGTGGCGGCTCTGGGGTTGCTGCAGCACGCCGGGGCCGGGCGCGCGACGCGGTATGACTTGCTGATCGCGGGCTGGGGGCCGATATAGGCTCTGCTCTACGCAGCGCAAATGCGCTACATTCAATCCATGAAGTCCTCCACCATTCCTTCTGTCCGTGTCGAACCTGCCTTGAGGGCCGAGGTAGAAGAACTGTTGAGCGAAGGCGAAACGGTGTCCGAGTTCGTCGAGTCTTCGGTGCGCGCCGCAGTATTACGGCGCCGTAACCAGGCGGAATTCGTGGCCCGGGGAGTGCGATCACTGGCCAACGCCAGGCGCACCGGCCACTATGTGGATGCTGACGCCGTAGTGCAGCGCTTGCAGCACAAACTGGACGCAGCGCGCGCGCGGCAACGCGACAGCGGGAAGTGAGCTTCGCGGTCCGCCTGACCCGCGAGGCAGAAGCCGATCTGGAACGGCTCTTTGATCACGTGATTGAACGCGAGTTGGCGCGAGAGGGCGGTGACTTGGACCTGGCAGCAGACGTGTTGTCCGCTGTCCGCGCAGGACTGGCCACCCTCAAGTCATCTCCCTTCACGTGCCGCAAGGCCGGGCCGGGCCCCTTTTTGCGCGAGTTGATCATTCCATTTGGAAACTCGGGCTACGTCGCACTGTTCGAGATCGTTGACCCTGGGGAAGTTGTGATCGCTGCGGTGCGCCATCAGTTGGAGGATGACTACCACTGAGCCTGCTGCCCGCAGCCCGCTGCCACCTAACTGACACGCCCTCACAACGTCAACACAAACCCCTCCACCAGCGCCGCCGGTGTCGTCACCGATGCCAGGCCTCTGCATCCATACGTGTCGCCGCCGGGAATGAATTCCGGGGTCTGGGTCAGGCCGATGAGACCGCTGCCAAAAAGCCGCAGCGCGTCATCGTCGAAGCGCATGACGTTGATGGGTGCGACGAGCTCACCGCCTTCGACCCAGAAGCAGGCGTAGCGGGTCATGCCGGTCATGCGGCAAGCGGCGCGGTCGCTGTAGTTCAGGTACCAGAGGTTGCTGATGTACAGGCCGGTGTCGAGTGCGCTCAGCAACTCATCGTCAGCAATGCTGCCGCCCCGCAGCCGCAGCGCCTGCGGTGATTCACCGGCACCCACGCCGTTGGCCTGCAGGCCGTATTCAGCCGCCGAGCGCGCGGAATTCAGAGTGCCGCCGCTTGCCGGCAGCTGCCCGCCGTCCACCAGGGCCACGCACGCAGGGCGCGCGAAACCTTCTTCGGTGAAGGCCGGCGTGGGGGCTTGCGCGAAGGCTTCTTCCAGGTGGAATCCGGGGGCGAAGGTAGCTTCGCCGCGTTGCAGCCGCATCAGTGAACTCACACCCGTGCGGCTGGCCTTGAGTGAAAAGCCGCTCCAACCCAGCGTGCCGAGAATCTCCGCCATCGCCATCGGCGCCAGCGCCGCGCGGTAGGCGCCGGGCTTGAGCGTGCGTGGTTCACGCGCCAGCAGCGGCACGCGTTGCGCGGCCTCTTCCAGCCTTGCGCAGAAGGCGGCGTCGTCCCAGTGCGTGCCGGCGTACACCGTCTTCACGGCCTTGTCGGCGCGGTGGTAGAGGCACCACTCGAAGTGAAAGCTTTCCACGCGGTGCCAGTGGCGGCTGCCCAGGCTGTCGGCGAAGGCGTGCGCCACCGGGCCGGCTGCGTAGAAGCCGACGAAGTCCTGCTTCAGGCGCAGCGCTGCCATCTCATGCACGCAGACAATGACGTGGCCGGCCTCGGGCATCGCGCCACGGTCGTCACGCTGGCTGTGGGTGGCGGCCGCAGGCCGATGCAAAAAGGGGTCGTCGGTGATCAGGTCCAGTTGCGCGATCAGTTCCGTGCGTTCGGCCTTCAACCGCGCGGCGTCCAGCCGCGGGTCGCCCTCCAGAGAGACCGTGCTTTCGCTGCGGCGCTGGCCGCGTTCCACCGCAACCGTCAGGTAAGCCTGCTGCACGTGGGTGGCCTGGCGCAGCGCGGCGTGGTTGAAGCGCAGGAAGTCGCTGGATTCGGCGCGCAGGTACAGCGTGGTGCGGTCCACCGAAGAGTCGGCGCGCAGCAGATCGTTGCACAGTGCGTCAAAGGCGGCGGGTTCCAGATAGGTGAGGCTCATGCTGCACCCCCGAACACATCCACGCCAACAAAGCGGCAAGCCGGCGACGCATGCCCCACGCGGATGACCTGTGAGGGCTCGCCCTTGCCGCAGAACGGCGTGCCGCCCACCTCCACCGTGCTGGCGTCGCCCACTCCGGCCAGCGACCGCCAGAAGGTGGCGCTGACGCCGCGGTAGTTGGGGTTGCGCACCACCTCGGCCACTCGGCCGCCGCGCACCATCTGCGCGTATTCGCAGCCGAACTGAAACTTGTTGCGGGAATCGTCGATGCTCCACGAGCAGTTGGTGTGCATCAGCACGCCCAGCTCGGTGGCCGCGACAAGCTGCTCCAGGCTCTGGTCGCCGGGTTCGACGTTGAGGTTGCTCATGCGGTCAATCGGCGCCCGGTTCCAGCCGGCCGACCGGGTGGTGGCGACACTGCCCAGCTCATGGCCCTGTGCGCGGGCCCGCGCCTGCGACAGGCTGCCGCCCAGTGGCCGCAGCAGCCGGCCGCCTTCAATCAGCAGCGCGCGTTCGGCGGGTGTGCCGTCGTCGTCAAAGGCGAAGCTGGCAAACGCATGCGCGTGGCCGGGGTCGTGGCTGACGTTGAGCAGCGCGCTGCCGTACGCGTAGCTGCCAAACATGTCCAGCGTGACGAAGCTGGTGCCTGCGAAATTGCGCTCGTCTCCCAGGATACGGTCCAGCTCCAACGGGTGGCCGATGCTTTCGTGGATCTGCAGCGTCATCTGGTCGGGCATCAGGATCACGTCCATCTTCCCGCTGGGGCATACCGCGGCGCCGACGAGCGCCAGCGCTTCACGCATCACGCGCGGACCTTCGCTTTGGCGGAAGCGCGCGCGCTCCAGCACCTCGATGCCACCCTGCTGGCAAAAGCCGTTGTACTGGCCTCCGCTGGACCGCACTTGCGTCACGCCCTTGTCGTGTGCCGTCACCTGCACCGAAGGCGTCGTGAATTCCCACTGCTGATGCGTGCGCGCGCCTTCGCTGCTGATGTGCAGCTGCTCGGTGCGCACGCTCCACAGGGTGGCGTGGCGGTCAACGATGCGCGGGTCTTTGCGGCCTTCCCCACCGGCGGCAGCGCACACCTCGTGCAGCCAACCCAGTTTCTCCGGCAGCGTGGCGCTGTTGCTGCTGCGTTCCACCGTGCTGGCATAACGGCCAGATGCTGTGGGCCGCTGGACCTTTTCGTAGTCGATCACGGTGCGTCCGGCGCCCGCGCGGGCGAGTTGGTGGGCGCGCAGGAACGCGGACGCCAAACCGGTTTCGGACAGGTCCGACGTCGCGGCGTAGCCCATGCCCCCGTCCACCACCGTGACCATCGCGCCGCTGTCTTGCGACCGGCTGGGCGCTTCGGTGACGCCGTCGCGCACGCTCAGTTGCTCAGAAATTTCGTGCACACCGCGGACGGCCCAATGGCAGGTGCTGGCAGGCAGGCGGCCGGCAGCGCGGCGGGCGTGGGTTTCCAGGGTGTCGAGCATGATGTGCTTTCGGTTTGGATTCAGCCTCGTGGGCCCGGCGAATTCTGCCGCGTTGGCCTGACTCGCATACTCAAGGCCCGCACCCACCCGGACCCGTGGCCCCATGGCGCTCTTTCCCCAAGGCTTGAGCCTCATCGACGCGCGCTGCAACGCCGGCGAGCGGCGCGTGCTGCACCAACTGAAGCGCTGCCTGGAAGACGACTACATCGTCTGGCACGACATCACACTGGGCCCGCGCGCGCGGCAGCCTGACTTTGTGATCCTGTCACCGCGCTGGGGCATCCTGCTGCTGGAAGTGAAGGACTGGCGGCGCAGCACGCTGGGCCCCGGCACGCGCGACGCGATCGAGCTGAACACGCCGCGCGGCAAGGTCACGGTGGCCCACCCGCTGCGCCAGGCGCGGGACTATGCGATGGAGCTGGTCGATCTGATGAAAGCCGACCCCGCGTTGACCCACGCCGACGGCCCCTTTGCGGGCCGTCTGCTCTTCCCCTACGGCTGGGGTGTGGTGCTGGGCGGACTGCGCCGTGCCGACGTGGCCGGCAGCGACTTCGAGGCGCTCTTCCCCAGCGCGCGCACGCTGCTGCGCGACGACCTGGAACCCGAATTCGATGCTGCGCTTTTCCAGCAGCGCCTGTGGGGCATGTTCACCGTCAGCTACCCGCACACGCTGACGCTGCCGCAGCGCGACCGCATCCGTTGGCACCTGTTTCCTGAAGTGCGGTTGGCGACGCAGACCTCGCTGGTTTTTGATGAAGAAACGTCGGCACCTCTGCTGCCCGATTTGGTGACGGTGATGGACCTGCAGCAAGAACAGGTGGCGCGCACGCTGGGCGAAGGCCACCGCGTCATCCACGGCGCGGCGGGGTCGGGCAAGACGATGATCCTGATCTTCCGCGCGCAATTCCTGGCGGCAGCGGCGCGGCCGGACCGGCCGATTCTGGTGATGTGCTTCAACCGCACGCTGGCCACCCGCATCGAAGCCCTGCTGCGCCAGCGCGGTGTGGATGAACGCGTGCAGGTGCGCACCTTTCACAGCTGGTGCCAGGACATGGTGCGCAGCTACCAGCTGGGTGACCCGCAGGGCTTGCGCGGCAGCGACTACTTTGAAGCGATTGCGCTGCTGCTCGAACGCGCCATCGACAACGGCCGCGTGCCGGGCGGCCAGTACACCGCGCTGCTGGTCGACGAAGCGCATGACTTTGAAGACGCCTGGCTGCGCATGGCGGCCCGCATGGTCACGCCCGACACGCAGAGCCTCTTGGTGCTGTACGACGACGCGCAGAGCATCTAC
>JANMKK010000246.1:0-11135 GCA_031372005.1 Rubrivivax sp.
ATGCAGGCCAACGCGGCGGTGGCCAATGCCTACGTCGCCGACATCACGCCGCCCGATCAACGCGCCAAACGATTCGGGCTGCTGGGTGCGATGTTTGGCATCGGCTTCATCCTGGGCCCGGTGCTGGGCGGCATTCTGGGCGGCATCGACCTGCAGTTGCCATTCTTCGTCGCCGGCGGCCTGGCTTTGATCAACCTGGCCTACGGCTACTTCGTGCTGCCGGAATCGCTGGCACCCGACAAGCGCCGTGTGGTGGACTGGCGGCGCGCCAACCCGTTCAGTTCGCTCAAGCAACTGGCTCAACTCAAGGGTGTGGGCCTGCTGGTGGGGGTGATGGCCTGTGCCGGCCTGGCACAGTTCACGCTGTACACGACCTGGGTGCTGTACACGACCTTCAAGTTCAACTGGGGCCCGACGGAAAACGGCTGGTCGCTGTTTGCGGTGGGCATTGTCTCGGCGCTGGTGCAGGGCGTGTTGCTCGGCCGCCTGCTTAAACGTTTTACGCCACAGCGCCTGGCGGTGATGGGCCTCGTGTCATCGACGCTGGCCTTTGCGGCTTGGGGCATGGTCACTGAGGGTTGGATGATGTACCCGGTGATCTTCGCCAACCTGCTGGGCGCTGCCGTGGCTGCCACCATGCAGAGCCTGATCTCCAGCGCGGCCGACACGCGCAACCAGGGCCAGACGATGGGTGCGCTCAGCGGCTTGAGCAGCCTCACCGCCGTCATCGCGCCGGCCTTTGGCGCGCCGCTCCTGGGCATGGTGTCGCACTTGCCGGCGGGCGACTGGCGCATCGGCGCGCCCATGTATTTCTGCGCCGTGCTGCAGGCACTGGCCCTGCTGCTCGCCATCATCCACTTCCGCCGCACGCCGCAGCCTGCCACGGTGGCAATGCACGCCGCACCCTGAACACCATGCACGACAAGATCCTCATCCTTGACTTTGGCTCCCAGGTGACACAGCTCATCGCGCGCCGCGTGCGCGAGGCGCATGTGTACTGCGAAATCCATCCGAACGACGTCACCGATGACTTCGTCACGGCCTTCGCGCCCAAAGCCATCATCTTGTCGGGCAGCCACGCCAGCACCTACGAAGAACACGATCTGCGTGCACCGCAAGCGGTGTGGGACAGCGGCGTGCCGGTGCTGGGCATCTGCTACGGCATGTTCACGATGGCGGTGCAGCAGGGCGGGCACGTGCAAGCCAGCGCGCACCGCGAATTTGGTTATGCCGAGTTGCGCGCGCACGGCCACACAAAATTGCTGGACGGCATCCAGGACTTCAGCACCGCCGGACCTGAGGGCAAAAGCCACGGCATGCTCAAGGTGTGGATGAGCCACGGCGACAAGGTCACCGCGCTGCCTCCAGGCTTCACGCTGATGGCCAGCACCCCCAACTGCCCCATTGCCGGCATGGCGGACGAAGCGCGCGGCTACTACGGCGTGCAGTTCCACCCCGAGGTCACGCACACTGTGCAGGGCAAGGCGCTGATCGACCGTTTCGTGCTCGGCATTGCCGGCGCCAGGCCCGACTGGGTGATGCGCGACCACATCGCCGAAGCGGTGGCGCGCATCCGCGACCAGGTGGGCGACGAAGAGGTGATCCTGGGCCTGTCAGGCGGCGTGGACTCCAGCGTTGCCGCAGCCCTGATCCACCGAGCCATTGGCGATCAACTCACCTGCGTCTTCGTCGACCATGGCCTGCTGCGCCTGAACGAAGGCGATATGGTGATGCAGATGTTTGTCGGGCAGATGCACGCCAAGGTCATCCGCGTCGATGCCAGCGAGTTGTTCCTGGGCAGGCTCGCGGGCGTCACCGACCCCGAGGCCAAGCGCAAGATCATCGGCGGCGAATTCGTCACCGTCTTCAAGCAGGAAGCCGCCAAGCTCACGCAGGCCGGTGCCCGCGGTGCGAAGTGGCTCGCGCAAGGCACCATCTATCCGGACGTGATTGAAAGCGGCGGCGCCAAGACGAAAAAGGCCGTCACCATCAAGAGTCACCACAACGTGGGCGGCCTGCCTGAACAGCTGGGTCTGAAGCTGCTGGAACCGCTGCGCGACCTGTTCAAGGACGAAGTGCGTGAACTGGGCGTGGCCCTGGGCCTGCCGCCCGAGATGGTCTACCGCCACCCTTTCCCAGGCCCGGGCCTGGGCGTGCGCATCCTCGGAGAAGTGAAGCGCGAATACGCCGATCTGTTGCGTCGCGCCGACGCCATCTTCATCGACGAATTGCGCGCGTTCATCGACCCGACCAGCGGCAAGAGCTGGTACGACCTGACGAGCCAGGCCTTCACGGTTTTCCTGCCCGTCAAGAGCGTGGGCGTGATGGGCGACGGCCGCACCTATGACTACGTCGTCGCACTGCGCGCGGTACAGACCAGCGACTTCATGACAGCCGACTGGGCCGAGCTGCCCTATGCGCTACTCCGACAAGTCAGCTCTCGCATCATCAACGAAGTGCGTGGCATCAACCGCGTGACTTATGACGTGAGCAGCAAACCGCCGGCGACGATTGAGTGGGAGTGAGGGCGTCGGTTTTCGACACATTGGCGCCATCGGATCGGTCAGGGGCCTCGTTCTCGGCTCTGCTCGGCCGAGAGTGGCCGCCTCTGCGACAACTTTGCGTCGACAAGCAACCCAAGGGCGATGGCGATGCATGGCTGGCCGCAGCGGCGATCCACCCCGGCGAACGCAAGGCAAGTTCCGCGGGTAGACGGCGTCCGATCAGCTGAACCGCCAGCCCTGGGAAGAGCCTCACAACTGCCCATGCAGCGCGAGCGCGTCTTTGCGCTGCGGGAATGCATCCTCGGCGGCCAGGAGCGCATCAAGCGTCGCACGGGCTTTCACCTTGTCTCCGGACTTTGCGTAGCCTACCGCCAAGTGATAGCGCAATGCCGTCGACTTGGGCGTTACCGCAAGCGCTCGCTGCATCAGGTTGATCCCGCGCGCCGTGTCGCTCTGCTGCACCAATATCCAACCAAGGGTGTCCAAAACTTTTGCATCGCCCGGACGCAGCTTGAGCGCCTGTTCAGCGGCTGGAAGTGCGCGCGGGTCATTTTCCTGCTGATATAACCAGGCCAGGTTGTTGAACGCGACGGCATTGGCACGATCGCGCTCGATAACCGCCTGGTAATACCCGATGGCAACCTGATTCTTCGCCGCTGCTGTCGCGGTATCTGCGAGATACATGCGCGATGCGTTGTCGGCAGGATTCCTTTTCAACCAGTCGACGGCTTTCGCGTCGGCTTCCTTGGTTTTCCCTGCACGAACCAGCGCACCATGCGCGTTGATGAAGAGTACGCTGCTCGTCGAAATTTCAAGCGCAGCGTCGTAGGCACGCGCCGCTCCCGCGAAATCCCCCTGACTCATTCGCACGTCGCCCTCGAGCGCAGCCCCCACGGGAGATTTGGGAGAACGGCTGCGTATGCGCTGGGCGAGCCTCAACGCTTCCGGAAAACGCCCGGCGTTCGCCTCCAGCGTGGCCATCGCCACCTCCGCATCCAGGTAGCCGGGCTGCAGCTCTAGCGCTTTCGTCAACGAAGCCTGTGCAGCAGAGATATTCTTGGATTCGGCGAGCGCCGACGCCAGACCGTAATGCGCGGCGGCCGAATTGGGTGTTAACTTAACAAGGCTGTAATAGGTCGTCACGGCATCCGCTTTTTCTCCCACCGCAAGTTGTGTCTTGGCCAGCAGGGCAAGCGCCTCGGCGCTCTGCGGGTTCGCCAACTGGGCTCGTCGAGCCGTTGCCACCGCCTTGCGGAAATCATTTTGTTCCAGGTGATGCCGGGTCAGCAGAAGGTGCGGCTGCAGCGTCGCAGGGGAGGTCGCGGCAGCCTTTTCGAGCCACCTTAACCGGTCCTTATCATCCAGGGACCGATCAGCAATATCCGCCAACGACAGCATGGCCGATACACTGGACGGGTTCCTTTCGAGAAAGGCGCCCAAGCGTTTGCGAGCCGCCTCCAGGCTCTTGTCACGCACGTCCAACGCCGCCAGATTATTGGCAGCAAGAAAATAGTCAGGTTGAAGCTCGAGTGCTGTTTCCAGATTCTTGCGCGCTTGAACTGTATTTCCTTGCGCCAGCAAAGCTTGCGCCCTCAAATTGAAAACAACGGGATTGACCGGCTGCTTTTTTTCGAGCACGGCGATGACGGCAAGTGCCTTGTCGTACTCCTTGCGCTCCAAATGGGCCAACGCGAGGATCAGGTCTGCCTGTGTCGAGTCGCTGGACAGTGTCGACGCGGACGCGAGATCGGCAATGCCGCTGGCCGCTTCCCCGGTTGCGAGGCGGCTGATGCCGAGTTGGGTGCGTACCCTCGCATCTTGCGGAGCCAGCGTCGCAGACTTCTTCAGATACTCAGCGGCCCGGGCGAATTGATTCGTTCTGAGGGCGGCTTCTCCGGCTATTGCGAAGACCTGCGCGTCGTTGCCTACCGGGAGCAGAGGATTCATGAACTCCAGCGCCTTCTCGGGTTGACCGGTGCGCAGCGAGTTGGCGGCCAGTAGCTTGCGCGTGGGAACGTCGTTGGGGAAATGGCTTAGATAAGTCGAAAGCTCCCGTTCGGCCTGCGCGCTGGAGCCGGTGAAATAAGCTACCGCTCCGGCCAGCCGCAAGCTCGGCAGATGATCGGGCGCCAGCTTGCGAACCTGCTGAATTGCATCGCGCGCTTCCGTGTACCTCTTCTCACTCACATAGATTGAGGCTTGCTGATAGACGGCCATGAGATTCTGTGGTTCCGACTTCCGAACCGCGGCGATTTCGGTGCGTGCAGCATCGAGTTTGTTGGTGCCGACGTACAGATCAACCAATCGCAGACGCGATTGAACATCGTTGGGCATGATGTCGAGCGCCCGTCGATAAGATTTCTCAGCATCTTCCAACGCCAAGCGGCTCCGCTCAAGGTCACCCTTGAAAAGCCAGACATCCGTATTTTGCGGCGCCTGCTCGAGCATCGAGGCGGCTGCGTGCAACGCCGCTTCAATTCTTCCTTCGCGCCAGACGATGCGCGCGAGGCCCAGTTGTGCAGGGATGAAGCCGGTATTTTTTTTCAGTGCCGCTGAGTATGAGGATCTTGCATCCTGACGTCCGGCACCCGCTCGGGCATCACCCTGCAGGGTCAGAAGTTCCGGTGTGAGCTCAGGGTGCTCTTTTTCGAAAAGTTCAAACTCGTCCAGCAACTTCTTGTACTCGCCCCGGCCCAACAGTGAGTGCGCAAGTCCTGCTGTGACGGCAAAGGGATCGGCATCTGCCAGTTGCGCTCGGCGCAATTCCATTTCCGCAAAAACGTACTCGCCCGTTTCGTTGTAGAGCGTTCCGAGCAGCAGGTGGGCATTGCTGTCGTCCGGCGCCGTAGACAAAACATTCTTCAGCAGAATAATCGCCGCTTTATGATCGCGCTTTGCGTGAAAGGCTCTTGCTTGTTCCATGTATTCCGCAGCGGACGGCATCTTGCCGCAGCCTGAGAGGACCCACGCGATCAGCGCAGTCAGAAAACCCGTGGCGCAAGCTTTGGCTGTGGTTCGCATAGGATTCCATTAAAACAACAACTTAAGTTTGACAGTACGTCTTGACGATATTCGTCCCCATGATTTTTGCAAAAACGTGTTGGCCGCCGAATTCAAAGTTTCTGATGAGACCAGTGGTCAGTCGCAGGCGTCATCGGTGTGTTCTGGCGCTGCCAGACTGCGCTCGGTTTGGCCTTCTGCCAGCTGATTTCGCAGCGGCCGAGCGAACAGGTGCGGCGACGATCAAAAGGGCCCGGCGGTGGCGCGATAACAAGAAAGCCGGGGGTGATGTCTCCCAGCCCTCAAGCTGAACGGTGACCGCCGTGGCATCAAGCGCTGTTGCGGCGTCGCGCGATGCCCAGCCCGAGCAGGGCTGCAGCGACAAGCAGCAGCGAGGTGGGTTCGGGAACCCTAGCCTGCGTCAATACGTTCTCTTGGCTGGCGGTACGCAGCGTGATTGAATAGTCGCCGGCACCGAGGAACCCTGACGTCCCGCTGAAAAAGCCGGACACGGGACCAATGAGGCACCCGGCAGGAGGAATGCCGCTGTTCGAGCCGCAAACCCGCTGGAGATTGAACGGATCCGAGGTTTCGCCTGCGTCAATCACCCCATTCGGTGCAAACGTGTAGACCGTAGCACCGGCCGCATTGACGATGGAGAAGATGTTCGAGATGCTGGCATTGGCAGTTTCGCCGGACAAATCCGCTTCGGCCCTCAGCAAGATCGAATCCGCGAAGCTGAATGTGAAGGTACCGCCGGTGGTGACGTGGATGGCTGCGTCTGCCGTATTGCGTCCGGCACTCGCTCCGTTCTCGCCAAAACCAGAACGCGCCCGTCCCTCAGCGACGTTGTTGCCGTTCGGAACGCCGGCCCCAAACGGGGAGCCCGCAGAGACAAATGCGTCGCCGCGCGTGCCGATGATTCCGGCTGTTTGAGTGAAGGTGTTTTCGGCCGGGAATGAGCCAGGGCCTGCCGTTGCCTGAAATGCATTGGACGCATTGCCCAGAATCACCGGATCAGTGTGCCCAGCGACCGGAAAACCGCTGAACTGCGCCGACGTGATGGTGTCGCGGGTGGCGCTGCCGATGAAGCTGAAAACCGCAGTCGACGTGATGCTGAAGTTCGTGATCTGGTTGCTTGCAAACGCATACGCGTCTGCATGCGCAGCACCGGTCCCACCCAACCCGGCCATCGCCCCGATGACGCCGACGATCGCTTTTCTCTTGATGTTCAACATTGCGGTTCTCCTTGAGAGTTAGTTGGGAGCGCACCCGCGAGATTTACCAAGATCCAGCTACGACACGCCACCCTGGACATTGACCAAGACGCAGTCACCACATGCATTCTTGATGCCACAATGAAAAAACGTATATTAATTCACGCTTTAGGTGTGTCTTGGTGGAATCCCGCTTGACATGATGTAAAAGATTTCGACAAGAGTGAATTGGACGCCTGGATGGTTTGCGGCGCTGCTGTCCGCAGACAGGTGCTGGAAGTGCACATCCGAAGTCCGACAGGCCGCGACAGTCGATGCAGCCTGGCGGCGGCAAATCATCCGCAAGGCCTATGCAGCCGGCAGATGACTCCGTCGATGGCCCGGGCGTGAAACGCCAGGCTCGGGATTCGTCAGGCCGCTACCGGCCGAGCCAGCGCCGCCAGCACCTGCTGTGGCGTGAAGGGAACCTCGCGCAGCCGCGCCCCGGTGGCGTCGAACACCGCGTTGCCTATTGCCCCCGGAATGGCACAGGGTGTCGGTTCGCCGGCAGCGAAGGTGGGCTGGTCGGGGCGGTCGATCAAATCCACCTCAACACGCGGCACCTGGTCGTGGCGCAGGATCGGGTAGCTCACCCAGTCGCGCGACAGCACCTCGCGCCGATCCCAGCGCACGGCCTCCAGCAGCGTGCGGCTTACGGTCTGAATCGTGCCGCCTTCGATCTGGTTGATCGTCCCGTCGGGGTTGACGACCAGGCCGCAGTCGTGCGCGATGCAGACACGTTCGACCCGGATCTCGCCGGTCTTGCGGTTCACCGCCACTTCAACCACCGCTGCGACATAGGTGTTGTTGTTGCTGTAGCGCAGGTAGCTGATGCCGCGGCCGCGCGCGATGTCGCCGCCGGCGCCACCCGTGTTCATGCCGGTCGGGTTGATGCCGATACGGGGCTGCCACTTCGCGCGCGCCATCGCCTTCTGGATCACCGCGACACCGCGCGGATCTTTCATGTAGCGCAGCCGGTACTCGGCCGGGTCGGCCTTCGCTGCGAAGGCCAGCTCATCGATGAAGCTCTCGTTGGCAAAGGTGTTCTCGATGCGGCCCGGGCTGCGCAGGTGCGCGCTGCGGAAAAACGCCTTTTCGACGTGGCGCGTGTTGACGCGCACGTTCGGCAACGTGTAGCCCACCCCTGAGTTCTGGAACAGAAAGCCGACCCAGTTGCCCGAGCGCGGCACGCCGGTTTCGGCTGCGGCCAGCAGCGGAAAGTCCAGCGGCTTGAAGGCGACGATGTGGTTCAGCGCGATCCAGAAGTCGCCGTTCCAGGCGACGATGTCGCCGCGTTCGTCCAGGCCGGCTTCGAGGTCGATCGAGCGCGGCGGGCTCTTCGGCGAGCGCGCCATCTCGTCGTCGCGCATCCACTGCACGCGCACCGGCTGGCCCGTCAGCACGGCCAGCAGCGCGGCGTCGGCTGATGCGTCTTCGTGGCCGTTGCGCCCGTAGCAGCCCGAGCCTTCGAGGTAGACGATGCGCACCTTCTCGGGGGCCAGGCCGACGATGGGCGCGATCTCGGTCACCAGCGAATGGGTGGCCTGCGACGCGCTCCACACCGTGAGTTGGCCGCCCTGGAAATCCGCCACGGCGCAGCTCGGTCCCATCGACGCGTGCGTCTGCACCGCGAAGTCGTAGCGCGCCTTGAGCTTGCGCGCGGGGTTGCTGACAGCGGCCAGCGCCGCGCGCGCATCGCCGACGTTTTGCGTCATGTCTTCCTTGGCCACCTTCAGGCTGCGCCAGTGGTCGAATACGGTGGCCTGTTCGGGCAGCGGTTCGGCGGCACCCCACTGCACGCGCACCGCGCGCATCGCCTTGATCGCGCCCCATTCGGTCTTCGCCAGCACCGCAAGGAAGTCGCCCTTGCGCACGGTGCGAACGAAGCCGTCGATCTTCTTCGCGGCGCTGTCATCGAAGGACAGCAGCGACGCGCCGATGGCGCCCGGCCGCAGCACGCGCGCGTGCAGCATGCCGGGCACGCGGAAGTCGTGCACGTAGGTCCATTCGCCGGTCAGCTTGCCTGGAATGTCCACGCGCGGGATCGGCTTGCCGATCCACTGGTAGTCGGCGGGCTTCTTCAGCACGATCTTCGCGTCGACCGCCAGTTCCAGCGGCGCCGCGGAGGCCAGCTCGCCGTAGCCGACGCGGCGCGCCGTGTCGGCTTTTGAAAACACGGCGCCATCGCGGCAGTTCGCCTCATCCGCCGACAGGCCCAGCTTTGCGGCGCCGCGCGCCAACAACGCCGCCCGCGCTGTGGCGCAGGCGCGGCGCAACTCGATCCCGCCCTGTGCGATGGTCGTGCTGGCGCCCGTGAGCCACTGGTCGGGCGTCGTGGCGGTGTCGCCCATCACCATCGTGATGCGGTCGAACGGCAAGTCGAGCTCGTCAGCGGCCAGCTGCACCATCGCTGTGCGCGAGCCGTTGCCGAGATCGACCTTGCCGGTGTAGATGGTGGCGCGGCCGTCGCCTTGAATCGCCACGAAGGACTCGATGCGCGCCTTGTCCACCGCTTTGGCGGGTGTCAGTGTCGGCGCGGCGGCAGCGGCGGCTGTGCCGGCCCAAGTGAAGCCGACGACCAGTGCGCCCGAGGAAGCGAGGAATGCTCTGCGGTCCATGGTGTTCATCATGATGCCCTCCTCAGACCGTGACGGGTTGGCCGGACGCGCGCTGCACCGCGCGCACGATGCGCTGGTGCGTGCCGCAGCGGCACAGGTTCATCGCCAGGCCTTCACGAATCTGCGCCTCACTGGGCTTTGGCGTGCGCTTCAGCAGATCGGCCGCCTGCATCACCATGCCGTTGATGCAGTAACCGCACTGCGCCGCCTGCTCATCGATGAAAGCCTGCTGCAGCGGCGAGGGCTTGGCGCTGCTGCCCAGCCCTTCGAGCGTCGTCACCGCTCGCTTGCCGACGGCAGACACTGGATAGCTGCAAGAACGCACGGCCTGGCCGTCGATGTGCACGGTGCAGGCGCCACACTGGCCCAAGCCGCAGCCGAACTTGGGGCCATGCAGCTCAAGCTGGTCGCGCAGCACGTAGAGCAGGGGCGAATCGGCATCGGCCTGGATGGACCGCTTGCTGCCGTTGACCTGGATGTCGAATCGGGCCATGGTGTCTCCTCGTTGGGGTTGGTTCAGCGAGACTCCGCGCGGGCGCGAATCTGCTCGAAGTCGGCGGGCGCGGGGTGCAGGTCAAGCCTGCGCCCGGCCTTTACCAGCTGGCTCGGAATGTCGTGGCCGATCAGCGCCGGTAGCTGCTTGCTGGCGTTGAGCAATGTCGTCAGATCGACTCCGGTGTCATAGCCCATCAGCTCAAGCGCATGCACGATCTCTTCGGTGCAGACATTGCCGGTCGCACCGGGCGCGTAAGGGCAGCCACCGATGCCGCCAAACGACGCATCGAAGCGGTCGGCGCCGGCAGCGATGCCGGCCAGCACGTTGGCCAGGCCCATGCCGCGCGTGTTGTGGAAGTGCAGCGTCAGTGGGGTCTGCGCAAACCGTTGCTTGAACACCTGTGTCAGCCGCGCCACCTGCGTCGGGTAGGCCATGCCGGTGGTGTCGCACAGCGTCACGCCGTCGGCGCCCATCTCATTCACGTAGCGGGCGCACCAGTCGAAGACGGCGGCCTCGGGCACGTCGCCTTCCATCGGGCAGCCGAAGCTGCACGACAGCGAGACGTTCACCGCCACGCCGGCTTGCCGCGCAACGGCGGCGGTCTCAGCCAGCGCGGCGTAGCTCTGCGGCTGCGTCATGCGCAGGTTGGCCAGGTTGTGGCTGACACTGGCCGACATCACCAGGTTCAGCTCGTCGGCCTTGGACTCGATGGCCCGCTCGGCGCCGCGCAGGTTGGGCACCAGCGCGCTGTAGACGACACCCGGCACGCGGCGAATTTGGCGCAGCACGATCTCGGCGTCGCGCAGTTGCGGAATGGCCTTGGGCGACACGAAGGAGGTGACCTCGATCTTCACCAGGCCCGCGTCCGACAGCGCATTGACGAGCGCGATTTTCTCTTCGGTCTCAACGAAGCGCGCTTCAACCTGCAGCCCGTCGCGCGGCCCGACCTCTTGCATGTAGATGCGCTGGCGCGCACCGTCCCACATGGACTTCGTTGCTGTGTTCATGCCACCACCTTCCTTTCACGCAATGCCGCAATGTCCTTCGGCGTGTAATCGAGTTCGCCCAGCACCGCATCGGTATCGTCGCCCAGGTTGGGGGCCGAGCTGCGGATGCTGCCCGGCGTGCCCATCAGCTTGGGCACCACGCCCGGCACGTCCAGGGTATGGCCGTTGCGCGTCTGCTGCTTCAGGATCATGTCGCGGGCCTGGTAGTGCGGGTCTTCGACGATGTCCTTGGCGGTGTAGACGCGGCCGGCCGG
>JANMKK010000256.1:0-2422 GCA_031372005.1 Rubrivivax sp.
CACTTCGCTCGCTGCGCTCACTTCGTTCAAACAGTCGGCGGTAAATCAGAGGTTGAAGCGCGCGGTGCGCGCCGACTCAAGACCTCCGTTCCTCGCCGCCACAGAGTGGGCCGCTGCCGGGCACCGCCCGCCGCTCACCCATCGGCGGGGGCTGTCCGGAAATACGCCACCACTGGTGCAGCAAAGGCGGGCACGGGCAGGATTGAGCTCGCCTCTGTGGCGCTGAGGAGCGCAGGTTTCTTGGCCGCGCGAAGCGCATCAAACATCTGACTTGGCGGGGCTGTTTGAGCGCAGTGAGCGAAGCGAACGCAGCGAGTTCCGCGACTGGGCCAAGAAACTGATGCAGTGCGCCCGGACACAAAACAGTCCCTGCGGACTGTTTTGTGCCTAGCGCACGCCCTGGCGCCTGCAAGCGCCAGGGCCGCGCAAGGCAGCCGTAGCGCAGCGAAGGCCGCCACAGCGAAGCGCTCAAGCCTGCCCGGGCCCGCCTTTGCCGCCACCGACCGAGATCGCATCCGTGACCGCAACCCTGACCGCCGACTTCGGCCGAAAGGCCTTGCACACCACCTCATCGGTTTCGATATAAGGCCCGCCAATCAAGTCCACGCAATACGGCACCGCCGCAAAGATGCCATGCACCGAAGGCAGCCCCTGCAAAGTCTCCGCAATCGCCTTCGGCTGCCCCGGCAGGTTGATGATGAGCGCGCTGCCGCGGATCACCGCCACCTGGCGCGACAGGATCGCCGTGGCCACGAAGTTGAGCGAGATCTGGCGCATCTGCTCACCAAAACCCGGCACCACCTTGTGCGCGACAGCCAGCGTCGCCTCTGGCGTCACGTCGCGCAGCGCAGGCCCTGTGCCGCCGGTGGTCAGCACCAGGTGGCAGTGCACTTGGTCGGTTAGCTCGCAGAGTGCCGCGCTGATGCCGGCTTGCTCGTCGGGGATCAGGCGTTCATGCCATTCGATCGGATTGCGCAGCGCGCGGCCCAACCAGTCTTTCAGCGCCGGGATGCCCTTGTCTTCATAGACGCCGCTGGACGCGCGGTCGCTCACCGACACCACGCCGATGCGCACCAAATCGAAGCTGTCGTTCATCCCACCAGCCAAGGCTTGATGAACTGGAACAGGTCGCGATGGCTGCGCGGCTGGCGGCCGTCGGTGACTGCGCTGGCGGTGTCGCGACGCGCGGCGCGCACCAGGCTGCGCAGTTGCTGGGTGTCGGAGTCGGCATGCGCCAGCATCCAGCGCGTGAGTGCATCGTCATCGGCGATCAGTTCAGCGCGCCAGCGTTCGGCTTCATGCAGCGCCAGTGTTTCCTTGGCAGTGCCCAGCTTGGCGGCGGCCACGGCTTCGCGCAGGGCTTCCTCGTCGGCGCTGCGCATCAGCTTGCCCACGAGTTGCATTTGTCGGCGCCGCCCTTCGAAGCTCTTGGTGCGGCGAAACTGGTCGATGGCGTCGCGCAGCGCCTCGGGCATGTCGATAGCGGCCAGGCGATCAGTGGACAGTTCAGTCACCGCAACCCCCAGCACCTGCAGGTCTTGCGACTGCTGTTTCAGGCGTGTCTTGCTGGGGCGCGTGGGTTCGCCGTGTTCGTCGAAGGCCAGCGGTTCGCCGTAGTGGACATCGATGCCGCGGTGTGGTGCCGCTCTGCGGGCCATGGTGGGTGGCCTTGGGGGGAAGGCGGTAGGGAGTGGGCCAGTATCATAAGTGCGCATTCCCGCCTGCCCGCCGCCGCTTCACTGATGACCATTTCTTCCAGCGCCCCACGCCCCGACAGTGGCTTTGCTTACCGCAAGGAACAGTTCCAGCAGATCGTCGAAGACACGCTGGCTTTGGCGCGCCAGCTTGGCGCCAGTGACGCAGGTGCCGAAGTGTCCGAAGGCGTGGGCCTGTCGGTGTCGGTGCGCAAGGGTGAGCTTGAAAACGTCGAACGCAACCGCGACAAGTCGCTGGGCGTCAGCGTCTACCTGGGGCAGCGGCGGGGCAATGCCAGCACGTCGGACTTCTCGCCCGCTGCGTTGCGCCAGACGGTGCAGGCGGCCTACGACATCGCCCGCTTCACGGCCGAAGACCCGGCCGCCGGCCTCCCGGACGCCGCCGACATGGCCACGCCTTCTGAAGTGGCGCGCGACCTGGATCTCTTTCACCCCTGGGACGTGGACGCCGCAGCTGCTGCTGAATTGGCCCGCCGCTGCGAAGACGCGGCCATGGCGGTGGACCGCCGCATCACCAATTCCGAAGGCGCCGGCGTGTCGGCGCAGCAGGCGCATTTCTGGGCCGGCAATTCGCGCGGATTTCGCGGCGGTTATGCCAGTTCACGACACTATGTGTCGGTGTCGCCGATTGCCGGCAAGGGCCGTGACATGCAGCGCGACGGCTGGTACACGTCGATGCGCGACTCGGCGGACCTGGCGTCGCCCGA
>JANMKK010000332.1:0-11694 GCA_031372005.1 Rubrivivax sp.
GGCGTTGACTGGCGCAACCGCGAACCCGACACCGTCAGCGCCGAGCTGTGGGCCGCCGTGCCGCAAGTGGCCGCGCCACCGCCAGTGGCAGAGGTCGCACCACCACCGCCACCACCGCCGCCACCGCCAGCCCCGGTCTTGAAGACCGAGCCCACACCGCCTGCGCCCGCACCCGCACCCGACATCGCCATCGAACAAGACCGCAAACGCAAGGCCGAAGCCGAGCGCAAGCGCGTGGAGCAAGAAGCCGAGACAGACCGCAAGAAACGGGAAAAGTCAGACAAGCTGGAAGCGCAGAAACAAGCCGACAAGCTGGCGCAGGAAAAAGCCAACGACGATCGCCTGGCGCAGCAGCACAAGGACAACGTGCGCCGCCTGATGGGCCAGGCCGGTGCCGCGCCGGGCCAAACCGCAACCACCGGCAGCGCCGCGCAGACGGCGGCACCGTCGGCCACCTATGCCGGCAAGGTGAAGGGCCGCGTGCGTCCGAATATCGTCTTTACCGGCACGGTGTCGGGCAACACCGCGGCCGAGGTGGAAGTCAACGCGGCGCCCGGTGGCACCATCATCTCTCGCCGCCTCATCAAGAGCAGCGGCAACAAGGACTGGGACGAGACCGTCCTGCGCGCCATCGACAAGACGCGTGACCTGCCGCCCGACACCGACGGCCGCGTGCCGGCCACGCTGATCATCGCTTTCAAGCCGAACGACTGAGTTCGGTGGCGCCCGGTTCCTGGGTCTTGCTGTAGCGGGCCACAAACCCACGGTCGATGCGGTCCTTCCACCACCAGGCCCAGCGCCCTTGCGCGGCCAGGTTGCCATACGACACGATGGCGCGCCGTTCACCACAAGAGATGAGGTTCAGCGTGCGGCGTTGCGGCAGGTGCGCTTCCAGCACCCCGCCGCCGATGAAGCGCCGCAGGTTCAGCGCCAGCGCCGGCCCCGCGCGCACCGCGTAAACGCCGCTCTTGGCATGCTGCACGTCGGCGCGGGTGGCCACATCGCCGGCGGCAAACACCTCCGCGTGCGACGTGCTCTGCAGTGTCGGCCCCGTCGACACAAAGCCGCGTTCATCCAGCGCCAGGCCGCTGCCGGTCAGCCAGGCGGGCGCCTGCGCGCCGGTGGCCAGCACCGGCACGTCGCAGGCCAGGCGCGCACCGCTGCCCAGCACCACCGCACCGCGCTCCAGCCCGGCGCAGCTGTCGCGGAAAACTGTCACCTTGTGCCGTGTCAAGGCCTGCGACGCGCGCTGCATGACACCGGGTGCATAACCCGCGAGTGGATCGGGCCCGCCGGTGACCAGGGCCACCCGGGCGCGCTCTTCACCGCGCCCGGCCAAACGGTGTTGCAGCGCCAGTGCGATTTCGACGCCTGCCGCACCGCCACCAACCACCACCACATCCAGCACACGCCGCGCCGCCAGGTCCAGCAAACCGTCCAGCAGGCGCACAAAGTGTTCGATGGGCCGCACAAAAAGGCCGTGCTCGCGCGCGCCGGGCAGTTGCCCACGGTCCATCACGGCGCCAGTGTCCAGCGACAGCACGTCGTAGTCGGCCACGCCCCCGTCGGCCAGCGTGACGCGCCGGGCTGCCGCGTCCAGCGCCACGACCGAGCTTTCGACCCACTGCACCCGTGCTGCATCCGCCAACGGCCGCAGTGCAATGGCGCACTGCTCGGCGCGGTAGTGCCCGGCCACCAGGCCCGGCACCATGCCCGAATACAGCTGGCGCGCAAAGGGCGTGATCAACGCCACTTGCGTGCCCGCCAGCGGCTCGCGCGCCAGCGCCTGCAGCACATGCACCTGGGCGTGGCCACCACCCAGCAGCAGAAGACGTTTGCCCATCAATGCCCAGCCTGGCTCATGGGTCTGTGCGCAGGCCGCTGACGTGGGCCACCGACGTGCCACCCGTGTTGTCGCCATCGCCGGCCACGATCAGCGCAGTGACCGGCGGCAGCTCGGATGTCTCGTCGCCGAAGGCGCGGCGGAAGTCAGCCGCCACGTCGCGTCCTTCTTCAAACCACATTGACAACGCGTCCTCGCGGTTGCGCAGCACGATGTAGCGCACGCGGCGGCTGTAAGCGTTGGGCAGCAGCGCGCCCTTCGCCTCACCCGCGCCCCACACCCAGCACAGCGTGGCCGCCGGCAAGTCCTGCCCTGTGCGGCTGCGCGCGAGCTTGAGCACCTGGCGTTCCATGAAAGGCACGCGGTCCAGCGGCAGATCGAAGCTCATGCAGACCTTCACGGCCGCGTCGTCGCCGGTCTTTGACTGCAGATCGACAGCACGATTGGGCTGCTGCATGCGCCAGGCCCAGTGCAACTGCGTCGGCGCCTGCACCGCCGGCAGTTCATGCACCAGGTTGCCATAGCTGCCCTGCACCTGGATGCGAACGGCGTCGCGGCCATCGACTGCTTCGGCGCTGTACTGCGTGACCGGTTTGACCTGCTGCGGCAGCGTCACCACGTGCCAAGGCGCAGCGATCCGGCCGCCCTGCACCACAGGCGACAGCGACAGCGCCGTGCCCACCGCCGCAGCCGCCGCAGCCGCTCCCGCAGCCAGCGCCAGGCTAGCCGCGCCGCCAGGCATGAAACTTCTCAACCCAGCGCAGCAGCGCCAGCGGCTGGTGCGCGCGCTTCCATTCACCGGCGGCGTACTTGTTGGCCTCGGACCAGGTGGGGTAGGTGTGGATGGTGCCCAGGATCTTGTTCAAGCCCAGGCCATGTTTCATCGCCAGCACGTACTCGGCCAGCAGGTCACCGGCGTGGATGCCGACGATCGTCACGCCCAGGATCTTGTCCTTGCCCGGCACCGTCAGCACTTTCACCCAGCCGTGCGCAGCGCTGTCGGCAATGGCACGGTCCAGATCGTCGATGCCATAACGGGTGACTTCAAAGGCCACCCCCTTCTCGTTTGCTTCCTGTTCGTTCAGGCCCACACGCGCGACCTCGGGGTCAATGAAGGTGGCCCACGGGATCACCGAATAGTCGGCCTTGAATTTCTTGAAAGTGCCGAAGAGTCCATTCACGGCCGCGTACCAGGCCTGGTGTGACGCGGTGTGGGTGAACTGGTACGGCCCGGCCACGTCACCGGCGGCAAGGATGTTGGGGAAGACGGTCTGCAGGTGCTCATCGGTAGGCACCGTGCGCTGCGTCTTGGGGTCGCTGTACAGCCCCAACTCTTCCAGGCCAAAGCCCGAAAGCCGCGCCACGCGGCCCACCGCGCACAACAGCACGTCGAAGCCGATGCGCAGTTCCTGGCCTGCCGCTTCGACGACGATGAACTTCTCGTCGCCCACCTTTTCGCAGCGCAAGGCCTTGTGGCCAGTGAGCACCTTGACACCATCGGCCTGCAGCGCCTGCTTGGCAAAGACCGACACGTCTTCGTCTTCGCGGATCATGATGCGCGCCGCCATTTCCACCTGCGTGACTTGCGAGCCCAGGCGCGCAAAGCTCTGCGCCAGTTCACACCCGATGGGGCCGCCGCCCAGCACCACCAGGCGTTCAGGCTTTTGACGCAGGCCCCACAGCGTGTCGCTCGTCAGGTAGCCCACGTCGTCGATGCCCGGCAGCGGCGGCACAAAAGGCCGCGCGCCGGTGGCGATGACGATGGCTCGGGTGGACAGCACCTGCACCGTGCCATCGTCGGCCGTGATCTGCACGTGCCAGGGGTCGATGATCCTGGCGCTGCCGATCTGCACGTCCACGCCCAGCGCGGTGTAGCGCTCCACCGAGTCGTGCGGTTCGACTTCACGCACCACGCGCGCCACGCGTTCCATCACCTGCGCAAAGTCCAGGGTGTACGACGCAGCAGCGATGCCGTATTCGCTGCTGTGCCGCATCTGCCGCGCCAGCGTGGCGGTCTTGATGAGCGCCTTGCTGGGCACGCAGCCGTAGTTCAGGCAGTCGCCGCCCATCTTGTGGCTTTCCACCAGCGTGACTTTGGCTTTGACAGCCGCCGCGATGTAGGACGTGACCAGCCCCGCCGCACCGGCGCCGATGACCACCATGTTGCGATCAAAACTGCGCGGCTTCTTGTCAGCCCACTTCGCGTAGACGCGCCGCGCCTTCACCGCGTCGATGATTTTCTTCGCCACCAGCGGGAAGACGCCCAGCAGCACCAGCGCCCCCGCCAGCCCCGGGCTGATGATGCCCTTGAGCGAGCGGATCTCTGCCAGTTGCGTACCGGCATAGACGTACACCACCGTGCCGGCAAACATGCCGATCTGGCTGACGGCGTAGAAGGTGGCAGCCTTCATCTTCGTCAAGCCCATCAGCAGGTTGATGACGAAAAACGGAAACACCGGCACCAGGCGCAGCGTGAAAAGGTAGAAGGCGCCTTCACGCTCCACGCCCTTGTCGATGTCGGCCAGCCGTGCGCCAAAGCGCGCCTTCACGCTGTCACGCAGGACATAACGCGCAAAAAGCATGGCCAGCGTGGCCCCGATGCTGGACGCGAAGGACACGATGAGGGTGCCTGCGACCAAGCCGAAAATGGCCCCCGCCAGCAGCGTCAGGATGGCCGCACCGGGCAGTGACAGCGCAGTCACTGCAACGTAGGCGGCAAAGAATGCCGCTATCACCCGCAGCGGTTTGTCCGCGTACAGCGCGGCAAATTCAGCTTGCGCGCCCTTGATGTAGTCCAGGCTGAAGAAGCGGCCGAGGTCGAGCGCAAAAAACGCCACCACCGCCACCAGCAGGGCTGCCAGCAGCAGCAATTTGTTCTTGGTCAATCGGACTCTCCTCGTCGGTGCGCTGTCCCCGCTGCTCTGTCGGACCAGGCGGGCGCGACCTTACACCCGAAAGGCCTGCCAGCCCGCCGCAAGGCGCGTCAGTATCGTCAGGCCGCAAAGCGCCGCGAAGCCATAGGCCAGGGCGGCAAAGTGCAGCGGCCACACGCACATGAGACAGAAACAGATGAGCGTCTCGCTGCCCTCGGTCAAGCCACCCAGGTAGTACAGACCTTTGCGCGGATGGGCCACGCTCTTCAGGCCGCGGCGCTCGGCCATTGCCGCGAAGGCCAGGAAGCTGGACGCCGTGCCCATGAAGGCTGCCAGCAGCGTGGCGGCGGGCAGGGCATTGGCGGCGGGGTCGGCCCACGCAAACGCCAGCGGAATGCTGGCGTAGAACAGGAAGTCGAGCGTGATGTCCAAAAACGCGCCGCGGTCGGTGGGTGTGGACAGGCGGGCCACAGCGCCGTCCAGGCCGTCCAGCAGGCGGCTGACCAAGATCAACACCAGGCCCCACAGCGGCCGGCCGCTGGCTATTGCACCTGCCGCGCCCATGCCCAGCGCAAAGCCGATGAGTGTGAGCGTGTCGGCCTTCAGGCCCAGCGCCACTGCGCCGCGCGCCAGCGTTTGCAAAGGCCGCCGGATGAGCGCGGTCAGCGCGCGGTCCAGCATCGCCGCTCCGCCGCCAGCCTTGACGTCATCTGTCCTGAAGTCGTCAGCCCCACGTCATCAGCCCCGTCGTCAACGCTGCGGTCAAAGCCGATCCTGCCCGTTGACGATGATGCGTGTCTCGGACAGCGGCACCAGGTCGCGCCGGCCGCTGTCGTCAACGAAGCGCAGGCGCAGCAGGTAGCTGCCCGGCACCAGCAACAGCGTGGCTTGCGTGGCGCCGTTGTTGAGGTCGACATTCTGCGGCGTGCCGTTGTCGTTGCGCAGAACGTCCAGCACGAAGTGGCCCAGCCCTTCGGCGCCAAAACCCTTGGGCGCGACGCCGAAGCCATCGACTGCAAAGCGCACATTGATCGGGCTGATCACGGATTCACCGTCGCGCACATTGGTGATGAGTGCGCGCGTGCCTTCAGCGCGCGGGCGCGAGACTTCGTCCTGGTACCAGTCACGGCAGCTGGCGTCGAAGTTGGCGCGGCTGACCCTGGGGCCCGGCGCAGCGCGCGGCCCGCGCACGGTGATGCGCACTTCGGGGCTGAAGACGAAGTAGGGCCGGTGTTCATGGTCGGCAAACAGCAGCCGCAGGCGGTGCGGGCCGGGTGGCAACGACACCACGGCGCCGGTCTGGCCCTTGCCGTAGTGGCGGTGAAAGTCGTTGAACGGGATCTGGTCTGCGGGGTTGGTGGGCAACTGCGTGTCCACCAGCACGTGGTGGTGGCCGGCCTTGGGGTGCGGCTTGCCGGCCGGAATGACGCCCATGCCGCGGATCGAAAAGTCGATGCGGAACGGCGAATAGACCGTGTAGCCGTCGCGCAGGTTGGACACGTCCACCGCAGTCGGCTCCACCAGCCGGACACGGGTTCGTTCGCGGGTGTACTGCAGCCAGCATTGGCGTTCAAGCTCATCACGCGGCAGCGGTTCGGCCAGCGCGGATGTGGCTTGCAGGGCCACGCAGGCTATCGCCATGAAGCGCGCTATCCCGGGCACCACACCGGGCACCACACCGCGCGACACCCCGCGCGACACCCGTGCGCACCGGTGCCATTTCCCTCTGATTGCTGTTGTTGTCATCAAGCGTCCACTCGAGGCGGCGTTTTTTTTGGTGCCGGAGTGTGACTTCAGCGGGCCGCTTCAGGCAATACCGGGTTTCAAGGCGCGGGCACCCAGCAGCCAACCGCGCGTCAAAGTTGCCACAAGCCAGGCGTCGAAGTCGAAACCTGGCCGATCGGACGGGGCGCTCAGCGCGGCGCCCAGGCTGGTGCCTTGCAGCAGCAGGCGGGTGAAGGTCGCGTCGGCGTCGTCCAGCACGGCGACGCGGACCTGCCAGCCCTGGCGCCAGACCAGCGCCGATTCACCCCGGCCGCATGCCAGCGCGGCGCGCGCGTCGGCAAAGCGGTCAGGCGTACCGTCAGCGGCGTCAGCAGCGTCAGCAGCATGCTGATGCGCCAGCCAGATGCTGGCCACCGGGTGCGCCGACTGCAGCAGCGCCGTGCCCGGCCGCGGCAGCAGCCACAGCGTGGCAGGGTCGGTGTCGGCCAGGCGGTCGAAGGCATGGGGCGTGGCGCCCGCATCGGCGGCATCGGCAGCCGTGGTGGCGCGGTGCACGGCCCATTCAAGACGCGCCAGGTCGGGCAGGTAGGGTTCAGGGCTCGACGCGCCGCCGCCCCTGACCCCGCCGGCGACGAAATCCGCCAGGTAGTCCGACAAACCCGCGCCAAAAGCCCCCGCGTCGCCCACGGGGGGCGGCTGCCGCAGCCACAGCGCACGCGCCAGCTGCGCAAAGGAATCAGCACCCAACAGCTGCTGCGTGACCGGGTAGGCAGCGGCCAAAGCCCGCTCTGCCAATGCGCCTGCGTTGGCCAGGTAGACCTGCAGGCCGCGCTGCAGCTGCGCGCCGGCCGGCATCCAGGGCACCAGCACAGCAGGCTCGGAACTGCGGCCCAGCACGGCCAGCAACTGCTGCTGGCGATCGGCTTCGCGGCTTGTGGTCACCGGGCGGCGGCGGCCAAAAGCGATTCGGCCTGCGCGGCTTCGCGCAGCAGCACTTCAGGCGCGGGCAGGTCGGTGTCCCATTCCACCAGCGTCGGCCGCGGGCCCAGGCGCGCCAGCGCGTGGCGGAAGACCTGCCAGACGGGGGCGTGCACGCGGCTGCCGTGGTCGTCGATGACGATGTCGCCGGCGTCCAGGTAGCCGGCGAGGTGGATCTCCCCCACGCTGGCCGCGTCGATGCGGTCCACCCAGGCGCAGGCAGCCTGCACGGCGTGGTTTTCGTCACGGCTTGCTTCGCGGCTCCGGTCGCGGTCCCCATTGAGCGCGTTGACCACCAGGTTGTTCACATCCAGCAGCAGACCGCAGCCGGTGCGGCGCGTCAGGGCGTTGAAGAAATCGGGTTCGGCGATGTGGTCGTCGGCCCAGCGCAGGTAGGCGCTGAGGTTCTCCACCAGGATCGGGCGTTGCAGCCTGTCCTGCACCTGCTGCACGTTGGCCGCCAGGATGTCCAGCGCGGCCTCGGTAAAGGCCAGCGGCAGCAGGTCGTTGGCGTGCAGCACGGCAGCACCCGGGCTGGACGGTGCAGGCGGTGCACTCGGTGCACTCGGCGCACGGAGCGCACGCCCGAAAGCCGCATGGTCACTGACCCGCACGGGCTGCACCCGCTGCACGAGTGCGGCCAGGCGGTCCAGATGCCAGGGGTCGATGCCGGCGGCAGAACCCAACGACAGGTTCACCCCATGCAGGCTGACGGGCCAGACGCTGCGGGCTTTGTCCAGCACCGCCAGCGCGGCGCCACCGTCACCGAAGAAGTTCTCACTGTGAACCTCGACAAAGGCCAGCGGCGGCGGCGCGGCCAGCAGCGCCTGGTAGTGCGGCTGTCGCAGGCCGATGCCGGCGTGCAGCACGGGCACGGTCAGCGCACCGCGTTCAGCTTTGCTTCTTGGCCTTCTTGGCCTCTTCGGCCGTCATGCCCTTCATGGCCTTGCAGGTGCCCTTGGCGACGTACTTCCACTCACCGGCGTCGGCGTCCACCTTGGCCTGGCCGGCGCAGCTGTGGCTGCCCGACAGATTGGCGCAGTCGTTCTGCCCCGCCTTGGCGACGCCGTAGCACTTTTCCTTGCCGTCCTGGGCGCTTCCCATGCCGCTTCCCATGCCTTGTGCGGCGACAGTTCCAATCAGGCCGAGCGCCAGCGCCGAGGCGAAGGCTGAAGAAACGATGAGGCGTTGGTTCATGCGGATCACTCCATTCAGGTTGCAGGGTCGCGGCGCACCTCAGGGGCGCGCCGACGCGGTGGTTCGTCGTTGCCGGGGCCGGGTTCTTACGGCACCCGCGCCTTCAGGCAATGCTGCCACCGCCTTGCCTCAGATCGACGGCGTTGTGCAGTGTCGCCGACAGGGCCAGTCGCACGGCCTTCACCTGCGTGTCCAGGTCCAGTGCCGTCAACAGCGGCAGGTGCATGAAGCCGGCGCGCACGGTGCGGTGGCGGCGCAGCTGGTGCATCAGGCCGTAGAAGACGTGGTTGCAGACAAAGGTGCCTGCCGTCTGTGACACCGTGGCTGGCAGGCCGGCCTGCTGCAGCGCGCCGACGATTGCCTTGATGGGCAGCGTGCTGAAGTAGGCCGCCGGCCCGCCGGCAAAGACAGGCTCGTCGATGGGCTGCGCACCCGCGTTGTCCGCAATGCGGGCGTCGTCCACGTTCACCGCCACGCGCTCGACCGATATGTCACCGCGCACCGCCGCCAGGCCCAGTGCCAGCACCACTTGCGGGCGGTGCTGCTGCACAGCAGCCTGCAGCACTGTCAGCGCCTGGCCGAAGACACAAGGCAGGCACAGCGCCTGCACACGAACACCAGCAATCAGCTCACCCTGCAGGGCCTGCGCGACGAGCCACGACGGATTGACGCTGTCGCCGCCAAAGGGCTCGAAGCCGGTCAGCAACAACGGGCGTGTCTTCATGCCGGCGTGCCATATCCACCGCCGCCAGGCGTCTCGACCACAAACACGTCACCCGGCTCCATCGCGGCGGAGCCGATATGACCCAGGCCTTCGACGCTGCCGTCGCGTCTTTCGATGCGGTTGATGCCCAGCGCCCCCGGCGCGCCGCCGGCCATGCCGAAGGCCGGCACGGTGCGGCCGTTGGACAGGATGCTGGCCGTCATGCGCTCCAGGAAGCGCACGCGCCGCACGCCACCGTCGCCGCCCTGCCACTGGCCCTTGCCACCGCTGCCGGCCCGGATGGCATAACTTTCAAGACGCACGGGGAAGCGAAACTCCAGCACCTCGGGGTCGGTGAGGCGCAAATTGGTCATGTGGGTCTGCACCACGCTCGTGCCGTTGAAGCCCCCGACGACGCGCCCCGCATCGTCTTTCCAGGCGCCGGCGCCGCTGCCGCCCGAGATCGTCTCGTAGTACTGGTGCGTTTCATTGCCGAAGGTGAAGTTGTTCATCGTGCACTGGCCGGCGGCCATCACGCCCAGCGCGCCGTACAGCGCATTGGTGACGCAGGTGCTGGTTTCAACGTTGCCTGCCACCACGGCAGCGGGCGGGTTGGGGTTGAGCATGCAGCCCGCGGGCACGATGATGTGCAGGGGTTTCAGGCAGCCGGCATTGAGCGGGATGTCATCCATCACCAGCGTGCGGAAGACGTAAAGCACTGCCGCCATCGTCACCGCCTTGGGCGCGTTGAAGTTGTTGGGCAGTTGCGCGCTCGTCCCCGTGAAGTCGATGGTGGCTTCACGTTGCGCCGCATGCACCGTGACCTTGACGCTGATGCGCGCGCCGTTGTCCAGGTCCAGCACAAAGGCCCCGTCCTTCAGTGCCGTGATGACGCGCCGCACCGATTCTTCGGCGTTGTCCTGCACGTGCTTCATGTACGCGGCCACGGTGACGCGGCCGAACTGCGCCACCATGGCGATCAGCTCTTCGACGCCCTTTTGGTTGGCAGCGATCTGCGCGCGCAAGTCGGCAATGGTCTGCTGCGGGTTGCGCGCGGGATACGGGCCGCTGCGCAGTTGCGCGGTCAGTTCCGTCTCGCGCATGACACCGCCGCGCACGAGCAGGAAGTTGTCGAACAGCACGCCTTCTTCGTCGATGGTCTTGCTGAACGGCGGCATGCTGCCAGGCGTGCTGCCGCCGATGTCGGCATGGTGGCCGCGGCTGGCGACATAGAACGAAGGCTTGGCGTCGCCGGCTGTCAGGTAGACCGGGGTGACCACGGTCACGTCGGGCAAGTGCGTGCCGCCGTGGTAAGGGTCGTTCAGCACGTAGACATCGCCTTCCAGCATCGCCGGGTTGCGTTCGATCACGGTCTTGATGCTCTCGCTCATCGAGCCCAGGTGCACCGGCATGTGCGGCGCGTTGGCGATCAGTTCGCCGTCGGCATTGAAGAGCGCGCAGCTGAAGTCCAGCCGCTCCTTGATATTCACCGAATAGGCGGTGTTCTGCAGGCGCAAGCCCATCTGTTCGGCGATGTTCATGAAGAGGTTGTTGAAGACCTCCAGCATCACCGGGTCGGCGTCGGTGCCGATGGCATGTTGCGTCGCGCGCGGCGTCACCCGCTGCAATTCGATCGGGCCGGCGGCCTTCAGCACCGCCTGCCAGCCGGGCTCGACCACCGTCGTCGCGTTCTTCTCGGCCACGATGGCCGGGCCGTCGATGGTGGCGCCAGCGCGCAGCGATTCGCGCACGTACAGGCCTGCGTCCTGCCAAGCGCCGCTGTGCATGCGCACCTGGGCATCGGGCTTGGGCTTGTACGGCTTGGGTTCGTTGCCCAGGCCGCCCGAGTCAAAGCGTTCACCGGCGCCCACGGCTTCCACCGACACCGCTTCGATGACGAGCAAACGGCCGGGCATCAGGAACGCAAATCGTTGGCGATACCCGGCTTCAAAGTCGCGCCGGATCTGCGCCATGTCGCCGCACAGCACGATGAGCGCGGTGTCGGTGCCCTGGTAGCGAACATGCACGTTGCGGCGAAGTGTGATCGTCTCGCGCGGCACGCCCTGACTGGCGACTTCATCGCGCGCCGCATCGCCCAAACCGGCAAGCCGCGCTTCGGCCGCAGCCAGGCCTGCGTCATCCAGCGGCAACTCGATCGACGCTTCACGCATCGCAATCTGGTCGGCCAGGCCCATGCCGTAGGCCGACAGCACGCCGGCCAGCGGGTGCACGAAAACATGCTTCATCGCCAGCGCGTCAGCCACCAGGCAGGCATGCTGACCGCCGGCGCCGCCAAAACACTGCAGCGTGTACTGCGTCACGTCGTAGCCACGCGCCACGCTGATGCGCTTGATGGCGTTGGCCATGTTCTGCAC
>JANMKK010000392.1:0-7243 GCA_031372005.1 Rubrivivax sp.
CAAGCCGATCACGTATTGGCCGCACAACCCCACGCTGCACAACTACGTGCAGGCCTTCACCGACCAGCCGCTGCTGCGCTACCTCTGCAACAGCGCGATGGTGGCGGTGGGTTCCACCGTGGTGTCGCTCTTCGTCGCTGCGCTGGCCGCTTACGCCATCGCCCGGCTCAACCTGAAGCGGCGCCAACTCATCCTGACGTGCATCGTCGCCAGCTCCATGTTCCCGCTGGTGACGCTCCTGGTGCCCATCTTCGAGACCATGCGCACGCTGGGCCTCCTCAACACCTACACCGCGCTGATCATTCCGTACACGGTGCTGAACCTGCCGGTGTGCACGCTGGTGCTGGTCAGCTTCTTCCAGAGCATCCCGAAGGACCTGGAAAACGCCGCGATGATCGACGGCTGCACGCGGCTGGGTGCGCTGTGGCGCGTGGTGCTGCCGTTGGCGGCGCCGGGGGTGTTCACCGCCGGTATTCTGGCTTTTGTGAATGCCTGGGACGAATTCTTGCTGGCGCTGTCGCTCAATTCAAGCGCCAGCATGCGCACGCTGCCGGTGGGCATCACGCTGTACCAGGGCGAGTTTTCTTTTCCGTGGCCGATCATCTCGGCAGCGCTCATCGTGGCCATCGTGCCGATTGCCGTGTTGATTGCGCTGTTCCAGGAACGGGTGGTCGGCGGCCTGACCCAAGGTGGACTCAAAGGTTGAAGACATGATTCGCTACGGACTCATCGGTTGCGGCAGCATGGGCCGTGAACACATCGAGAACCTCTTTGCGCTTGGGGGCAAGGACGGCGGGGCGAGTGTCACGGCAATCGCCGACCCGCATGCACAAAGCCGCGACGCCGCGCTGGCGCTGTGCCGCGACAAGCCGCAGGTCTTTGAGCACCACGACGAGCTGCTGCAGAGCGGCCTGTGCGACGCCGTCGTCATCGCCACGCCCAACTTCACGCACGCGGAAGTGATGCGGTCGGCGCTGGCGACCGACCTGCACATCCTGGTCGAAAAGCCGCTGGTCACGCGCATGGAAGACGGCCTGGACCTCATGCGCCGTGCCAAGTGCCGCAAAGGCATCGTCTGGGTGGCGCAGGAATACCGCTACATGCCGCCGGTGGCCGAGATGATCCGCGTTGCGCACGAAGGCGGGGTGGGGCGCATCCAGCAGTTAAGCATCCGCGAACACCGCGAACCGTTCTACCCGAAGGTGGGCGACTGGAACCGCTTCAACGCCAACACCGGCGGCACGCTCGTCGAGAAGTGCTGCCACTACTTCAACCTGATGGACCACATCCTGGGCGAAGTGCCCGTCCGCGTCTTTGCCAGCGGTGGCCAGCGCGTCAACCACCTTGACGAGCGCTATGGCGGAAAGCGTCCGGACATCCTGGACAGCGCATACGTCGTTGTCGAATACCCAAGCGGCGCGCGTGCCATGCTGGACCTGTGCATGTTTGCCGAGAACTCGGTGGACAACGAACACATCACCGTGGTCGGCGATAAAGGCAAGCTCGAGAGCCTGCTTCCAAGCCTGACGCTGCGCCACGGCCGGCGTGAAGACTGGGGCAAGCGCGAAGCCTGGGGCCAGCCTTCAGGCACCGGCAAGGGCGTGAACGTGCGGCGGGTGTGGGACACGAACATCAAGTACGCGGGCCATCACTTTGGCGCCAGCTACATCGAACACCAGCGCTTTGCGGCCGCCATTCGGGAAGGGCGGCCGGCGGAGATCGGCCTGGAAGAAGGGCTGCGTGCCGTGGCCACGGGCTTGGCGGCGCACAAGAGCATCGACGAAGGCCGCGTGGTGCGGCTGGATGAAGTGCTGCCGGCGGGGTGGTGACAGTGTCATGAACGACTCTTTGAGCTACGCCACCTACCCATCGCTTCGAGACCGTGTCGTCTTCATCTCGGGCGGCAGTTCGGGCATAGGCGCGGAGCTGGTACGCGCCTTTGCGCAGCAGGGTTCGCGCGTCGCGTTTTGCGGTACCAAGGTTGACGGCGGTGATACGCTAACTTCCGAAGTTGTTGCAGCGGGTGGCACCGCGCCCTGGTACGCCGCCTGCGATGTGCGCGACGCGCATGCCTACCAGGCAATCCTCAAGCGCGCCATCGACGACCTCGGCCCCATCCGCGTGCTCGTCAACAACGCCGGCCGCGACGACCGCCACGCGATGGAAGACGTGACGCCGGAGATATGGGACGAGCGTCTGTCGCTCAACCTGAAGCACTACTTCTTCGCCATCCAGGCCGTGGCCCCGGCGATGGCCGCGGCCGGCGGCGGCAGCATCATCAACATGGGCAGCGTCAGCTGGATGCGCGGGCGGCCGAACCTCGTCGGCTACACGACGGCCAAGGCCGGCATCCTGGGCCTGACGCGCACGCTGGCGCGCGAACTGGGGCCGCGCAACATTCGCGTCAACGCGCTGGTGCCGGGCGCCATCGTCACCGACCGCCAGAACGCGCTGCACCGCGACCCCGTGGCCGACCAGCAGTTTCTGGACGCGCAATGCTTGAAGATTCGCCTCAACCCGGGCCACGTCGCAAGGCCCACGCTGTTCCTGGCCGCTGACGACAGCAACGGCATGACCGGCCAGCATGTGCTGGTGGACGCGGGCATCGCGCAGCAGTCGGTGATTACGTGAAAGGGCCGCTTCGGCGGCCCCGTCCACCTGAAAACACAGGGGCCGCTTCAGCGGCCCCGTTCACCTGGAAAAACCGGGGCCGCTTCGGCGGCCCCGTTCCACTCAGAAGTCGTAGCGCACGTTCACGCCAAAGTAGCGCTTGTCGTCACGCGGTACATAACGGTTGATATGGTTGCCAGAATTCTGAATGAAGGTGGCGTAGGACGTGTTGCCCAGGTTCTTGCCCAGCAAAGCAACACGCCAGCCGGCGGTGCTTTGCAGGCCGATCGTGGCGTTGACGATGGTGTAGGCCGGCTGCACGGAATCGGGCTGCTGCTGGAGGTCAAAGTTGGTGGCGCTCTGGCGGTTGGCGTCCAGGCCGTAGTCCAGCGTCATCGACCCCGACAGCGGCTGCGTGTATTTCAGGCGCAGGCTGCCTTTCCAGTCGGGTGCAAAGGGCAGCGGCCTGCCGTTGATGTCGCAACTGGCGGCGGCACCCACGGGGCAGTTGAAGCGAACCACCCGCGCTTCGGTGTGGGCCAGGCTGGCTGACACCGTGAACTGCGTCGTCACGCGGGCAGTCATGTCGATTTCCATGCCGCTGGTCTTGACGTCGCCCGCGTTCACCAGTCGCGTGACGATGACGTTGTTGACGAGATCGGGCACGTTGGCCTGGTAGCCGCTGTAGTCGGTGTTGAAGAGCGCGATGTTCAGCCGCATGCGGCCGTCCAGCAGCGTGGTCTTCAGGCCGGCTTCGACAGAGCGCGATTTCTCGGGCGCCAGTGCGTTGTCCTGCGTCGCCGTCATGTTGAAGAAGACGTTGTACGCCGGCCCCTTGTAGCCGCGCGAATAGGTGATGTAGCCCATCACGTCCTTGGCGATGTCGAACTGCGGCCCGATGCGGCCTGACAAGGCGTTGTCGCTGCTGGCACCGGTGACGGTGGTGCGCGCGGGCTGGATGCCTGGCCCCGATACCGTTGGGTTCGGCACCGTCACCACATTCGTGGCAAAGCTGCGGGCGTGGTTGTAGGACAGGTCTTCGCTGGTGTAGCGCAGGCCGGCAAGGGCCCGGAAGTCCGGCAGGAAGTTGAAGGTGCCTTCGCCGAACAGCGACTTGCTGGTGCTCTTCACGCCGTAGTTGGCCACGCCGTTGAAGGTGCGCAAGGTGCTGTCGCAAGGGGTCAGGCCGTTGGCCCCTGCCGGCAGGGTGCTGGTGGTGCAGTTGCTGACATCGCGCTGGTAGCGCTCTTCGTTCTTGCCGCGCAGGTAGAAGGCGCCGGCCACCCATTCGACAAAGCCTTTCTGTGTGCTGGCCACGCGCAGTTCCTGCGTGAACTGCTCAAACGCCAGCGTGCCGGCGTCTGCCGTGCGGTTGAAGCCGATGTACAGCCGGCCCAGGCGGTCCTGGTCTTGAAACTGTTGGTTGTCCCATTGCCGCTGCGCGGTGATGCTGGTGACCTGCAGGCTGCCCACCGTCCAGTCCACCTGCGCCGACAGGCCCTTGTTGGTGTCGGACACGCGGGTCTTCATGTCGCTGTTGATCTGCCGGTTGCTGGGCGATGGCACGACCGGCGCCACCGCGAAGCCGAAATTGGGGTTGGCGGTGACGGCCAGGCTCGGGTAAGCCGTCACGTTGGTGCTGTACGCCACGCCCGTGGGCGGCGTGTCGTCGGCCTGCGTGCGGTCGGCGATGAGCACGATCTTCAGGTCTTTGGTCGGCGTGATGTCCAGCCGCCCGCGCACGCCCTTGCGGTCGTAGCCGTTGACTTTGCTGCCGTCAAAGACGTTCGTGACGTTGCCGTCGTACTTGCCAGCCATCACCGACAGGCCGCCGCGCAGCAGGTCTTTCGCCAGTTCACCCGACACCCCCAGGCGGATGCGCTTTTCGCCGCCCTGGAACAGGCCCAGATCGGCATAACCGCCAAAGTCCTTGCCCGGTGCGCGGCTGACGATGTTGATGACACCGGCCGACGCGTTCTTGCCAAACAGCGTGCCCTGCGGCCCGCGCAGCACTTCGATGCGGTCGATTTCCACCAGGTCCAGGGTGGCCTGCCCCGGGCGGGCGGTGACGACGCCGTCGAGCACCGTGGACACGGTGGGTTCCACGCCAGCGCTGGTGCTGATGGTGCCCACACCACGGATGAAGAGGGCCGCATCCTTGTTGCTGGCGTTGGTGCGAAAGTTGACCGTCGGCACCTGCGCGCTGATGGCTTCCAGGTTGTTGAGGTTGCTCTCTTCAAGCGCGGTGCCGCTGATCACCGAGATGGCGATCGGGGTGGCCTGCAGCGGCTGGATGCGTTTGGTGGCCGTGATGGTCACCGTTTCGACCTTGCCGTCGTCGGCTTTGCCGGCTTGCTGCGCCGCAGCCGGAAAGGCGACTGGCAGAGCGGCCAGCAGGGCTGCTGCCAAGGGCAGGCGGCGCAGGGCGGGTGGGAACGGAAGGCGGGTCAACTTCATGTCGTCTCCTGGGCGGGCGGTGCCGTCGATCGCGGCTTGGGACAGGGGGTGAATGTCATCCTGTTAGCGCTAACAAGACCTTTCCCAACGGTAGCACCCACCCCGTCGGACGCGAACTGCGGCAAACCCGGGGAATGCGGTGGCCGCGCAACGGACCGCGCAGCGCGCGGGCCCGACGCGGCTTCAGCGTCGGCCGAAGTGGCTGTCAGCGCTGGGGCTGTCAGCGCTCGGCAGTCAGCGCCCGATGTCCCCCAGGCACAAGTACTTCACCTCGACATAGTCGTCGATGCCTTGCCGCGCGCCCTCGCGCCCCAGGCCGCTTTGCTTGACGCCACCAAAAGGCACCTCGGCGGTCGAGATCAGGCCGGTGTTGACGCCCACCATGCCGTATTCCAGTGCTTCGCCAACGCGAAAGACGCGCCCGATGTCACGGCTGTAGAAGTAGCTGGCCAGGCCGAATTCAGTGGCGTTGGCCAGCGCGATGACTTCGGCCTCGGTGTCAAACCTGAACACCGGCGCCACCGGGCCGAAGGTTTCTTCCTTGGCGCACAGCATGTCGCTGGTGGCGTCGGCCAGCACCGTCGGTGTGTAGAAACGCTCACCGACCTTTTGGCCGCCCACCACCACGCGTGCACCCTTTGCCAGCGCGTCGGCGACATGGCTTTCAACCTTGGCAATGGCAGCGTCGTCGATCAGCGGGCCTTGCTGGATGCCGGCTTCAAAACCATTCCCGACCTTGATGCCACTGGCTTTGGCAGCCAGCTTGGTGACAAAGCTGTCGTACACGCCGGCCTGCACGTACAGGCGGTTGGCGCAGACGCAGGTCTGGCCGGCGTTGCGGTACTTGCTGACCATGGCACCTTTGACGGCGCTGTCGATGTCGGCGTCGTCAAAGACGATGAAAGGCGCGTTGCCGCCCAGCTCCAGGCTGACCTTCTTGATGGTGTTGGCGCACTGCCGCGCCAGGATGCGGCCGACTTCGGTGCTGCCGGTGAAGGACAGGTGGCGCACGACATCACTGCTGCACAGCACCTTGCCGATCTCGATGCTGTTGTCGCTGTCGGCGCACAGCACGTTCAGCACGCCGGCCGGCATGCCGGCGCGCTGCGCCAGCTCAGCCACCGCCAGTGCCGACAGCGGCGTCTGTTCGGCCGGCTTGATGATGACGGGGCACCCCGCGGCCAGCGCCGGTGCGACCTTGCGCGTGATCATCGCAATCGGAAAATTCCACGGCGTGATGGCCGCGCAAACGCCGATGGGCTGCTTGATGACGAGGTAGCGCTTGTTGTTGTCGGTGGTGGGAATCGTTTCGCCATAAATGCGCTTGGACTCTTCGGCAAACCATTCGATGAAGCTGGCGCCATAGCCGACTTCACCGCGCGCCTCAGTCAGCGGTTTGCCTTGCTCGGCGGTCATGATGCGGGCCAGGTCGTCCGCGTGTTGGTGCAGCAGCGCAAACCACTTCATCAGGATCGCACCGCGTTCCTTGGCGGTCTTGGCGCGCCAGGCCGGCCACGCTTTCTCAGCGGCCGAAATGGCAGCCGCCGCGTCGATGGCACCCAGGTTGGCCACCTCGGCCAGTGCCAGGCCGGTGGCGGGGTCGGTCACGGTGAAGCGCGGGTGGTTGGCCTGGCCGCTGGTCCAGGCGCCGTTGATCAGCGCGTCGGTCTTCAGCAGGCCGGGGTCGGCCAGGGTGGCCAGCGGTGAGGTTTTCATGTCCATGGGTGGTGCTCCTTCTTGGGCGCACTCTAACGCTTGGGGCTGGCCGCCCGGTGGTCAACGCCCTGGGCTGCGGGCGTCTTCGGGAGTCTGCGGGGCGCTGCATAGAATCCCCTACCGCGCGCGCGTTTCGCTTTCGCCGCGTGAACCTCCAACCCGATTTGCCGTGCACGCCCATGAATGCTTCCGACATCCGTTCCACGTTCCTGACCTACTTTGAATCCAAGGGCCACCAGATCGTGGCCAGCAGCCCCGTGGTGCCAGGCGACGACCCGACGCTGCTGTTCACCAACGCCGGCATGAACCAGTTCAAGGACGTGTTCCTGGGCTTTGACAAGCGGCCCTATTCACGCGCCACCACGAGCCAGAAGTGCATCCGCGCCGGCGGCAAGCACAACGACCTGGAAAACGTCGGCTACACCGCGCGCCACCACACCTTCTTCGAGATGCTGGGCAA
>JANMKK010000402.1:0-8085 GCA_031372005.1 Rubrivivax sp.
CGGCCATCGCGTGAAGCAGCTCAGTCCGCCGGGTGCGCCAGCGGCTTGTCAGGCGGCGCGATCTTCTTCAGCACGCGCTGGATCAGCGCGTCCGCGGTGATGCCCTCGGCCAGAGCTTCATAGCTCAGCACCACGCGGTGGCGCAGCACGTCAGGCACCAGGTCGATGATGTCTTCGGGCAGCACGTAGCGGCGGCCCCGCAGCATCGCCAGTGCCTTGCCACCTTCGATCATGCCGATGGTGGCGCGTGGGCTGGCGCCGTAGGTGATGTACCTGGCCGCGTCGGCCATGTCGTATTTGGCGGGGTACCGCGTGGCGCCCACCAGCTTCACGGCGTACTGCATCAGCGCGGGGTCGCAGAACACGGCGCGGCATTCGCGCTGCAGGGCCGCCAGCTGGAAGGTGTCGGCGACAGCGTTCACGTCCACCGGGTCGCCAGTCACACGCTGCGCGATGACAAACTCTTCTTCTTCGGTGGGGTAGTCCACCAGCACCTTCATCATGAAGCGGTCCACCTGCGCTTCGGGCAGCGGGTAGGTGCCTTCTGTTTCGATGGGGTTTTGCGTGGCCATCACCACAAAGGGGTCAGGCACCTTGTGGGTTTCACCGGCGATGGTGACCTGGCGTTCCTGCATCACTTCCAAGAGCGCGCTCTGCACCTTGGCCGGCGCGCGATTGATTTCGTCGGCCAGCAGCAAATTTGCAAACACGGGCCCCAGGCTGGTGCCGAATTCACCCGTCTTCTGGTTGTAGATGCGCGTGCCCACCAGGTCAGCCGGCACCAGGTCGGGCGTGAACTGGATGCGCTTGAAGCTGCCGCGCACGGTGCGCGCCAGTGTCTTCACGGTCAGCGTCTTGGCCAGGCCCGGCACGCCTTCCACCAGCAGGTGGCCTTGCGCCAGCATGCCGACGAGCACGCGCTCCAGAAAGCGGTCCTGGCCGACGACGACGCGCTTGACCTCGTAGAGGATGCGTTCCATCAACGCGGCGGTGGCTTCAGCGGGTTCTTGCATCAGTGTCTCTTTCAGAACGGGGGCATGCCTGCCGTGAACATCAGAAAGGCGGCATGCCTGCCGTGGATATCAGAACGGCGGCATGCCTGCCGCCGAGGCGGCGTTTTCAATGGGCACCGCAAAACCAATGCCGATGAAGGTGCGCTGTTCGCTGGGGTTCAAGATAGCGGTGACGATGCCGACCACCTGGCCGTCCATCGTGACCAGCGGGCCGCCACTGTTGCCGGGGTTGGCGGCAGCGTCGAACTGGATCAAGTTGGTCAGCGTCTTGTCGCCCTCGGACGAGCGGAATTCGCGCTTCAGGCCCGACACCACGCCATAGCTCACCGACGGGCCAATGCCAAAGGGGTGGCCGACGGCGATGACGTGGTCGCCGGGCCGCAAGTCCGACGTGCTGCGCATGGTGGCGGCTTCCAGGTCGTCGGGCAGGCTGAGTGCCTTCAACACCGCCAGGTCGTTCTCGGGCTGCGCGCCCATCATCACCGCTTCGCTTTCATGGCCATTGGCAAAGCGCACGCGGATTTTCTTGGCGCCCCACACCACGTGCAGGTTGGTCAGGATGGTGCCGTTGTCGATGATCACCACGCCGGTGCCCAGGCTGCGCTCCATCGCGCGCTGTTCCGGGTTGTTTTCGCCGGTGTCGTTGTCGTCCATCAGGCCGATGACGCGCACCACGGACGGCAGAATGTTTTCATAGGCCTTGGCGGCGGCCGAAGGCAGGGGTTCGCGTTCCAGCGATTCGCGCACCGCCGCGTCGATGTCGTCTTGCGTCACCGGCCGCTGGTTCGGCAGCAGGCGCAGGCCGAACACCATCACCACCATCGCCAGCAACGCACCAGCAGCGGCCCAAACAGCGGGCCCGAAGCGGTTGAGACGGTTGAAATGGCTCAAGCGGCTGGATGGACGCGCCGGGCTGGCCAGTGGCAGTTCTGAATCGGCCGCAGCCGACTCGGGCGCTGCAGGCGCCTGAAGGTCACGCCGGGGTGAGCGGCTGTAAAGCGGTGCCTTCTTCATGCGCGCCGTAGACGAAGTAGACAGTGTCAGCCCACGGTATCACGTTGCGCTGGCGCTTGCATCGCGCTTGCATCGCGCTTGCATTGCACCCGATCGCGCTGGCGGGCGGCCATGCGCCGTGCCCGGTGCGCCATCATCGCTGCATGTGGATCGACTCGCACTGCCACCTGGACGCCCCGGAATTCGACGCCGACCGCGCCGCCGTGGTGGCCCGTGCGCGTGCCGCAAGCGTGCACCAGATCGTGCTGCCAGCGGTGGCCGTCGGCCACTTCGACGCCACGCGTTCGCTGGCGCATGCACACGGCCTGGCCTACGCGCTGGGCATCCACCCGCTGTGCGTCGACCTTGCGGGCGACGGCGACATCGCCCGTCTGCAGCAAGCGCTGCAGCAGCACAAGGACGACCCGCGCCTGGTGGCGGTGGGAGAGATCGGCCTGGACCACTTCGTGCCGGGCCTGGACCGGGCGCGCCAAGAGTGCTTCTACATTGCGCAACTGCGGCTGGCGCGCGACGCCGGCCTGCCCGTCATCCTGCATGTGCGGCGTTCTGCCGACAGCCTGCTGAAGGCCCTGCGCCGCACCGAGGTGCCGGGTGGCATTGCGCACGCCTTCAATGGCAGCGACCAGCAGGCCGCCCAGTTCGTGGCCATGGGCTTCCGCCTGGGCTTTGGCGGGGCGATGACTTTCGACCGCGCCTTGCAGCTGCGCCACCTGGCCGCCACGCTGCCGCAGGGCGCGCTGGTGCTGGAAACCGACGCGCCCGACATCCCGCCGCATTGGCTCTACCGCAGCGCGGCAGACCGCGCCGCGGGGTCGGACCAGGGCCGCAACGAACCGGCCGAGTTGCCGCGTATCGGCACTGTGTTGGCGGCACTGCGCGGCTGCACGGTCGAAGAGATCGCGGCACTGACGGTGGCCAACACGCTGGCGGCATTGCCTCGCCTGAAGGCAATCACTTGAGCGTCGAGGGCGCTGCATTGATCGCCGACGTCGGCGCGCGCTTGCAAGGCCTGCCGCCCGTCATCGCGCGCGGCACGCGGCTCGTCATCCTGGGCAGCTTTCCCGGCGTGGCGTCGCTGCAGGCGCAGCAGTACTACGGCCACCCGCGCAACCACTTCTGGCCGCTGCTGGGTGCCATCTGGGGCGTGGACCTCGTGGCGTTGCCCTACGCACAACGCTTGGAAGTGGCCCGCCAGCGCGGGCTGGGGCTGTGGGACGTGTACGCGAGCTGCCTGCGCAAAGGCAGCCTGGATTCGGCCATCAAAGCCGCAGAATTCAACGATCTGGCCAGCCTCAGACGCCGTGCGCCTTTGCTGCAACGGGTGGCCCACAACGGCGGTGAATCGGCGCGCGCCATCAAGCAGATCAGGGCGCTGGGTTTACCCGTGCAGCGCCTGCCTTCCAGCAGCCCGGCCAATGCCAGCTGGTCTTTTGACCGCAAGCTCGGCGCCTGGCGCGCCACTTTCCACGCTGCCGGTATTGCAGGAACCGCACCAACCGCAGGAGCCGGCTGATCCATGACCCGATTGACGACCCGAAAACCTATCGACCTGCCCGAAGTCACGCTGTCCGAACACGACGGCGTGCGCTACCTGCACCTGGACACGCCGTGGATCCAGGGCGGCATGCGCATCAAGAAGCCGCAGGTGGTGGAGATCGACTACGTGCAGCGCATGCTCGCCAGCCTGCTGTGGCTGCCGACTGACACGCTGGGTGCGGGTCATGCAGTGCAGCTGGGTCTGGGCGCAGGCGCGTTGACGCGCTTCACCGCCCGGCAGCTGCGCATGGCCACCACGGTGGTGGAAATCAACCCGCAGGTCATCGACATCAACGCCGCCTGGTTCCACCTGCCTGAAGAAGCCGACGTGGTGCGCGGTGACGCGGCAGACTGGCTGCAGCAGGCCGACTGCGCCAGCGTGCGCCTGCTGCATGTGGACCTGTACGACCACGAAGCCGCCGCACCCGTGCTGGACGACGTGGACTTCTACCGCGCCTGCCGCGCGGTGCTGGAAGATGGCGGGTTGATGAGCGTCAATTTGTTCGGTCGCCACGCGAGCTTCCATGACAGCATCCAGCGCATCGCCGCCGCTTTTGGCGCCGACCAGGTCTGGAGCCTGCGCCCCACGCGCGAAGGCAACACCGTGGTGGTCGCCGGGCGCGCGGTGGTGGTGCCTCTGCGGGACGAACTCCAAGCCCGCGCGGGAGCAATAGAAAAGCGCTTCGGCAGCCTGAACCTGTCGGCGCGCAAGTGGCTGCGCATGGTGCGGCCTTATGCAACGCGAGCAACGAGGCCGGCCCCGAACCCGCTACCGACATGAACGCCGTCACCGTGCCGCCTGCTCCACCAGCGCCATCTGCCCCGTCAGCCCCTTCAGCCTCATCCGGCCGACCTGCCAAGCCGGCCTCGCCAGCGGTGCATGCCCGCCCCAAGGGCAAGCTGGAATGGCCGCTGCTGCTGGCCTGGCTGCGTGAAGACGGCCTGATCTCAACCGACGATGCGGACCGCGTCACCGCGCGCTTCCGCGCTGGTGCGTCCAGCCTGCACGCGCTGGTGCGCCTGGGCGGGGCCGGCCTGACTCGGCGGTCTGCCAAGCCCGGCGCCAGCGGTGCTGGGCTGGACACCGAGAGCCTCACCGAATGGCTGGCCAGCCGCTGCCGGCTGCCTTACCTGCGCATCGACCCGTTGCGGGTGGATGTGGGCCGTGTGGCCGACGTCATGAGCGTGCAGTATGCGCAGAGCCGGCACGCGCTGCCGGTGTCGGTCAGCACCACCGAAGTCGTGATCGCCACTGCCGAGCCTTTCGACATTGCGTGGGTCAGCGAAATTGAAGCCCACACGCGCCGCAGCGTGAAGCTGGTGGTGGCGAACCCCGAAGACCTGCGCCGCTACACCACCGAGTTCTACGCCCTGGCGCGCAGCGTGCGCGCGGCGCAGAAGAGTGGCGAAAACAGCACTGGCGCCAGCTTCGAGCAACTCGTCGAACTGGGCAAGACCAGCAAGACCCTGGACGCCAACGACCAGGGTGTGGTGCAGGTGGTGGACTGGCTCTGGGGCTACGCTTTTGACCAGCGCGCGTCCGACATCCACCTGGAGCCGCGCCGCGACATGGGCGCCATCCGCTTCCGCATCGACGGCGTGCTGCACACGGTTTATCAAGTGCCGCTGACGGTGATGAGCGCCATGACAGCGCGCATCAAGCTGCTGGGCCGCATGGATGTGGTGGAAAAGCGCAGGCCACTCGACGGCCGAATCAAGACGCGCCGGCCCAGCGTCACTGAAAACGGCATCGAAAAACCCGGTGGCGAAGTCGAGATGCGCCTGTCCACGCTGCCCACCGCCTTTGGCGAAAAGATGGTCATGCGCATCTTCGACCCCGAGACGGTGGTGAAGGGTCTGACGGCACTCGGCTTCGGCGCGCATGAAAGCAAAGGCTGGCAACAGCTGATCGCGCGGCCGCACGGCATCATCCTCGTCACCGGGCCCACCGGCAGTGGCAAGACGACCACGCTGTACAGCACGCTCAAGTCGCTGGCCACCGAAGAGGTCAACGTCTGCACGATCGAAGACCCGATCGAGATGATCGAACCCGCCTTCAACCAGACGCAGGTGCAGGCTGCGCTGGACTTCGGATTCGCTGAAGGCCTGCGTGCGTTGATGCGGCAGGACCCGGACATCATCATGGTCGGCGAAATCCGTGACCTGGCCACCGCCGAGATGGCGATTCAGGCCGCGCTCACCGGCCACCTCGTGTTCAGCACGCTGCACACCAACGACGCGGTCGGTGCCGTCACCCGCCTGGCCGACCTGGGCGTGCCAAGCTACCTGATTGCCGCCACCGTCATCGGTGTTCTCGCGCAGCGCCTGGCTCGCACGCTGTGCCCGGCTTGCAAAGTGCGCGACGACGGCACCACGCGTGAGACGCTGGACGACATGGTCAAGCCCTGGCGCCTGACGGGCGGTGTGCGTTCCTACAAGCCCGTGGGCTGCCTGGAATGCCGCCACACCGGCTACCGCGGCCGCGCGGGCTTGTATGAATTGCTGCTGATGAACGACAGCACACGCGCTGTCGTCCACCCGAGCCTGGACGCCGACGCACTGCGGCGTGAAGCCGTCAAGCAGGGCATGCGCCCGCTGCGCCTGGCCGGTGCCATGAAGGTGGCCGAAGGGCTGACCACGCTGGAAGAGGTGATGCGCAGCACGCCCAGCCTGGGTTGACCACGCCGGTTTGCCCGCAGGCCGACGTCGTCTTTGCAAAAGGCCGCCGCCGGCCTTACGTGGAAACCACACCGGACGCGGCTGCAGCCGTCCCTAGAATCCTTTGAAACCGAATGGTCAAGAGGAGACAGCAGCGTGAAGATCAAGAGCGAGAAGGACTTCTGGTCCGGACTCATGTTCATTCTGGTCGGGGTGGCCTTTGCATGGGGCGCCACCAACTACAGCTTTGGCAGTTCGGCGCGCCCCGGGCCCGCCTACTTTCCCTTCGGCCTGGGTGTGCTGATGGCCATTCTGGGCGGCATGATTCTCTTCAAGGCGCTGACCTTTGAAGTCGAAGGCGGCGACAAGATTGGCCCCTGGGCCTGGAAGCCACTGACCATGATCACGGCCACGGTGGCCATCTTCGGCTGGACGTTGCCGCACCTGGGAATGGTCATTTCCCTGCCCATCCTGGTGGTGGTGGCCGCCATGGCCGGCGATGAATTCCACTGGAAGGACGCGCTCATCAACGCTGTCATCCTGACCATCGGCAGCTGGTTCATTTTCATCTGGGGCTTGAAGCTGACGATTCCGCTCTGGCCTTCTTTCCTGGCAGGCTGAGGAGCAGCACATGGACCTGATCAACAACCTCATCCTCGGCTTCGGCGTTGCGTTCACCTTTCAGAACCTCGCCTACGCCTTTGGTGGTGCGCTGCTGGGCACGCTGATTGGCGTGCTGCCCGGCCTGGGCCCGGTGGCCACCATTGCGATGCTGCTTCCCAGCATCTACGCGCTGGACGCAACCCCCGCCCTCATCATGCTGGCCGGCATCTACTACGGTGCGCAGTACGGCGGCAGCACCACTGCCATCCTGATCAACGTGCCGGGTGAAAGCAGCTCGGTGGTGACGGCCATCGACGGCTACCAGATGGCGCGCAAGGGCAGGGCCGGTGCAGCGCTTGCTGCAGCCGGGTTGGGCTCGTTCTTTGCCGGTTGCGTGGGGACGGTCATCATCGCTGCCTTCGCGCCACCGTTGACTGAACTGGCCTTCAAGTTCGGCCCCGCCGAATACTTCAGCCTGATGGTGCTGGGCCTGATCGGCGCGGTGGTGCTGGCATCGGGTTCGCTGGTCAAGGCCATCGCGATGATCTTGTTGGGCCTGCTGCTGGGGCAGATCAACACCGACGTTATTTCGGGCGTACCGCGCTATAGCTTCGACATCCCTGAACTCACCGACGGCATCGGCTTCGTCGCCATCGCGATGGGTGTGTTCGGCTTCGGTGAAATCATTACCAACCTGGGCCAGCCGGCTGAACACCGCGAAGTCTTCACCAAGGACGTCAAGGGCCTGTGGCCCACCAAGCAGGACTTCAAGGACGCCTGGCCCGCAGTGCTGCGCGGCACCGCGCTGGGTTCCATCCTGGGCGTGCTGCCAGGCGGTGGCGCGCTGCTGGCATCGTTCGCCGCCTACACGGTGGAAAAGAAGGTGCCCATGAAGAAGGGCGAAATCCCCTTCGGCCAAGGCAACATCCGCGGTGTGGCGGGCCCTGAAAGCGCCAACAACGCCGGTGCGCAGACCTCCTTCATCCCGATGTTGACGCTGGGCATCCCGCCCAACGCGGTGATGGCGCTGATGGTGGGCGCGATGACCATCAAAGGCATCCAGCCCGGCCCGCAGGTCATGACCAGCAACCCGCAGCTCTTCTGGGGCCTGATTGCGTCGATGTGGGTCGGCAACGCGATGCTCGTGATCCTGAACCTGCCACTCATCGGCATCTGGATCAAGCTGCTGACGGTGCCTTACCGCTTTCTCTTCCCGGCCATCATGGTGTTCTGCTCCATCGGCCTGTACACGCTGAACAAC
>JANMKK010000422.1:0-2350 GCA_031372005.1 Rubrivivax sp.
GCCGCGTGCGCTGCGGCGGCATGGCGCAGGGCCTGCCGCGCGTAGTTGAGTTGCGCGCCCGGGAACCACACGGCACCCGGCATGACGGCCGCTTCCAGCACGCAGTGGTGGGGCGTGGGCGACTCGATCTGGAAGTAGTCCCAGATCGAAGCCCAGAACGCCGGCAGATCCGCCGTGCTCCAGCGCCACATGGCGTCATAACTGTCGAAATGAAGGCCTCTCTCACGCGCCAGCCACTGCTGGTAAAGCGTGATGCGCGGCGTCGACAACGATGCAGGTTGTGCACTCATGCAGGCCTTTCTCCAGGATCGACAAAGCGCCATGTGTCGCGCATGAACGGGTGGCGCCAGAAGCCTTCGGTCCAGGGCTGCACCACGTCCAGAAAGACGTTGTGCAGGTGCACCTTGTAGGGCATGTACGCCATCAGCAAGTCCTTGGCCTGGCGCATGACGGCGTCGCGTTCCGCGCCGTCGGGCAGGGCGCGCTGGCGTTCAAAGAGGCGGTCGAAAGCGGGCAGGCTGAAGCGCGGGTCATTTGCTTCGCTGGCGTTGGGGCCATAGGCGATGCCGAGAAAGAAGCCGCCGTCGGGTGAGGTGGCGGACCAGGAATAGCCCCACATCATCAGCGTGCCGGCGCGGCTTTTCTTCAGCAGTTCGGGCCAGGTGGAAATGTCGAATTCCATCTTCAGGCCGACGGCGTCCATGCTGCGGCGCCAGACCTCATTGGCGCGCCGGTCCTGCTGGCTGCTGCCGCAGGCGCGGCTCAGCACGAGCGGGCTGCCGTCGATTTGCTCGCGCCAGCCGTCGCCGTCACGGTCGGTGTAGCCGTACAGGTCCAGCAGCGCCTTCGCGCGGGCCGGGCTGAAGTCGCTCATTTCGCTTTTGTAGGCCGGGTCGTAGCCGCTGGTGAAGGGTGCGATGGTGCTTTGGGCGCGGATGCCGAAGCCGCCGAACACATGGTTGACAAAAGCATCACCATCAAAGGCCAGGCCGATGGCGCGGCGCAGCGCCACCTTCTCGGGTGTGTAGCCGCCGACCAGCGGGTGGTCCATGTAGAAGAAGCTCATCGTCATGTCGGCCTGCAGCTGCTTGTGCAGTTGCACGCCGCGTTTGGCCAGGTATGGCGCCAGCGTGCCGCCGGGCGCGGCCAGCGGGCGGAAGTTGCCCGGCACCAGCAGCCAGTGGTAAGTGCCGTTCAGAAACGACAGCCAGCGCGGCTGGCCTTCTTCAACGATGTCCACCACCACGCGGTCGGCCAGCGGCAGCCGTTTTCCTTTCAGGTGCGTGGCTGCACGTTGTGCGATGGGGTCCGCGGCGGGCACGCCTTCGTACTGTTCGCCGCGGAAGTGCGGCGACCGTTCCAGTTCGATGCGCGACCCGCGGCGCCAGCTCTTCAGACGAAAGGCGCCGGTGCCGACCGGGTGGGCGCCGATGTCGTCGCCGTACCGGTCCACCACCTCGCGCGCCACGGCGCCCAGGAATTGCGGTGACGCCAGCAGGTAGATGAAGCGCGGGTCCGCGATGCCGAGTGTGATGCGCAGCGTGTAGCGGGCAGTGGCGCGGATGCCTTCCACGTCGGCGTCGTAGTCGAAAGGCTGGCGTGACTTGACGGCGCGGTCGCGCACGACGCTCAGGCCTGGCAGCTTGAGCGACTCGAAGAGGTAGAGGTCGGCCGAGTTGTAGCGCGGGTCGTAGAAGCGCTTGACCGCGTAGACGTAGTCCTGTGCCACCAGTTCACGGCGAAGCTGCGACCCGTCTGCGCCCTTGAAGGCCGGGTCGTCGGCAAAGTAGATGCCGGGCTTGATCTGCACCGTGAAGATACGGCCGTCGGCCGAGACTTCAGGCATCGCCGCCGCCGTGGCCAACTGCAGCCGCACCGGCCGCGCCAGGTAGTCGAAGCACAGCGGGGCTTCGAGGATCTGCGCCAGGATGATGCTGGTATTGGCGTCGCTGTTGGTCTGCGGCGGGTCGAGCGTGGTCTCTGGCGATGCAAAGGCGAGGTGCAGCGTCTTGCCGCCTTCATTGGCACCGCTGCGGTGGTTTCCGCCCGTCGTGGCTTGCGCCGTCGGCCACACCGGTGCCGCAGCCAGGCCTGCAGCCAGCCCCAGCGTGTCGCGGCGCTTCACCGGCGACGCCCGACTTACTGCGCCGCCGCGCCGCGTTGGGCCAGCAGCGCGGTGTCGATGTCCACGTACTTGTAGAACTCGCGGACAAAGATGTTGCGGTGGTAGCCCACCACCCAGGGTTGCGCCAGGTCGGTGAAGTAGCGGTGCACGTGCACCTTGTAGGGCATGTAGGCCACCATCAGCTTGTTGGCCTCTTCCATGATCGCCAGACGTTCCGGGCCGTCG
>JANMKK010000442.1:0-8041 GCA_031372005.1 Rubrivivax sp.
GACGCGCGCAAGGCCAACCGGCTGCTGGACATCACGCTGACCACACGTGGCCAAAGCGCGGGCGAACCCGTGGTGATGGCGGGCGTGCCAGTGCATTCGGTTGAAGGCTATCTGGCCCGGCTGATCAAGCTGGGTGAAGCCGTGGCCGTGGCCGAGCAAGTGGGCGACGTCGCCACCGCGAAGGGGCCCGTGGAACGCAAGGTGCTGCGGGTGGTGACGCCCGGCACCGTGACCGACAGCGAACTGATGGCCGAGCGTGCCGACACGCTGCTGCTGGCGGTGCACAGACACCGGGTGACCTGGGGCCTGGCCTGGCTGGGTTTGTCGTCCGGTCAACTCGGCCTCACCGAATGCGGCGAGCGCGACCTGGCCACCTGGCTCGCCCGCCTGGCCCCGGCCGAGGTGCTGCATGACGGCAGCGTGACGCCGAATGAATTGCCCCACGCACTGCTGCAAACCAAGACCGCGCGCACCGCACGCCCCGCCTGGCAATTTGACAGCGCCCTGGGCGAACGCAAGCTGCGCGAACAGTTGCAGGTGGCCACGCTGGCCGGCTTCAATGCGCACGAGCTGAAGACCGCGCACGCTGCGGCCGCTGCACTGTTGAGTTATGCAGAACACACCCAGGGCCAGGCCCTGGCGCACGTGCGCACGCTGCAAGTCGAACGCGCCGCCGACTTGCTGGACCTGCCGCCCGCCACCCACCGCAACCTGGAACTGGTGCAGACGCTGCGCGGCGACAGCGGCCAGGATGCACCCACGCTGCTGGGCCTGATCGACACCTGCCGCACCGGCATGGGCAGCCGGCTGCTGCGCCACTGGCTGACGCACCCGGCGCGCGACCGCAGCGCTGCCGCTGAACGCCACGCCGGGATCGCAGAGTGCATCAGCACCGGCTATGAACCCCTGCGCGACGCGCTGCGCGGTGTCAGCGATGTCGAACGCACCACCGCCCGAGTGGCGCTGCGCCAGGTTCGCCCGCGTGAATTGGCGGGCCTGCGCAGCACGCTGGCCGCGCTGCCTGCCTTGCGCCAGTGCGCGCCGCAAGGCACCGCGCTGTTGCAGCGCCTGCATGCAGCACTGTCGCCCGCCGCGGCATTGGCGCAGCTGCTGAGCGCCGTCGCCGAAGAGCCGGCCGTGCTGCTGCGCGACGGCGGCGTCATGGCCGACGGTTTTGATGCCGCGCTGGACGAGCTGCGCCACACAAACAAACACGGCGACAACTTCCTGCTGGAGATGGAGCAACGTGAACGCGCGCGCACTGGCATCACCAATTTGCGGGTGCAGTTCAACAAGGTGCACGGCTACTGCATCGAAGTGACAGCCTCGGGGCTGGACAAGGTGCCACCCGACTACCAACGCCGGCAAACGCTGAAAAACGCCGAACGCTTCATCACGCCCGAACTGAAAGCCTTCGAGGACAAGGCGCTGTCGGCGCAAGAGCGCGCACTGGCCCGCGAAAGATTCCTGTACGAGCAACTGCTGGATGACTTGCAGCAGCACCTGCCCGCCTTGCAAGCCCTGGCCCGTTCATTGGCCGCGCTGGACGCACTGGCCGCGCTCGCCGAACGCGCCACCACGCTCAACTGGTGCAGGCCCGACTTTGTGCCCTACCCCTGCATCGACATCGAAGCGGGCCGCCACCCGGTGGTGGAAGCGCGGCTGGCTGAAACAGGCGCAGTTGGGCAAACCCGCAGCTTCATCGCCAACCACTGCCGCCTGGACGCCAAGACCCGCATGCTCATCATCACCGGCCCCAACATGGGCGGCAAAAGCACCTTCATGCGCCAGGTGGCGCTGACCGTGCTGCTGGCTGCCATGGGCTCCTACGTGCCGGCCACGGCCTGCCGCCTCGGACCCATCGACGCCATCCACACCCGCATTGGCGCGGCGGACGATTTGGCTAACGCCCAAAGTACGTTCATGGTGGAGATGACGGAAGCGGCGGCCATCGTGCACGGCGCCACTGAACACAGCCTCGTTCTAATGGACGAGATCGGACGCGGCACCAGCACCTTCGACGGCCTGGCACTGGCCGCTGCGATTGCCACGCAGCTGCACGACCGCAACCGCAGCTTCACGCTTTTTGCGACGCACTATTTCGAGCTGACCGAATTCCCGGCCCAGCACGCCCACGCCATCAACCTGCATGTGGGGGCGGTGGAAAGCGGTCACGACATCGTCTTCCTGCACCAGATGGAACCGGGGCCCGCCAGCCGCAGTTATGGCGTGCAGGTGGCGCGGCTGGCAGGCATGCCGGCGGTGCTGATCCGACAGGCCCGTGCCACGCTGGAAGCGCTGCAGGCCAAGGCCGATGCGGGGCAGGCGCAGGTGGACCTGTTTGCGCCGCCGCCGGCTGCCGCAGCTGTTGAACCGTCCGCCGTCGAACGGGCCCTGGCCGCCATCGACCCTGACAAACTGACCCCACGAGAAGCGCTGGACGCCCTGTACCGCCTGCAGGCGCTGAGCAAGTCCTGATTCCAGACACCGCTGCACCGGCAGCGCCCCGCCACCGCCACGCAAGCGCCCCGCCTACGTTTCAGCGCGGCTGATACTCGGGCACACCAAACTGCCACAAAAAGAAGCTGTAAATGTCGGCGCTGGTGTCCTGCGCCTGCGCACGCGTGCTGCCTTGCCCGTGCCCTATTGCGTAGTCCAGTCGCATCAGAACGGGTCGCTCACTTGCGGTCGTGCTGGCCAGTTGCGACGCAAACTTTGCCGACTGCCAGACATCGACCCGGATGTCGTTCACGCCGTGCACCAGCATCACGCCGGGATAGCGGGTCCCCTTGCGCAAGTGGTGGTAGCTGCTCATCGCCAGCAGTGCCTTGAACTCGTCTTCACGCTTGACCGTGCCGAACTCGGGGATGTTCGCGACACCATTGGCAGACGCTTCGGCTCGCACCATGTCCATCACGCCGACTGCAGGGACCGCAGCGGCGAACAAGTCGGGTCGCTCGGTGATGGCGCGGCCGACGAAGATGCCGCCGGCGCTGCCGCCAAAAATCCCCATTCGTGAAGGCGCCGTGTACCCGTTGGCGGCCAACCACTCACCGACAGCGATGCCGTCCTTCCAGGTGTTGGGCTTGGTGGCCTTGCGGCCCGCGAGCCGCCAATCTTCACCATACAGCCCGCCGCCTCTGACGTGCGCGAATGCATACACGCCGCCGCGTTCGAGCCAGGCGTAAATGCGTGGGTTGAAGAACGGATCTTCGGTGGCACCGTACGCGCCATAGCCGTAGACGATGGCCGGGTTGCGGCCGTCAAGCTTCATGTCCTTGCGCACCAGGACAGAAACAGGCACTTCAACGCCATCGTGGCTCTTGACCTTGATCTCGCGCACCTCGATGTCCGGCGGTGCATCAAAGGCACCGTCCTTGGCAAGCGCCAGCCGGCGCGGCTCGGTGCCTGAGGCTGACAGCAGGTAGGGCTTGGCGACGCGCGTCCATCCGCCCAGCGACAGGACGACACCGTTGACCTCGGGATTGGCATCGAGCAGGGCAATGTTGCCCGCTTCCGGCGTGGCGATGTCCTGCATCTTGTGCGCAGCCTGGTGCGATATCCGAAGCAGGTTCATGGCCGCGCCGCGGCGCTGAGTCACATACAGCGCGTCGCGTGCCGCGCCCAGGTTGACGACGACGTCGTTCGACGGCGCCACCACGGTTTCGGCCTTTGCAAGATCGGGGTTGGCCAATGGCACGCGCACCACTTTCCCGCGCGGCGCGTCCTGGGTGCTGACCAGATAAATCCACTCGTGCGTGAAGCGCGCGTCGGTCACTGAATCGGCCAACCCTGCCACCTTGCGCCACTCAGCCGTGCCGCGCGTGGCAGCGTCCAGCGGCGCCACATAAACCTCACGAAAGCGCTCCACGCCGAAGGACACCGTCAGCGCGGCCAGGTCTGTGCCCTGAATCTGCGCCAGGAATGCACTGGCATATGGCGGCAGCTTCAGTTCCGGATTGCGGCTTGGGCTGAAGACCAGCCGGTCTTTCACACCGCGCCGCTCTTGCGTTTCGATCGGCAAAAAGTGCGTTTCACGATCGCCAAAGCGCTCACTGGCAGGCAGTTTTTCAAACCCCTCGCGCAGTCGCGAATAGAACAGACCCGTGCTGTTGGCGAGCCAGCTCGCGGACGCGAAGCGAATGCGGTCCAGCGGCGGCACGACCTCACGGCCCGACTGCACGTCTGCAATGTGCAGGCTGCCAATTTCGCTGCCCCCTGTCTGCAGCGAATACGCAATCAAGCGCCCGTCTGGAGACACTGAGAAGGACTGAAGCGCCACCGGCTTGCCCGCCGCTTTGGAAAGCGCCTCGGGGTCGACCATGACGGTGTCCTTGCCGTCGGGGCCGTCGCGCCAGACGAGCTTGAACTGGTTTTCACTGGGTTCACGCCGTGTGAAAAAGATGCGCCCACTCTCGCTGCGGTCCACTTGGCCCACGCTGCCGGGCGCGGCCGCTTCGATCTCACGAATGCGATCCAGCAGTGCAGCGCGTGCAGGAATCTTGGCCAGGATCGCGGCGGTGGCATCGGCCTGCGAGCGCATCCACTGCGCAACGATGGGGTCGGCGACGTTCTCCAGAAACCGGTACGGGTCGTCAACCGTCACGCCCCAATGCGGTTCCGACACTTTGCGCTGCGCCAGCGGCGCGGGCACTTCAACCCCGGCCACCTTCTGTGCCGCGAGCACAGGGACAAGCAGCGACCCCATGGCGACGCCAAGCCAGATGAGTTTTTTCATGCAGAAGCACCACTCAATGAGAAGGCAACAGTTTAAGAGGGTGCTTGCGGCGACGGGACGAGGCCCTGTCCGCCCCCCCCCCCGCGCAGGCTGTGGCGTGTTCGGCTGCAGTGTGCAGCTACAGCGCGCCCCGACAACCTGGCGCGCCGCAAGCGCAGCGCAAGCGGCCTTCGTGGTGCGTCTCGCCATAGTTGACGGTGATTTCTTCACCCGCCTGAATGGCGCGCAGCGCATAGAACTCGACGCGACCCTGGCGGATGCACAAGCGCGCATTCGGCTGGCAGCTGTGGTTGGTGTAGCGCATGGGGTCTGCGGATCGGCTGAAGTCGATGGCACGCTTGGCCGACAGCTCGACAATCATGATGCGCTCCGTGCGCGTGGCGCGGATGCGCGCGTCCTGCACGCTGATGCTTTCGCCGCGGATCTCGCCAATCTTCAAGCGCGGCGGGATGGCTTCGGCGGCAAAGGCGCCTTGGCCATCGATGCTGCTCTGCTGCACATCGACCGCAAACTTCTGGTACGCCGGGCGCTGAACTTCCATCCGCGGGCAATCAACCGGCAGCGCCCGGCAGCACCACAGCCGGTGCCGGCTTCCAGCCTTTCTTGCAATGCTCGACGGTGACAAAGGTGCGGATGCCACCGCGCACGAACCAGTCGGCGTGCAGGCGCACAAAGCGCGGTTGAATGGCGGCCACGATGTCGCTGACGATCGTGTTGCTGACCTTCTCGTGGAAGGCACCTTCGTTCCGGTAGCTCCAGAAGTACTGCTTCAGGCTCTTGGTTTCCACGCACAACTTATCGGCCACGATCTCTATTCCGAAGTGCGCAAAGTCAGGTTGGCCCGTCAGCGGGCACAGGCAGGTGAACTCGGGCACGTCGAAGCGGATGACGTAGTCGCGTTCGGGCGCTGGGTTCTCAAAGACCTGCAATTCACGGCTGGGGGCACTCGGCGGCGAAGCCGGCGCTTGGCGCTGCTGCGGCGAAGCCGGCGCCTGGCGCTGCGGCGGCGAAGCCGGCGATTGGCGCTGCAGCGGCGTGACCCGAGCAAGGCGTTGATTCAGAGCTTTCTTGGCCATGGCGCACACAAGTTTCAAGAGGGGCGCGATGCTATCATTCGGCCCCCGCTGCGCCCCATCTTGGAGCGCATTTTTCCATCCAAATCAAGCACTTAGACGCGCTTGTCGCCAAAACAGCCACAGCGCTGCAGCCCACCCGCCGATGCGTCTTACCCAGATCAAGCTGTCGGGCTTCAAGTCCTTCGCCGAACCCACCACCTTCCAGCTGCCCGGCCAACTGGTGGGCGTGGTGGGGCCCAATGGTTGCGGCAAAAGCAACATCATGGACGCGGTGCGCTGGGTGCTGGGCGAAAGCAAGGCGAGCGAGCTGCGCGGTGAGTCCATGCAGGACGTCATCTTCAACGGCAGCGGCCAGCGCAAGCCGGCCAGCCGCGCGAGTGTGGAACTGGTGTTCGACAACACGCTGGCGCGCGCCGGCGGCCAGTGGAATGCATTTGCCGAGATCGCCGTCAAGCGCACGCTGACGCGCGACGGCACCAGCAGCTACTACATCAACAACCAGCCGGTGCGCCGACGCGACGTGCAGGACGTGTTCCTGGGCACGGGACTGGGCCCACGCGCCTACGCCATCATCGGTCAGGGCACCATCAGCCGCATCATCGAAAGCCGGCCTGAAGAGTTGCGCCTGTTCCTGGAAGAAGCGGCCGGCGTCTCCAAGTACAAAGAACGCCGCAGGGAGACCGAAAACCGGCTCAAGGACACGCGTGAAAACCTGACGCGCGTGGACGACATCCTGCGGGAACTCAACAGCAACCTCGACAAGCTGGAAAAGCAGGCCGAAGTGGCCAGCCAGTACCGCGGGCTGCAAGAGCAGGGCACGCTGAAGCTGCACCAGCTGTGGTTCTTGAAGCACCGCGATGCGGCCGCTGAAGAGTTGCGCGTGAAGACGGCCGTCGCCGAAGCGGCCACGGCACTCGAAGCACGCCTGGCCGAACTGCGCCATGTCGAAGCCGAACAGGAACATGTGCGCCAGGCCCACTACGCCGCCAACGACGTGCTGCATGCCAAGCAGGGCGTGCTGGCCGACGCGGCGCTGGAAGTCAGCCGGCTTGAAGAGCGCATCCGCTACGTCGTCGAAGGCCGCGCGCGGGCGCAGGCGCGGCTGGCCGACCTGCAGACGCAGAACGCGCAGTGGGCCGAACGGCAGGACGGCGCGAAGGGTGAACTCGAATCACTGTCCGAACAGATCGTCGCCGCCGACGAGCAAGCCGAACTGCTGCACGCGCAAGCCGAAGAACAAGGCCTGGCGCTGCCCGATGCTGAAGAAGCGGTGCGCACTGCGCAGGCGGCCAGCAACCAGCAACGCGGCGCAGTGGCGCAGGTGCAGCAGCAGATTCAGGTGCTGGCTGCGGACAGCCGCAACGTCGAAGAACAGTCGCGGCAGCTCACAGGCCGGCGCGACAAACTCCGCAGTGAAAAGCAGGGCCTGCTGGCACCGGACCTGGCGCGCATCGATCTGCTGAAGGCCGAAGAAGCCGCCGCGAATGAAACGCGCGACGTGACCGACGCGCGCCTGCACGAGCTGAACGACCAGGTGCCGCAATTGGACGAACAGCGCCGCGCTGCGCAAGACACCGTCAACCGCGAGTCGGGCCGCCTGGCGGACATCGGCGCGCGGCTGGAAGCCCTGCGCGCGCTGCAGGAAAAGGTGCAGACCGAAGGCAAGCTCAAGCCCTGGCTGGACAAACACGGCCTGACGGGCCTGCAGGGTCTGTGGACGCAGGTGCACATTGAAACCGGCTGGGAAACCGCGCTGGAAGCGGCGCTGCGCGAGCGGCTGAACGCGCTGTCAGTGGGCAAGCTGGACAGCGTGCGCGCCTTTGCCGCCGACGCACCGCCGGCCAAGCTGGCCTTCTACGCCCTGCCCACCGGCAGCGTGGCCAACACGCACCAGACGCTGCCGCGCCTGGCCGACCTGCTGCGCCTGGCGAATGTTCCAGAGACGGCAGGCATGAAGGCGCTGCTGGGCGATTGGCTGGAAGGTGTCTACACCGCAAAGTCAGTGGATGAGGCGATGGCGCAACGCGCGCAGCTGACCCACGGCGAGGTCATCATGACGCGTGAAGGCCACGCCATCAGCCAGCACGCGGTGGCCTTCTACGCGCCCGATTCCGAACAGGCCGGCATGCTGGCCCGCGCGCAGGAGATCGAAAATCTGAGCCGACAGCAGCGGGCGCAGGCGCTGATTGCAGACGACAGCAAATCGGCGTCGGTGCGCCTGGAAGCT
>JANMKK010000019.1:0-10927 GCA_031372005.1 Rubrivivax sp.
GGCGCGGTCAACGGCGAAGGCCTGTTGATCATCAAGACAACGGCGGTGGGTGCCGAATCGACGCTGGCGCGCATCGTGCGACTGGTCGAATCGGCACAGGCCAAGAAGGCACCCATCCAGCGGCTGGTGGACCGGGTGAGCGCGGTCTTCGTGCCGGTGGTGATCGGCATCGCGCTGGTCACGGTACTGGGATGGGGCTTGACCACGGGTGACTGGGAAGCGGCCATCCTGAACGCCGTGGCGGTGCTGGTGATCGCCTGCCCCTGCGCCTTGGGTCTGGCCACGCCGACGGCCATCATGGTGGGCACCGGTGCAGCGGCCAAGGTGGGCATCCTCATCAAGGACGCAGAGGCTTTGGAGGTGGCGCATGGCGTGACGGTGGTGGCCTTCGACAAGACCGGCACCTTGACCGTTGGCAAGCCGGAGCTGATGGCCGCCGTGCCCGCGGCGTCCATGGACCGGGCGGCGCTGCTGGCGGCCAGCGCTGCGGTGCAGGCCGGCAGCGAGCATCCGCTGGCTTCGGCCGTCATGAACACGGCGAAAGGCGAAGGGCTTGTCATCGCGCCCGCGACGGCCGTGCGCGCCGTGTCGGGCCGCGGTGTCGCGGCACGTGTTGAAGGTCGCGAACTGCGGCTGGGCAGCAGCCGGTTCATGCAGGAATTGAAGGTCGATGTGACGGCGCTCGCAGCCGCAGCGGCCGAATGGCAGGCGCGCGGCTGCACGGTGTCTTGGCTGGCCGAGGTGCCGTCTGCTGAATTGCCGTCTTCTGAGCTGCAGACCGATCCGCCTGCACCCGCATCGGCAGCGGCGCCAGCCCTGCCCCCGTCGCTTCCACGTCTGCTGGGCCTGCTGGCTTTCGGCGACGCCCCGAAGGCCAGTGCCGCAGCGGCCGTCCACGCATTGCAGAAGATGGGCATCCGCCCGGTGCTCATCACGGGCGACAACGCAGGCAGCGCCCAAGGGGTGGCGCAGGCATTGGGCATCAACGATGTGCACGCCGACGTGTTGCCGGAACACAAGGCCGACATCGTGGCGAAGCTCAAAGCCGGCGGCGAACGCGTCGCCATGGTGGGCGACGGCATCAACGACGCACCGGCATTGGCGATCGCCGACGTCGGCATTGCCATGTCCACAGGCACCTTTGTTGCCATGCACACGGCCGGCATCACGCTGATGCGCGGCGACCCGGCGCTGGTGGCCGAGGCGATTGACATCTCGCGCCGCACCTACGCCAAGATCCGGCAGAACCTGTTCTGGGCTTTCATCTACAACGTGGTGGGCATTCCGCTGGCTGCGTTCGGCTTGCTGAACCCGGTGATCGCGGGTGCGGCGATGGCTTTCAGCAGCGTCAGTGTGGTCGGCAACGCGCTGCTTCTGCGGCGCTGGAAGGGAGCCCCGCGATGAACAGCGAGCAACGCGGGAGCGCGCCGATGAACGGCGAGGAATTGGGGCGCACCGATGAACAGCGCTGAGCAATTCAACATTGGCGAGGCCGCATCGCGTTCTGGCGTGTCGGCCAAGATGGTGCGGCACTACGAGTCGCTCGGCCTGCTGCCGGCGGTGGCGCGCAGCGACTCGGGTTACAGGCGCTACAGCGACAGGCAAGTGCACACGCTGCGTTTCATACGCCGTGCGCGCGATCTGGGTTTCAGCATGGCCGAGATCGCCGAGCTGTTGAAACTCTGGCAGAACCGCCGCCGCGCCAGCGCCGATGTGAAGCGCATCGCCCAGCGGCATGTGGCTGACCTGGAGCGCCGCATGGCGGCGATGGCCGAAATGCGCGATTCACTGAAGCACCTGGCCGATTGCTGCCAGGGTGACCACCGCCCGGATTGCCCCATTCTGGAAGAACTGTCCGGTCACGAAGCGGTCATTTTCTGAGCGATAGTTTCTTGACCGTGGGCGAGTTGCCGCCGCACGAACCACACGGTCAACAGTGGCAGCACGACCCACTGCAGCAGCGGCGCAACGCCGAGTCCTGTGCCGGGTACCAGCGGCATCGTCGGCAGGTAGTCCCAGTTCCCGATCCAGTATCCGCGCGTCGCCAGCCACTCGATGGCAGCGGTGATCGAAACGCCGATCACAATGAACAACGCCAACTGCCAGCCATTCGCCGCCACGATCCAGCGGCGGCTGCGCGCAACGCCAGCGACAGCGCCGTAAGCGATCAGCATGATGACGGCGTCGCCGGCGGTGGCCTGCAGGCAGGCTCTTGTCACCTGCGCGTGCGGCATGTGGGCCATGCCGGCGTACAAAGGCGCTTGCAAGATCTCCCATGCGAAGTTGAGCAGCAGCGCGAAGATCGCCACGTTGAACTCCGGGCTGGCGGTCACTGCACTGGCAACTCGACCGGCCGTTGTGCCGAGGCGATCAGTTCGCGACATATAGCCTCCTCCAGAACGTCGGGCGGGCAGGCCGCCCACCAGGGACGGCCGTTTTTCCGCACCACCAAGAAAAAAGCACCAGGCGTTTCCGCCAAGTGCTTGTTTCCCCTACCGAATTTGGTAGGCGCGAATGGACTCGAACCATCGACCCCCACCATGTCAAGGTGGTGCTCTAACCAGCTGAGCTACGCGCCTGTCGAGCCCACAAGTATATAGGACGCTCCTGCGCAACTTGCCTGCCGCTTGTTGGCGAACTACTTGCGGCGAGCGTGACGAACGCCCGCCACGCGGCCGATCTGCGCCAGCACCAGGGTCAGGCGTGCGGCGTCGCTCACCTCCACCGTAAAAGTCATCCACGCCGTGCTGCGGTCCTTGGCACTTTGGGTGTGCACGCCGGTGACGTTCATCTTGTCCTTGGCAAAGATTTCCGAGATGTCGCGCAGCAGGCCCGACCGGTCGTCGGCTTCCACCAGCACGTCCAGCGGATAGACAGCGGCCTTGTCGCTGGCCGGGCGGCCCCACTCCACATCGATCAGGCGTCCGGGTGCGGACTGCGCCATATGGCTCAGGTTGCTGCACCCGCGGCGGTGCACCGCCACCCCGTGGCCGCGCGTCACGAATCCGCTGATGGCGTCTGGCGGGGCCGGGCGACAGCAGCGCGCCAGGGTGGTGAGCAGCGAATCCATACCCACCACCAGCACGCCGCCACGGCTGCCGGTACCGCTGCGCGGGCGGTGCAGGGCAATCTCGTCGTCGCGCAGCACGGGTTCTGGCGGGCGCAGCAGGTTTTCAATCGTCCGCAGCGAGAGCTCATCCTTGCCCACTACTTCGAAAAGCGCGTCAGCACCTTTGAAGCCCAGTTGTTCGGCCAGCGCGTCGCGTTCAATGGCGGTCCGACCTTCGCGCTGCAGCAGCTTTTCAACGAGTTCACGGCCGCGCGCGATGGTCTGCGACTGCGCCTGCGTGTTGAACCAGGCGCGGACCTTGGCGCGCGCCCGAGGGCTGGCCAGATAAGCCAGTTCGGTGTTGAGCCAGTCGAGCGACGGCCCGCCCTCCTTCGCCGCCACAACGGCCACGGTCTGGCCGGACTTGAGTGGCGTGTTCAGCGGCACCATGGCCCCGTCCACCCGCGCGCCGCGGCACCGGTGGCCCAGGTCGGTGTGCAGCGCGTAGGCAAAGTCCACCGGCGTGCCGCCCGCAGGCAGGTCGATGATGGTGGCTTGCGGCGTGAAGACGTAGATGCGGTCGCTGCCGGCCACGGTGGGCGCCGCGCGGTCAGGGGCAGCAGCGGCGTCGGGGTTCGAGAAGTCGCGCTCCCAGGCCAGCAACTCGCGCAGCACGGCCTTGCGGGCTTGCGCAACGCGGTCCTCGAAGTCACCGCTGGCGGCCACCCCGGCATAGCCGCGCGCGCCGGCTTCCTTGTACATCCAGTGCGCGGCCACGCCGTGTTCGGCGTGTTCGTGCATGGCGCGCGTGCGGATCTGCACTTCCAGCGGTCGGCCGTCGGCGCCCAGCACCACCGTGTGCAGGCTCTGGTAGCCGTTGCCCTTGGGGCGTGCGATGTAGTCGACGAACTCGCCATCCACCGGGCGCCAGGCTTCGTGCACACGCGCCAATGCGGCGTAGCAGGCGGCCACGTCGGCCACCACCACGCGCAGCGCACGGGCGTCGAACACACGGTTGAAGTCGAGCCCCTTGCCCTGCATCTTTTTCCAGATGCTGTACAGGTGTTTGGGCCGGCCTTGCACATCCGCCTCCAGGCCGTGCCGCTGCAACAGCGCGAGCAGGTCGGTGCGCGCGGCCTGCACGCTGTGTTCGCGCTCGGCGCGTGTTTCGTCCACCAAACGCGCCATGCGCTGGTATTCGGTTGCGTGCAAAAAGCGGAAGGACAGGTCTTCCATTTCCCACTTCACCTGCCAGATGCCCAATCGGTTGGCCAGTGGCGCAAAGACCTGGAGCGATTCGGTGGCCAGCTCAGCAGTGCACGCGTGTCTGCTCGCGGCAAACCAGCGCAGCGTCTGCAGGCGCGAAGCCAGGCGCAGCAGCACCACGCGCAGGTCGCGTGAGAAGGCCAGCAGCATCTTGCGCACACGTTCGGTCTGCTCGGCGCGATGTTCAGGGCTCACGTGTGCGGTTCGCTGTGAAGCACCGCTTTGCGCGGCGCGTGCAGCGCGCTGGATCTGCACCAGCTTGCGCGTCAGCGTGACGAGGCTGGCATAGGATTCGCCGAAGGCCTTGCGCACGACATCTTCCGGGCGCTGCAGGTAGTCGCCGGCATAGACGAGGTAGGCCGCCGCACACAACGAAGGCGCGGCGCCGATGTCCGCCAGCAGCGTGGCCACGCCATCGGCATGGCCGAGTGCATCTTCCCCGGTGTCCAGCAGCTGCGCGGTCAAGAGCGGTTCGGCAAAAGCACGGGCGCGTTGCACCGGGTCGGCGACAGAGACGTCGTCCACACTTGCCAGGTGCACGATGGCCGCAGTGCCCGCAGGCATGGATGCGAGCACTGCAGAAGCGCCAGACTTCATGGCTGCAGCAGGAAGCCCCGCACGACCGCGCGCTGATCGATTTGCACCAGCGTGGGCGCGTGGCCGACACCGGCAAATTCATGCAGTTGCGGCTGCGGCCCACGCCTGATCATGGCCTGTGCGGTGGCGGGCGAGAGCAGGTCGGAATCGGCCCCGCGCAGCAGCAGCGTGAGTGCCGTGATGCGGTCGTACATCTGCCACAGCATGGCCTGGCCGGCGGCGGCTATTGCCGATGTCATGGCGCGCACGGGCACGGCGATGGCGGGGTCGTAACGCGGCTTGAAGCCGGCAACGCCATCCTGCACATCGGCAACCAGCTGCGGGCGCGTCAAGGCCAGCCACTGCTCGGGCGTGTGCGGGCCGAAGCCGGCCGAGATCGCCAGCAGCGCAGCGGCCGCTTCTTCTTCGGTGCGCCAGAACGCCGGCACACCCAGGTAGGTGCCCAGGCGTTGCACGAATTCGGGCTCAATGACGGGGCCGACGTCGTTGAGCACCAGGCGCCGGATCGGCGTACCGGGCAACGATGCCAGCGCCATGCCGATGAGCCCGCCCATCGACGTGCCGAGCCAGTCCACCTGCGGGACGTTGAGCCGCGCCAGCAACGTGACCATGTCGGCCACGTAAGTGGGAATGCCGTAGGCCATGGGGTCGGCCAGGCGGCCCGACTGGCCACGGCCCACCACGTCGGGGCAGACCACGCGGTAGTCGCTGGCGAGGTCTTGCGCCAGGGTGTCGAAGTCGCGCCCCTGGCGCGTGAGGCCGTGCACGCAGACCAGCACGCGGGGGTTGTGCGCGTCGCCCCACTCCCAGTACGCCATGCGGTGCAGGCCGCTGGCGCTGAGGCACTGCAACTGCTGGAGTCGGGGTTCGGTCATCGTGTGCTCGGCATCGTTGAACGATGATCGTATCAACGCCTGCCCAATGCGCCGGCCCCGGGGGACTCCTTCGATTACTTCATTTGCACGCTGCCACTCACCGTGGCCGTCACCACGGCCTTGCCGGCTTCCACCGGCAGCGCCTCGTCGGCGCTGGTCTTCATCGCTTGGCTGCGCACCATCATCGGCTGCGGCTGCATCTGGCCGCCGTCCGCCGACACCGAAACCTCGCGCACCATGTAGCCGGCGAAGCCGAAATGCTTCGCTGCCGATTCGGCACGGCTGCGAAAGCGCGCGATGGCTTCGGCCGTCACATCGCCTTCAACCTTTTCACGCGCCTCGCGTGACAGCGAAAACCCCGTGCGCGCGATCGACAGCGTCTGCACGCGGCCGGTCAATTGCGAGATGCCCTGCGTGTCGCGGCCCTGCACGATGAGTTCAGTGCTGCCCTGCCAACCGGTGATGCCACCCTTGGCGGCATAGCGTGGATAAAGCGAAAAGCTGCCCGTCTGCACCTCCAGCTGGCCCGGCCGGGCGGCCTTGCGCGCTTCGGTGAGCGCAGCGTCCAGGGCCTGCTTCAGCTGCGCCTGAACGGCCGCAGCGTCGGTGCCTTCGCGCGTGGTGGAGAAGACCACGGTCAGCCAGTCCTTGTTGACCTCCACCGTGGCGCTGGCATTGAGCGAAACCACGTTCTGTGGCGCTGGCAGGGTTTGCGCACCGGCCAGGGTGGACGCGGCGCAGGCGATAAGGGCGGCGGCAAGGCAACGGGCGAAATTTTTCATGACTTGATTGTGGGGCGGTGGTTTGCCGCAACTCCACAGCGTGCCCGCTGCGCTTGCGGTTGACGGTGCGCGGCCCCACATGCCTTCAACGGTCGGCCAGAAAGAGATGTAACAGCCGGTCTTTTCATAGGGAAACCCTTGGTTTTCGCCCCTCACAATGCGCCTGTTACAAATCGGGAGCACCACCATGACATCACCTGCCAACGCCCGCGCCGACCGCATCGTCGTCGTCGATGACGACGCGCGCATCCGCGACCTGCTGCGGCGCTACCTGTCACAGGAAGGCTTCGACGTCTTGCTGGCCGAAGACTCCTAAGCTCTGATCCGAGTGCTGACGCGCGATAAGGTGGACGTCATCGTGCTGGACCTGATGCTGCCTGGCGAAGACGGCCTGTCGATCTGCCGCCGCCTGCGTGCCGCCAACGACATCACGCCGATCATCATGTTGACGGCCAAGGTCGAAGACGTTGACCGCATCGTGGGCCTGGAAGTCGGCGCCGACGACTACCTGCCCAAACCCTTCAACCCCCGTGAACTGCTGGCGCGCATCCACGCCGTGCTGCGGCGCCGGCCTTCACCCGAAGCGCCTGGCGCACCGTCCAAGGAAGCGGCCATCGTCAACTTCGGGCCTTTCGAATTTGACCTCTCGCTGCGCCGGCTGTCGAAGAACGGCGAGCAGATTGCGCTGACCACGGGCGAATTCAGCATGCTCAAGGCCCTGGTGCGCCACCCGCGTCAGCCGCTGAGCCGCGACAAGCTGGCGCAGCTGGCGCGCGGCCGCGAATTCGAGCCCTTTGACCGCAGCCTGGACGTGCAGATCTCGCGCCTGCGCAAGATGCTGGAACCCGACCCGGCACAGCCGCGCTACATCCAGACGGTGTGGGGCGTGGGCTACGTCTTCGTGCCGGACGGCGCGAATTGACGCTGATCGCCTTGTCGTCGTGCCATTCACCCACCGCTGATTGACGCACCTGGTGGGCCGCCGCACCGTCGGACTCAGCCTCTTCTGGCGCACTTTTGTCCTGCTGGCCATTCTGCTGGCAGGCGGCGTGTTTGCCTGGGTATTGACACTGCGCGCGCTGGAATTCGAGCCGCGCGCGGTGCAGGCGGCGCAGCAGACCGCCGGCCTCGTGAACCTGACGCGCGCCGCGCTGAAGCCGGCCGACGGCATCAACCGCGTGGCGCTGGTCAAGAGCATGGGTTCGCAAGAGGTCATCCGCGTCACGCCGCGCGAGCCGGGTGACAAGTCCGAGCCCTTCGAAGTGGACCGTTTCACGCGCCGCGTGAGCCAGGAACTGCGCGCCGCACTGGGCCCGGACGCCGTGGTGGCGCGCACCGTCAACGGCCAACCCGGCATGTGGGTGGGCTTTTCAATCGACAAGGACCTGTACTGGCTGCAAGCCGAAGCCACGCATGGCGACACCATGAAGGGCGGCACCTGGCTGGTCTGGATCGCCATTGCGCTCTTGGCCACGCTGGTAGGTTCGGTGGGCGTGGCCAGCCTCATCAACCGGCCGCTGCAGCAGCTGTCCTTTGCGGCCAGCCGCATCCGCGAAGGCGACCTGGACTCCAGGCTCGATGAGAACACCATGACGAGTGAAATTCGCGAGGTCAACCGCGGCTTCAACCGCATGGCGCGCGAACTGGCGCGCGTGGAAGAAGACCGCGCCGTCATGCTGGCCGGCATCAGCCACGACCTGCGCACGCCGCTGGCGCGGCTGCGGCTGGAAACCGAGATGAGCGTCGAAGACGAAGAGGCCAAGCACAACATGGCGCTGGACATCGACCAGCTCGACGCCATCATCGACAAATTCATGGACTACGCGCGCCCGGGTGAGACGCAATTGCACCCGGTGCTGGTGAGCCAGCTGATCGACCGCGAAGCAGGTGTGTTCCGCGACCCGTCGCAGATTCGCGTCACGTCGCGCGTGGCCATCGACCTGCAGGTGATGGCCGATGAAACCGAGCTCGGCCGCGTCTTCCTGAACCTGTTTGAAAACGCGCGTCGCTACGGCCGCGGCACCTACACCGGCACGGCCGAAGTCACGGTCAGCTATGTGAAGACCGGCTCGTGGATCATCATCAGCGTGCGTGACCATGGCCCCGGCGTGGCGCCTGAAAAACTGCCGCAACTGACGACACCGTTCTTCCGTGGCGACGCGGCGCGCACCGCAGCCACCGGGGCCGGGCTGGGCTTGGCGATTGTTGAAAAAGCGATGCAGCGCATGGGCGGCAGCCTGGAACTGGCGAATGCGCCCGATGGCGGGCTGGTGGCGCACCTGCGGTTGCAGCGGCCCGACGCGCCAGGCGTCTGACCGACATATCGACCGCGCCTCAAGGCAGGTCGGGCGGCGGCCTGAAGAGCAGGCACACCGCGCGCGTTTCGATGGCACGCCCATCACCCACCGGGCCCATCTTCTCGGCCGTCTTCGCCTTCACGTTGACGGCGTCCTCTGCCAGCCCCAAAGCAGCAGCGATGCATGAGCGCATCGCACCGATGTGCGGCGCCATCTTCGGCGCCTGCGCAACGATGGTGCTGTCGATGTTGATGAGCTGGTAGCCCGCAGCGCGCACGCGCTCGGCGGCTGCTTGCAGCAGGGTCAGCGAATCGGCGCCCTTGAAGCGCTCGTCGGTGTCCGGGAAGTGCTGGCCGATGTCGCCCAGGCCGGCTGCGCCCAGCAGCGCGTCGGTGATGGCGTGCAGCAACGCGTCGGCGTCGGAATGGCCCAGGAGGCCATGCGTGTGCGGGATGGTCACGCCGCCCAGCACCAGCGGCCTGCCGGTGACCAGCTGGTGCGTGTCCCAACCTTCGCCGATGCGCAATCCGAGTGGGTTCATCGTGTCTCCATGAGCCGCGCCGCAAGCGCAAAGTCTGTGGGCCAGGTGAGCTTGAAATTCTCTGCGTCGCCGGGCACCAGCAGCGGCTGCAGGCCCAACGCTTCGATGGCGCTGGATTCGTCGGTGACGGCATCACCGGTTTGCAGCAAGGCGCGCTGCAACAGACCCAGGCGAAACATCTGCGGCGTCTGCGCCAGCCACTTTTCAGCGCGCGGCAGCGTGGCGGCCACGCGGTCGGCTTGCGATGCTTTCAGCGTATCGGCCAGCGGCAACGCCAGCAGGCCGCCAACGGCATCACCACGGCAGGCATCGATCAGCCGCTGCACCCAGGCCGGTTGCAGCAGGCAGCGCGCGGCGTCGTGCACCAGCACCCAGTCTTCATCCATGGCCCCGCGTTCACGCAGCACCCCCAGGCCCGCCGTCACCGAGGCCGCGCGGGTGGCGCCACCACACCGTGCCACCCAAGCCTTGGCGCCGGTGAAGCTCGGCGCATGGTGTTCAAACGCTGCATCATCGCGGGCCACCACGACCAGTGTCGCCGTGATGGCAGGCACGGCGGCCAGCGCGGCCAGCGTGTGCGCCACCACAGCCTGCCCGGCCAGCTGCGCGTATTGCTTGGGCCCGCCTGCTCCCGCACGCACGCCCGCCCGCCCGCCCGTACCCCCGCCCGTACCCCCGCCCGTACCCCCGCCCGCCAACATGCCCGCACGCGCACCCACGCCAGCGCACGGCACAAGGGCAAAACATCGGGACGCGTCGGACATCGTGGTCGATTCTAGAATCTGCCCCGCACCACTTCCCAATAGACGCCCCGCCGTGCCTTTGCTGCACACCGGCCGGGGCGATTTGTTTTTTTGTCTGCACCCATGCAACTGCCTTCCATCGCGCCCGGCAAACGCTTCACGCTGCCCCGCCCCACCGGCTCGGCCGATGCCTTGCTGCTGGCGCGCCTGGGCCGCAGCCACGCCGATGCCAAGCGCGTGCTGGCGGTCTTCACCGCAGAGCCGTCCGACACCGCACGCCTGGCCGATGAACTGCCCTTCTTCGACCCGCTGCTGCGCGTGGCCGTCTTCCCCGACTGGGAGACCCTGCCCTACGACACCTTCAGCCCGCACCAGGACCTGATCAGCGAACGCCTGGCCACGCTGTGGCGCATCCACAGCGGCGATGTCGATGTGGTGTTGATGCCGGCCACCACCGCGCTCACACGACTGGCGCCGCCGTCCTTCCTGGCCGGCACCACCTTCCACTTCAAGCAGAAGTCGCGGCTGGACGAAGCGCGGCTGAAGGCGCAGCTCACGCTGGCGGGTTACCAACATGTGAGCCAGGTCGTCTCACCCGGTGAATACGCCGTGCGCGGCGGCCTGATCGACCTCTTCCCGATGGGCAGCCTGGTGCCCTACCGCGTGGACCTGTTCGGCGACGAGGTGGACAGCATCCGCACCTTTGATCCTGATTCCCAGCGCAGCCTGTACCCAGTGCCCGAAGTGCGCCTGCTGCCGGGCCGCGAATTCCCGATG
>JANMKK010000059.1:0-7779 GCA_031372005.1 Rubrivivax sp.
AATGAACTGGCGCATGGCGGCTTCGTACTGCTTCAGGCGCACGTCGACGTTGCCGCTGGGCAGAAACTGCCGGTATTCAAAGTAGAGCAGTGTCAGTGTCAATGCCACCGCCAGCGTGAACACCACGGCACCCGTGCCATAGGCACCGCGCCATTGGGGCGGCAAGCGCCGCCAGCCAGTGCCCACCACGATGTGAAGCAAGGCCAGCACAGCAATGATGTAGCCGGTCAGCTTGCTGTTGATGAGCGCAGCAGCTAGCAGCGCCACAAGCGCAACGGCCTTCAAGCCACGATGCCGTACCGCGTAGAACAGCACGAAGAAGCCGCAAGTCACGATGTATTCGATCTCGTGCAAGGACTCCTTGACCTTGATGCGCGCGCCCTCACCCGCCAGCGCTGCCAACGAAGCGACGACCCAGATGCTGATGAGCACAAGCACCCACCCGCGCAGGCGGTGCACCTGCTGGGGCACAGCGGCCACAAACAGCGGCAGCAGCAGCACGTAAACACCAAAGGTCAGGTAGGTGTCGCGTTCCTTGAAGGCCCACTTGGCCACCGCCGAACCCACCAGCGCATACAGCGCCAGCAGCACCAGCGGCCAGACCGCAGCGAAGGTTTCAGACCAGGGCGGTGGCGCGCGCGTGAGCATCAGGCCCAACAGGTGAACCAGCAGCACGGGCCCCAGCAGCGCGGCCGGGAAGTGGTTGAGGATGGTCAGGTGCAGTTGCACGCCAAACACCGGCTGCGACGTGCTGAGCAAATAGGCCAATGCCAGCACTGCCAGCAGCAGCACTTCGGTGAAGCGCAGCCCCGTTTCGGCCTGCGGTGCGGGCAGCGCCAAGCGGGAGGCGGGCGCGCGCTTTGGTGCGGAAACCCGACCACCAGCCCAACTGGGCAAGCTTGGACGCCAGGTCGTGTTCATGGTGGATTCTCACGAGATGCAGTGCTGGGAGCAGCTGAGGCTGTGCCCGGGTCCAGGGCTTGAGCGCGGCCTTCAGTCTGACCCAAGTGGTAGCGCCCGCCCAGGGCACGTGCCAGATAGTTCTGATAGTGCGGCACTTCGTCCAGCGCGTAGCGGTACTGCAGGTCAACACGGGCGTAACCGCCACGCGCCAGTCTTTCAACCCGCCGCGCCAGCGCGGGCAAGACGCGCAGGGGCCGCCAGCGAAAGCCGCCATGGGCCAAGCGCACGGCCTCGGCTTCACGCGCCATGCCGTCGTGCGTGCTCAGGTTGCTGCCATCCACGCCGAAGACCGACAGCACATCGTTCATGTGATGAAACCGCGCACCGGCAGCGTGCAGTCGCAGGACCAGGTCTTTGTCGGCGGCATAGCGGTACTGGCTGTCCAGCCGCAGCAGCCCGCGGTCCCACCAGCTGCGGCGGTAGAAGAGCGTGCAGGACTGGGCGTTGAGGAACAGGTTGCTGACGTAAAAGCGGCGCAGCGGTATTTCACGCCGCAGCGCCACCGCGCGGCCTTGCGAATCGGCTACCAGGTAGTTGGCAAAGAGCACGTCCACATCAGGGCGTGCCTGAAAGAAGGCCTGCACCTTTTGCAGCGTGTCAGGCAGGTACTGTTCATCTGCATTCAGCCACGACAGCAGGCTGCCGCTGGACCGCGACCAGGCGCGGTTGATGGCGTCGTACATGCCGGCGTCGGGTTCGCTGACGCCGCACAGGCTGTGCGCGCCATCACGGCTTTCTTGTTCAACCAACCAGCGCGCTGTGCCGTCCGAAGAACAGGCGTCCTGCACCAGGTGCTGAACCGACACGCCGCGCTGGCCACGGACTGAACCGACGCAACGCTTGAGCTTGTCCAGCGCGTTGCGCGTAGGCGTGGCGACGCTGAAGGTGGGCATGCTCATGCGGGGGTCTTCTGTGTACCGCTCACTTCACGCAGCAGGCCGATGTACTGGCTGGCAAAGGTAGCGTACAGGCCGGGGTCGGGGCGCGGGGGATGGTCCGTCACGCGGCTTTGGCCCTGGCGCTCTTGCCACGACGACAGCAGCGACGCCAACGCGGCCGCGTCGTCAGTGCCAAAAGATTGCGTGTCTGCACGGCCCGCCAGTTGTTCGCGGTGCACGGCAATGTCGCTCACCAGCAGCGGCTTGCCCAGCGCCTTGGCCTCTTCCACCGTGGTGCTCCAGCCTTCAAAGCGCGACGGGTTCAGCAGCACCATGCAGTGGGCCAAAAGCACCAGCATGTCCTGCCGCGCAATCACCCCAAGGATGCGGTAGGCGCCCTGCAACCCCTGCGCCCGCAGGTCGGATTCAAAGCGCCCGAAGTAGGCTGGGTCGCGCATGTCTTCGGTCTTGCCGGTGGACACCACCAGTGGCGCAGGCTGCCCCGCCTGCTGCAGTTGCCGCAGCGCCTTCAGCACAAGGCCGTGGTTCTTGTGCTGCCAGTACTGGTTGGGCAAGAAGACATAAGGCCTGTCGATGCCGTGGCGCGTCAGCACGGTGTCGCGCAGCGCCGCTGCACACAACGGCTCAAAGTCCATGCGCGGCGCAAAGTGCAGCACATGGACGCGGCTGCGATTGGCACCGAAGAGCGCCACGGCGTCTTCCGCCGCCGCCTGGCTGCTGACGATCAGGCCGTCGGCCAGTCCTGCATATTTTTCTGCACGCAACTGTTCAGCCGCCACCACGGCCGGCGGGAACAAGTCCGGGTGGTGCTTGAACTGGAAGTCAGGGATCCACGGCAGGCAGCGAATGCCTGCACCCGCCGCACCTGCCACATGCGAGAACACCACCGCGCTGACCTGCAGGCGTTTGAGCTGCGCGATCAACAGTGCATCGCGGCCCAGCGCCACCTGCGCCGCCTTGCGCAGCGCCCACGCCGGCGACTTGCGCCGCAACATCGGCAGCCGGTGCACCTGGACGCGGGGCGACAGATTCAGCCCGTCCAGAAAACCGGCGTCGTCGGTCAACAGGTGCAGGCGCAGGTCGCTCGCCTGCGCGGCGTCAAACACCGACAGCAGGTTGCGAAAGTAGTTCACGCCGCCCAGCCAGTTATCGCCCAGGCCGTCCACGCAGATGGCAAGGTGCCGTGTCGTCATGCTGCGGTTTTCGCTGAGTCTTGCGCTGCAAACCAGGCCGCGTATTGCGCCACGCCTTCACGCCATGGCACGGTGGCGCGCCAGCCCAGATCCCCTTCGGCCTTGCTGCAATCGGCGACCAGGCAAGCCGGGTCGCCGACGCGCAGCTGGCCATTGAAGCGGGGCAGCGCGGCGCCGGCTGCCGTGGCCAGCGCGGCCAGCACGTCAGCGGTGGTGGCGCTGTGCCCGGCCGCGCAGTTGTAAATACGCAGGCTACCCGCCGGGGCCGGATGCTGCAGCAACAGGTGCATGAAACGGCACACGTCGTCGATGTGCACCCAGTCGCGCCGCTCGTCCCCAGTGCCGAAGAATTCGTTGCCACCGGCTGCGAATTTGTTCATGGCGTCCCACAGCAGTTGCTTTCGCAAGCCCGGGCCGTACACGGAAAAGAGCCGTACTGCGGTGATGGCCAGGCCGTATTGCGCCGCGTAATGCGCCGCAATCTGTTCAACCTGCATCTTTGCGACACCGTACAAGGACACCGGGGCGCGCGTTTCAGTTTCAGCCTGCGGCACGGCTGGCGCGTTGCCGTAAAGCGCCGCACTGGACAGCACGACCAGGTGGGCCTTGGGGGCGTGCAAGCGCGCAAATTCAAGCACCGCCAGCGCAGCCGCCAGGTTGGCGGGCAATTCGAAGTCCGGCGCTGTGGCAACCTGGCCGACAGTGCCGCTGCCGGCGGCGTGGAGGATGGCCGATACACCGGCCTGGCCCAGCCGCGTGCGCAGACCATCCAGCGTCAGCGCCCCGCGCGTCATGCCCGGCGCGCTGTCGGCATGGGTGAGCAGGCCGGCGCTGTTCAAGTGCGCAAGCAGGCGGCCGCCGATAAAGCCACGAGCCCCGGTCACCAGCACGGCGGTCAAGACAGCACCCCGGGTTTGCGGCCGACAAAACTGAACAGGCGGCCCGGCGTTGTCATGCGTGCGCCGGCCCAGAAGAGCAGCGCGTCCGGGATCAACCCGGGCCAGGGCCAGCGCAGCCGCTGCGCCCAGCGCCGCTTGATGTCAGCGGTGGTGCCGGGGTAGGTGTTGATGTCGGACTCATAGGGGTTCAAGACCTGCTCGACACGCAGGCCAGCGCGCTGCAAGGCGCCTGTGTAGTCAGCCAGCAGATAAGCATGCTCACCCCCGTAAAGCCGATGCAGCGGGTGGGCGTCCAGGAAAGCCTGCAGATCATGGGCCGCAGAAATGACGTGTTCCCGCGTGGCCACGACCTGCCCACCGGGTTTGAGCACGCGGCCGATCTCACGGCACAACTGCGGCAAGTCGCGGGCGTGGTGCAGCACCTGGCGGCAATGCACGAGGTCGAAGCTGGCGTCGGCAAATGGCAGTTGCTCGCCCCAGGTTTGCACAACATCGATCGACAGTGCAGCGCTGTGCGCCAATGCGCGAATGGCACCGGCGCCGACCACGTCGCTCCCGTCGGGTTCGAGCGCCGTCACCACCCAGCCGTCCTGCGCCAATGCGTAGGCTGCAATGCCGCGCCCTGCACCGATGTCGAGTGCGCGTCCCCGGGCAGTGCCCAGCACATGCTGCACCGCTTGCCATTCGGTGCTGGCCCGGTAGCGGACGGCAGCCGCCAGCAAAGGGTCGTCGTAAAAGCAGGCGTGCACCAGGTCAGCGTGCTCCGGCGCTGCACGCAAGCGGCAGACGGCCTCTTCCCAGCTGATGCGGCCTTCAGTTGCCACGGCTCAGGCTCCGCACAACCACAGCCGGGTTGCCGGCGACCAGGGTGTAGTCGGGCACGTCATGCCGCACCACGCTGCCCGCAGCCACCATCGCACCTTCACCCACCGTCACGCCTTTGAGGATGATGACGTTGAAGCCGATCCATGCCTTGTTGCCAATGCGCACTGGCCGCACGGGCACGGCTTTCCAGTCCTTGCGCCCTTGGTAGTGGTCGGTGACGTCGTGCTGGCGCTGCTGCCAGTCCAGCGAATGCGAATCATGGTCAACGATGGTGCAACCCCATGAGACGAGTACGTCATCGCCAATGTCGACGCGCTCTGCAGTCACGATCGTCGACTGCCCGAAGAAGGTTCTCTTGCCGATGGTCACGCTGCAACCGCTGCGGTCGGCAGCAATCGATCCCTCAAAGATGGAGCCTGCCCCGATCGACAGCCTGCTTGGCGGACGCCTCCGCATGCCGCGATAGTCCACCTTGGCGTCAGCTGCAACGTTGACGATCGCGCTGCGCATCACGGCACGGCGAGCGATGGCGTTGGACAGCAACTGAATCAAGCGGCGCACGTGCAGTCTCAAGCGGCCGCGCTGCGGCTTTGCAAGAGTCCGGGCACTCGCACCGCCACCGGCAGCGCCGTGAACACCAGGTACGCGGCCACCGAAGCCCAGACGGCGCCGGACACCCCGAGGATGGGCACGAGAACCACCTTCAGAGCCAACGCGGACAGCGCGGTAGGGATGGCACACAGCACTTGAAGCTTCATCACGCGCAGCCCGTTGAGCAGTGCTGCCAGGACCATGCCCCCGGCTTCCACGACTTTCCAACTCGCCAGCGCCACCAGCAACGACGTCGGCGCCACCACGGCCGCGCCCACCCACGCCAGCAGGACGGCCGGTGCCAGCAAGGTCAACGACAACGCCGCCACAGCCGCCAGCGCCAACGCGATGAAGAGCGAGCGCTTGAAGGTTGAACGGACCCACGCATGGTCACCGCGCGAAGCGGCTTCTGCATAGGCCGGCCAAAGCGGGGCGAGCACCATGGCCAAGGCCAAAGTGATCAGGCTGAACAGCTTTTCCGGCACCGCATAGCTGGCCACAGCCGAGGCGCCGAGCGCCTGCGCGATGACAAGACTGTCCGAGGTGTAGGCCAGTGCCACAGTCAGCTGCAGAACGAAAAAGAGCGCGCCGGCACGGGCCACACGGCGCAGGGCTTGAGCGTCAACTGCATTGATCGACGGCCGCAACTCCGGCTTAGAACGGCCGTAGAAATGCAAGCTGTTGAGCAACGCCATCAGCAGCGGCGTTCCGGCCAACGCCAGCACCAGCCACGGCAAACCTGCCCGCCATTGAATGGCGAGAAGCACCCCAGCCAGCGCGCACAGACTCCCCGCGCATTGCCACAAACTGGCGGCAAATCCTTGCTGCAACCCCATCTGGACACGCTGCGCCACGCCCAGCGGAATGGCTGCGGCGTAGCAGCTGACAAACACAGCAATAGCCGGGCCTGCCTCGCTGCGTGCTTGCTCGCCATTGACGTTGAACAGCGTGGCCCACGGCACCCACTTGTACACAACTGCAAAGGCCAGAAGGGCGGCAACCGCAATGCCGCAAAGCAGAAAAAATCCGCTCGCAACAATGCCGCGAACTGCCGTGGCATCGTCACGCCCGCTGGCCCCGGCGACTTCGCTCAGCACGCCGTTGGCGATGCCGAAATCTGCAAAGGCAAGCAGCGCAATCAAGGAGCTGATCGTCATCCACATGCCAAAGCGTTCAGCGCCCAGGTAGTGCAACGTCAAGGGCACCGAGATCAGCGCCGTGCCCACCGACAGCACTTTGGCCAGCGCCGCAGCGGCCGCGCTCAGGGCGACGCGCCGGTGTCTTTCTTGCGCCCTGCCTTCGGCGCTGCTTTCGTCAAACGGCGTCAGGCTGAAGGTGCGGCCATGTTCTCGCAGTCGGCTGAAGAAGCGGCCCTGCACGCGCTCAGGCACCGGGGATGGCGCCGGTGCTGGCATCGCGGCCGGGGCTTGCACGGTTCACAGCGCCGGCGCTGCGCCGAAATAGCGCGTGCGCACCGCCGCCGGCACGGCCGCGTGCAACTGCTCCAGGAAGCGCTGCTGCACGGCGAAGGCTTCGTCCAGCACGGGTGAGATGCTGGACACGCGCACCAGCATGCCGTCGGGGATCTGGCCGCGCAGGCCGTAGCGGATCTGCTGCAGCTTGCGGCCCACGCCGGGCAGCGTGGCGGCTTCGTCCAGCGTCACCCAGTAGGTGATGGGTTCGATGCGCTGGCCCAGCTGCGCCACCACGCGGGCCACCGGCACTTGCGTGCCGCCGATTGCCAACTGCGTGCTGCCGGCGCCCTGCACCCGAAAGCCCTGCGCCGAATAGCAGAACTCGGGGCGGTGCACGGCCGTGGCTTCGTTGCTCTGGTCACTGCCGTAGGCGATGGACAGCATCACCCGCTGGCCGCGCGCGTTGATGTAGGTGCGGGCCAGGGTCTGCGAATACAGCACGTCCAGCATCGCCTGCAGGCCGGGGTCGGGCACCACGGGGCGGATGCTGCGGTCCAGCTTCCATTCACCAAAGGCTTCAGGCACCTGCTGCTCCAGTGCGATGCGCGGCTTCAGGTCGGCCAGGCGCTCGGTGGGGCGAAGCAGTTCGCCGGCAACAGCGGCCAGCACCATCAGCGCGGTGAGCAACAGCACGCGGCGCAGCGGCAGCAGCGGGGAACTGGGCCCGACAGACAAGGCCGAGCTCGGGTTCATGCCGTGCGCTCCGCATGGGCCCGACCGCCAAAGCGGCCCATCGCCCGGCCCAACAGGCCGTCGGTGGCAAGCATCATCGCCAGGCCGATGCCAAACAGCACCATGCCGGCGAAAGCATGCACAAAGCCCTGGCCGGCTTCATCGCCGAAGTGGTACGTCACCAGGATCAGGATGATCACGCGCACGACGTTGGCCACAAAGGCAATCGGCACCACCAGGATCGCCAGCAGCACGTTGCGCA
>JANMKK010000068.1:0-3657 GCA_031372005.1 Rubrivivax sp.
CTGCACCGACCCGGCCGAGAAGCGCTGGTGGCAGGAAAGGCTGGAATCCCGCCGCAGCATGCCCACCTTCACGGCGGCCGAAAAAATCCACATCCTGGACCGTCTGACGGCATCAGAAGGCCTCGAACGCTACCTGCACACCAAGTACGTGGGCCAGAAGCGCTTCAGCCTGGAAGGCGGCGAAAGCTTCATCGCCAGCATGGACGAAATGGTGCAGCGGGCAGGTGCGTCTGGCGTGCAGGAAATCGTCATCGGCATGGCGCACCGGGGCCGCCTGAACGTGCTGGTCAACACGCTCGGGAAAATGCCGGCGGACCTGTTCGCCGAGTTCGACCACACCGCGCCCGAGGCGCTGCCTTCTGGCGACGTCAAGTACCACCAGGGCTTCAGCAGCGACATCACCACAGCCGGCGGGCCGGTGCACCTGTCACTTGCCTTTAATCCTTCACACCTGGAGATCGTGAACCCCGTGGTGGAAGGCAGCGTCAAGGCGCGCATGGACCGTCGCGGCGACAAGACCGGCGCCCAGGTGCTGCCGGTGCTGGTGCACGGCGACGCCGCGTTTGCTGGCCAGGGCGTGGTGATGGAAACGCTGGCGCTGGCGCAGACGCGCGGCTACTTCACGGGGGGCACGGTGCACCTGGTGATCAACAACCAGATCGGCTTCACCACCAGCGACCCGCGCGATACACGCAGCACCCTGTACTGCACGGACGTGGTGAAGATGATTGAAGCGCCGGTGCTGCACGTCAACGGCGACGACCCCGAAGCCGTGGTCTGGTGCACGCAGCTGGCCATGGACTACCGGCGCGAATTCCACAAGGACGTGGTGGTCGACATCATCTGTTTCCGCAAGCTCGGCCACAACGAACAGGACACCCCGAGCCTGACGCAACCGCTGATGTACAAGGTGATCTCCAAGCACCCCGGCACGCGCCGGCTGTACGGCGAAAAACTGGTGACGCAAGGCGTGCTGCCCGAGACCGGCCCCGACGACATGGTCAAAGCCTTTCGCGCTGCCATGGACGAAGGCCGCCACACGGCCGACCCGGTGCTGACCAACTTCAAGAGCAAGTACGCAGTCGACTGGCTGCCGTTCCTGGGCAAGAAGTGGACCGACGCCGCGGACACCGCGCTGCCGCTGTCGGAAATCAAACGTCTGGCGGAGCGGCTGACCACCATCCCCGGCACCTTCAAAGTCCACCAGCTGGTTGAGAAGGTCATTGCCGACCGCGCCGCCATGGGCCGTGGCGAGATCAACGTCGACTGGGGCATGGGCGAAACCCTGGCCTATGCATCGCTGGTGGCCAGTGGTTACGCCGTGCGCCTGAGTGGCGAAGACTGTGGCCGCGGCACCTTCACCCACCGCCACGCCGTGCTGCACGACCAGAACCGCGAGAAGTGGGACACCGGCACCTATGTGCCGCTGGAAAACGTGGCCGACGGGCAGGCACCATTCACGGTCATCGACTCGCTGTTGTCCGAAGAAGCGGTGCTGGGTTTCGAGTACGGCTACAGCAGCGCCGAGCCCAACACGCTGACGATCTGGGAGGCTCAATTCGGCGACTTCGTCAACGGCGCGCAGGTCGTCATCGACCAGTTCATCGCCAGCGGCGAAGTGAAGTGGGGGCGTGTCAATGGCCTCACGCTGATGCTGCCGCACGGCTATGAAGGGCAGGGCCCTGAGCACAGCAGCGCGCGGCTTGAGCGCTTCATGCAACTGGCCGCCGACAACAACATGCAGATCGTGCAGCCCACCAGCGCCAGCCAGATTTTCCACGTGCTGCGCCGGCAGATGGTGCGGCAGTTCAGGAAGCCGCTGATCATCTTCACGCCCAAGTCGCTGCTGCGTGCCAAGGACGCGACCTCGCCGCTGTCGGAATTCACCAAGAACGACTTCCGCACCGTCATCGGGCCTGCCCGCACAGAAATCGAAGGTGACAAGGTCAAGCGCGTGATCTGCTGTTCGGGCAAGGTGGCCTACGACCTCATCAAGAAGCGTGACGAGCGCAAGGCCTGGGACGTGGCGATCATCCGCGTCGAACAGCTCTACCCCTTCCCGCACAAGGCCTTCGGCGCCGAGATGAAGCGCTTCCCCAACGCCACCGACGTGGTGTGGTGCCAGGACGAGCCGCAGAACCAGGGCGCCTGGTTCTTTGTGCAGCATTACGTGCACGAAAACATGCTGGACGGGCAGAAGCTGGGCTACGCCGGGCGGCCGGCGTCGGCGTCGCCTGCGGTGGGCTATTCGCACCTGCACCAGGAGCAGCAGAAGGCGCTGCTGGAGCAGGCATTCGGCAAGCTCAAGGGCTTCGTGCTCTCGAAATAGGACCACCCCGGAGCGCCTGCGGCGCTGCCCCTCAAGGGGCGCCGCGTGCGACCCGGCGAAGCCGGATCCGCCGCGGCCGCTTGGTTCACCCATCAATTGCTAACGCATAGAACATCATGACCATCGTTGACGTCAAAGTCCCGCAACTGTCCGAGTCCGTGGCTGAAGCCACGCTGTTGCAATGGAAGAAGAAGCCCGGCGAAGCCGTGGCGCTGGATGAAATCCTGGTCGAGATCGAAACCGACAAGGTCGTGCTTGAAGTGCCGGCACCGGCTGCGGGCATCCTGGCCCAACTGGTCAAGAACGATGGCGAGATGTGCGTGGCCGAAGAGGTCATTGCGCGCATCGACACCGACGGCAAGGCTGCCGTCAGCCCGCTGGAAGTTCGCGAGCTGCCAGCTGCGGCCATCGCCGCCTCGGCATCGGTGAGCAAGGGCGACATCGCCATGCCGGCCGCCGCCAAGATCATGGCCGACAACAACATGGCCGCAGGCTCGGTGCCGGGCACCGGCAAGGACGGCCGCGTCACGAAGGGCGACGTGTTGGGCGCGCTGGCTGCGCCTGCACCGGCTGCCAAGGCGCCGGCTGCGCCCGCACCACGCACCGCCGCACCAGCGGCGCAACTGCTGCCCAGCGTGGCCGCGCCGCCTGGCATGAACCTGGGTGAACGCCCCGAACAACGCGTGCCCATGTCGCGCCTGCGCGCGCGGATCGCCGAGCGGCTGGTGCAGTCGCAGTCCACCAACGCCATCCTCACCACCTTCAACGAGGTGAACATGGCGCCGCTGATGGACATGCGCAAGCGCTTTCAGGACAAGTTCGAGAAGGAGCACGGCGTGAAGCTGGGCTTCATGAGCTTCTTCGTCAAGGCTGCGGTGGCAGCGCTGAAGAAGTACCCGATCATCAACGCGTCGGTGGACAACAACGACATCGTCTACCACGGCTACTTCGACATCGGCATCGCGGTGGGCAGCCCGCGCGGCCTGGTGGTGCCGGTGCTGCGCAACGCCGACCAGATGAGCTTTGCCGACATCGAAAAGAAGATCGCCGAATACGGCCAGAAGGCCAAGGACGGCAAGCTCGGCATCGACGAACTCACCGGCGGCACCTTCAGCATCAGCAACGGCGGCACCTTCGGCAGCATGCTGTCCACGCCCATCATCAACCCGCCGCAGTCCGCCATCCTGGGCGTGCATGCCACCAAGGACCGCGCGGTGGTGGAAAACGGTGTGGTCGTCGTGCGCCCCATCAACTACCTGGCCATGAGCTACGACCACCGCATCATCGACGGCCGCGAAGCAGTGCTCGGACTGGTGACGATGAAGGAC
>JANMKK010000078.1:0-2492 GCA_031372005.1 Rubrivivax sp.
CGTTGGTGCCGGTAGGCGTCCAGGCCACGCGCGCGGGGCTGCGATAAAACTCGATCAGGCCGCCGTACTTCGCCGCGTTCTGCGTGAAGTAGTCATGCCGGATGTCGCTGTCGCGGATGAAGGTCAGCCCCGTGATGCTCTACTTCAGGCTCACCGTCTTGCTGGTGATGAACTTCGCGTAAAGCCAGGCTGCCGCCACTTTGTTGGCGTCGTGGTCGGCAAAGAAGGTCCACGAGCCCACGTCCTGGTAGCCGTTTTGCATGCCCTGCTTCCAGTAGGGGCCGTTGGGGCCCGGGGCCATGCGCCATTTGGGCGTGCCGTCCGCATTCACCACCGGCAGGCCTGGCTTGACCATGTCGGCCGTGAAGGCCGTGTACCAGAAGATCTGCTGCGCGATCTGGCCTTGTGCAGGCACCGGGCCGGCTTCACCAAAGGTCATGCCGCTGGCTTCCTTGGGCGCGAACTTCTTCATCCAGTCGACGTACTTCGTGAGTGCGTAGACAGCGGCTGGCGAATTGGTGGCGCCGCCGCGCGACACCGACGCGCCCACTGGTGTGCACTTGTCGTCGGCCACGCGAATGCCCCATTCGTCCACCGGCATGCCGTTGGGGATGCCGATGTCCGCCGTGCCGGCCATGCTCAGCCAGGCGTCGGTGAAGCGCCAGCCCAGTGACGGGTCTTTCTTGCCGTAATCCATGTGGCCGTAGATCGGCTTGCCGTCGATCTCTTTCACATCGTTCGTGAAGAAGGCAGCGATGTCTTCATAGGCGCTCCAGTTCATCGGCACGCCCAGTTCATAGCCGTACTTCTTCTTGAACTTTTCCTTCAGGTCGGCGCGGTCAAAGAGGTCGGCGCGAAACCAGTAGAGGTTGGCAAACTGCTGGTCGGGCAACTGGTAGAGCTTGCCGTCGGGCGCCGTCGTGAAGCTCGTGCCGATGAAGTCCTTCAGGTCCAGGCCCGGGCTCGTCCATTCCTTGCCTGCACCGGCCATGTAGTCGGTGAGGTTCATGATCTTGCCGTAGCGGTAGTGCGTGCCGATCAGGTCGCTGTCGCTGATCCAGCCGTCATAAATGCTCTTGCCCGACTGCATGGAGGTCTGCAGTTTTTCAACCACATCGCCTTCCTGGATGATGTCGTGCTTGACCCGGATGCCGGTGATTTCTTCAAAGGCTTTCGCCAGCGTCTTGCTCTCGTATTCGTGCGTGGTAATCGTCTCGGACACCACGGCAATTTCTGTGATGCCCTTGGCCTTGAGCCTGGCCGCTGCGTCGATGAACCACTTCAGCTCGGCGGTCTGCTGGTCTTTGCTGAGCGTGGAAGGTTGGAATTCGGCGTCGATCCACTTCTTGGCTGCGGCGTCGCCGCCAGCGGGTGCAGCGGCGGTGGCCGATGCTGCCGCCGGCGGTTTGGCCGTTTCTTCTTTCTTGCCGCAGCCCGTGGCCACCAGGGCCACAGCGGCTGCCAATGCGCAGTGACGCAGTTTCAGCAGTTTCATGTCTCTCTCCTGTTATGGATTTCCAACTTCCCCGCATCAAAACGAAGTGGCCACCAGCCCCGGGGAAGCGCCGGGCTGGCACCATGACAACACATCTAACCGCGCCGCATGATGAAAGCCAGCAGCGCCATCGACAGCACCAGGCTGATCCAGACGCTGGGCTCCTGCGCCAGCGACAACCATTCCATGAGTTTCTTGGCCAAGCCCACAAAGGCCAGGTTCACATAGGCAGCGCTCAAGAGGCCGATGAAGAGCCGGTCGCCGCGCGTGGTGGCCAGCGGCAGAAAGCCTTTGCGCAGCACCGTGGGCTGCTTGATTTCCCACACCGTCATGGCCACCAGCATGAGCGCGATGCAAATGAAGAACACGGCGACGGGTGTGGTCCAGACCATCCAGGCAAACATCTAGAAGCCCCTTGTCATACACGCCCCATCGCAAAACCCTTGGCGATGTAATGGCGCACAAACCAGATGACGATGGCACCCGGCACGATGGTCAGCACGCCGGCTGCGGCCAGCGTGGCCCAGTCCATGCCGCTGGCCGACACCGTGCGCGTCATGGTGGCAACGATGGGCTTGGCATTCACACTCGTGAGTGTGCGCGCCAGCAGCAGTTCAACCCAGCTGAACATGAAACAGAAGAATGCCGCCACGCCGACGCCGGCCTTGATGAGCGGCAGGAAGATGGTGATGAAGAAGCGCGGGAATGAATAACCGTCGATGTAGGCGGTCTCATCAATCTCGCGTGGAATGCCGCTCATGAAGCCTTCGAGTATCCACACCGCCAGCGGCACGTTGAAGACCAGGTGCGCCAGCGCCACCGCCAGGTGCGTGTCCATCAGCCCCACCGTGCTGTAAAGCTGGAAGAAAGGCAGCAGGAAGATGGCCGGCGGTGTCATGCGGTTCGTCAGCAGCCAAAAGAACAAGTGCTTGTCGCCCAGAAAGCTGTAGCGGCTGAAGGCATAGGCCGCCGGCAGCGCCACGGTGAGCGAAATCAC
>JANMKK010000166.1:0-3528 GCA_031372005.1 Rubrivivax sp.
CGCCGACTACCTTGGCTTCAATCAGCCGCACCCGGCTGTGGTGGTCCACGTAGTAGCCAAGCCCCTCGAGCTGGCCGGTGCTGTCGGTGACGTTCACAAAGCGCAGATCAGCGTCGTCGCGGTGGCGCGTGAAGACCAGCAAGTGGGTGGACTTGCGCTCGCGCAGGGCAGCCAGCAAGTCGTCGGGGATGCTCACTTTGGCGCCTTGGCTCGATTGCAGCGGACTGAAAAAGTCGCTGTCGGCGGGTGCCAGAAGCCAGATCTCTGCGCTCGGCGTGGCCTGCTTCAAGGCCTTCTGCGCGCTGATCAGGAAGACCTTGTCCAAGGCGCCGTCGGGCACGTCAAAGCGCTGGAGACGGTTGTTGTTGAGCCGGCTGCCGGTGGATTCTTGAAAGCTGACAACGCTGACCTGGCGTGCCACCTCCGACACGACTGCATAGGACCGCGCCGCGGGTTGTGCAGTGACGGCAGTGGTCACCCACAAGCACATGACGGCGAGTCCAGCGGCGCACGCTTTCTTGACCATGAAAATCTCCCTGCTTTTGTTGGCCGAAAGCATATCGGACATCGCAACAATCCAGTCTTGACTGAAATGCGAACGTTCTTTACACGAAGATATGTCGGAATTCCGACGGTTGCAGTTTTCGAGTGCCCAGATATCAGGCTTTTCTGAGCAGTTTTGAAACGGAATCAAGTCGATTTAAAGGGTTTGCACCAACATCGGGCAGGCGGCACGGCGATTGCGATGCAGTGCTTAACTTTTGAGGAGATCCGCATGAACCGCCGACTGGTCCCGTTCACCCTGGCCGCCCTGGCCCTTGCCGTGCTGGCCGCCCCTGCGTGGGCGCAGGCGGGCAAGGACATCCGCATCGCCCTCATCGCCAGCAAGACCGGCCCGCTGGAGGCCTATGCCAAGCAGACCATCGTCGGCTTCAACATGGGCCTGGACTACGCCACGGGCGGCACGATGATCGTGGCGGGCCGCAAGCTTGTCGTGATTGAAAAGGACGACCAGGGCAAGCCCGATGTGGGCAAGGCCGCGCTGGCTGCGGCCTATGGTGACGACAAGGTGGACATCGCCGTCGGCCCCACCGCCAGCCCGGTGGGCCTGGCGATGCTGCCGGTGGCCGAGGAATACAAGAAGATCCTGCTGGTGGAGCCAGCCGTGGCCGACAGCATCACCGGCGACAAGTGGAACAAGTACATCTTCCGCACCGGCCGCAATTCGTCGCAAGACGCGGCTGCCAATGCCGCCGCGCTGGACCTGAGCGGCAATGTCGTGGCCCTGCTCGCCAACGACAACGCCTTCGGCCGCGACGGCGTCAAGGCGGCCAAGGACTTCATGAAGAAGGCCAAGATTGTCCACGAGGAATACCTGCCCGTGGGCACCACCGACTTCACCGCGGGCCTGCAGCGCATCGTCGACAAGCTCAAAGACCAGCCAGGCCGCAAGTACATATCCGTGGGCTGGTCGGGCTCGCCGACGCCGTTTTCCAAGATCGCCGATCTGGACTTGAAAAAGCGCTACGGCATCGAGCTGGCCACCGGCGGCAACATCCTGCCGGCGATGGTGGCCTACAAGCAGTTTGAAGGCATGGAAGGCGCGCTGTACTACTACTTCGGCATCCCCAAGAACCCCGTCAACAGCTGGCTCGTGGCCAACCACTACAGCAAGTACAAGGCGCCGCCCGACTTCTTCACCGCAGGCGGCATGAGCGCTGCCATCGCGGTGGTCGAGGCGCTGAAAAAGACCAAGGGCGACACCACCACCGACCGGCTCATCACCGCGATGGAAGGCATGAGCTTCGAGACGCCCAAGGGCAAGATGACCTTCCGCAAGGAAGACCACCAGGCGATGCAGGACATGTTCCATTTCCGCATCAAGAACGACCCGGCATTTGCGTGGGGCGTGCCTGAGTTGGTGCGCGTCATCAAGGCCGAAGAGCTGCAGATTCCCATCCGCAACAAGCGCTGAAGAACGCGCAAAGGACTGGCGTGCTTGAAACGCGCGAGCTGACGGTCCGCTTCGGCGGACACGTGGCGGTGGACCACGTCTCGTGCCGCTTTGAAGCCGGCACGCTGACCGCCATCGTCGGGCCCAACGGCGCGGGCAAGACGACGTACTTCAACCTCATCTCGGGGCAGCTTGCCGCGAGCGAGGGCAGCGTCATGCTGAACGGCGAAGACATCACGACACTGCCGGCGCCGCTGCGCACGCGGCGTGGGCTGGGCAGGGCTTTTCAGCTGACACAGCTGTTCCCGCACTTGAGCGTGGTGGAAAACGTTCGGCTTGCAGTGCAGGCCCGTGAGCAAGGGCGCGCGAATGTGGGGCTTTGGGCGGGCCTGGACCTGCTGCGCGTATGGCTCGACCGAAAAGAGTGGATCGCCGAAGCGCATTCGCTGCTGCAGCAGGTGCACCTGGCTGAGAAGGCCGATGCGCCCGCAGCAAGCTTGCCGCATGGCGACCAGCGCAAGCTCGAAGTGGCGCTGCTGATTGCACTCGACCCCAAGGTCTACATGTTCGACGAACCCACCGCCGGCATGAGCGTCGATGAGGTGCCGGTGCTGCTGGATTTGATCCGCGCACTGAAGAGCCGCAAGGACATCGTGATCCTGCTCGTCGAACACAAGATGGACGTGGTGCGCGAATTGGCGGACCGCATCATCGTGCTGCACAACGGGCAATTGGTGGCGGATGGTGAACCGGCTGCGGTGATCGCTTTGCCCGTCGTGCAGCAAGCCTATCTGGGCCTGACTGCCGAGGAGCCGGCGTGACCGCGTTGCTGGCGTTGCAAGGTGTGCACACGCACATCGGCGCGTACCACATCCTGCACGGCGTGGACCTGGCCGTGCCCGAAGGCGAAGTGACGATGCTGCTGGGCCGCAATGGCGCCGGCAAGACGACCACGCTGCGCACGATCATGGGGTTGTGGGCTGCATCGCAAGGCACGGTGGCCTTCAAGGGTCAGGCCATCCAGGGCCAGCCCACCGCGGCAATAGCGCAACTCGGCGTCGCCTACGTGCCCGAGAGCATGGGCATCTTCAGCGACCTGACGGTGCAGGACAACATGGTGCTGGCGGCACGCGCCGCGCGCCACGCGGGTGAGCTGGATGCGGCGCGGCTGCAGTGGGTCTTCGGCCTGTTCCCGGCGCTGCAGAAGTTCTGGCTCTATCCCGCCGGCAAGCTCAGTGGCGGCCAGAAGCAGATGCTGGCAGTGGCGCGCGCGATCATCGAACCGCGCGCGCTGCTGCTCATCGACGAGCCCAGCAAGGGCCTGGCGCCGTCCATCATCCAGAACCTCATTGCAGCGCTGCGCGAACTGAAGAAGCAGCGCACCACGATCCTGCTGGTCGAGCAGAACTTCGCGGTTGCCAAAGCGCTGGGCGACCACGTGGCGGTGATGGACAACGGCCGTGTCGTGCACAGCGGCGCGATGGCCGAGTTGGCCGACGATGAAGGCTTGCAGCAGCGGCTGTTGGGCTTGTCACTGGCGGTGCACGCATGATGAGTTCAACCCCGCACACCGC
>JANMKK010000197.1:0-12613 GCA_031372005.1 Rubrivivax sp.
CCGTCCGTGCGGCTACCCGCAATGGCATCGCGGTACTCGCGCGACGCGGCCAGCGCCGCCGCGCGGTACAGACGGGCGTAGCGGCCATCAGCGGCGTTGACAGTGCCGTGGAACAGGCCGGCCGGGTTGCCCGATGCGCCCCGTGCGGGGGCCATCTCCCGTTCCAGCACCGTCACCGCCAGCCCCTGCCGCGCCAGCGCCTGCGCCACCGCAGCACCCGCCAGGCCGGCACCGACGACGACGGCGCATCGGCTGTCGCGGGGCAGCGCCGGCATGCCGCGTGGTGCGTGGCGCGGCATGTAGTGCGCCAGGACGGTCGCAGCCGCGATGCCATCCCGGTCGATGGCGCCGGGGCTCAGTTCAAAGCCGGCAGACGGCAGGCTGGCCAGCTCTTCGGTGCCCGCGTTGCGGAGGGTGACGGTCGCGCCGACGGCCGCCAGCCGTGCGACAGACTTCAGCCGGTGCCGCGTCCACACCGTGCGCGTGGCGTCGATGCAGATCGCGTCGGCTTGCAGCCGCAGTGCGCGCAGCGATGTCGCCGTGTCGCCCACGGCCAGCAGCAACTGCACCCGGCCTTGTTCAAAGTCCAGAACGTGCAGGTTGGGCGTTAGCGGTGGCCAGGACTTCAGCAGTGCAGTCACCAGCAAGGGCAGGGTGGATGCCGCATGCGCCTGCACCAGATCGGCCCGTGTCGGCACCGGCGCGGCCACAGCCACGACGTGCAGCCGACCGCATCGGCCGGGATCATTGCGCCAGGCATCCCACAAGGCCAGGAAGTTCTGCCCCAGGCCGAAGGCGGTGTCGAGGATGACGAAGCGCGGCCGCCCCCCCCAGCGAGCCGGCAGGCCGTGGCCTTGCAGGCCGGCCCGCAGCGCCGGGGGCTCAGCTGCGGCCGGCTCGCTCATCCAGCCAGTCCAGCAGCGGCGCGTGCACGGCCTGCAGCCCGCGGTAGGCCAGCACGGCAGGGCTCATGCTGGCGATGGCGTCATGCAGGGCCCGCGCACGCTGCGGTGTGCGCAGCACGTCGGTCAGCGGCTGCACCTGGACGTGGATCGTGAACACTGCCAGCATCTGTTCAGGCAGCGGGATGAAGGTCTGCCTTTCGGTGCGCCACCAGGCTTGTTCGACCGCCGTGTGCTGCCAGCGTTCACGCGCACTGCGCGCCGGGTGCGCATGCAGGCGCGGCTGGTCGGTGACGTTCCAGACGAAACGTTCCCAGCGCTCGGGCCCACACACCAGCCGCGTCAGGGAGGCCGACGCGTTGACGAGCAGGCTGTTGTCGGCCACCGGCGCGTGCACGCTGGCAAAGTGTTGGCCCACCTTGGTTTCCGGCGCCCAGTGGCTGGGCAGCGTCACCGCCAACCAGGGGATGGTGCCGTCGCGCCCATCCACCAGCGCAAAGTCTTCGGCGAAGGCCAGGCTCAGCAAGCCCACCTGGCGCCACGCCGGGGGCAGCCCGGCCAGGCAGCGGGCGACTTCCTCACCCTTGGTGCTGTGGTCGATGCGGCCATCGCCATCAACCGCAGTGCCCAGCGCCCGGGCCTGTGCGCGCTGGCCGTCCCATTGCCAGGCGCCGGGGTGTTCTGCGGCGGCGTGGCAGTGCAAGGCGTCCAGCGCGGGACCGGCATCGAAACCGTCGTGCACCAGCAGCGCCTGCGGCCAGTAAGCCGACAGCACTGCGAGCTTTTCGCGGTGGTGCGCAGAGCCAGGCGCAAGCGGTGTCAGCTGCGTGCTGCCAGCAGGCAGGCGGCGCAACCCGGGCTGCATGCGAAAGGGGCTGCTGACAGCGGCGTCGAAGTCGAAGCGGGACTCGATGAACATGCGCCGATGATGCCCAAAGAAAAAGGCACCAGAAGGTGCCTTGTCTGTCGGACGGCCGCAGTTTCAGACGCGTTTCTTGTACTCGTGCGTGCGGGTGTCGATTTCGATCTTGTCGCCGTTTTCCACGAAGATCGGCACGCTGATGACGAAGCCGGTGCCCACGAGCTTGGCGGGCTTCAACACCTTGCCCGAGGTGTCGCCCTTGACGGCGGGGTCGGTCTCGATTTCACGCACCACGGTGGTGGGCAGTTCCACCGAGATGGCCTTGCCGTCGTAGAACACGACTTCAACGGCCATGTTGTCTTCGAGATAGCTGATGGCGTCGCCCATGTTCTCGGACTCGACCTCGAACTGGTTGTATTCGGCGTCCATGAAGGCGTACATCGGGTCGGCGAAGTAGGAATAGGTGCAGTCCTTCTTGTCGAGAATGACCTGGTCCATCTTGTCGTCGGCCTTGAAGACCACCTCGGCACCGCCGCCGTTGAGCAGGTTCTTCATTTTCAGGCGCACGGTAGCGGCGTTGCGGCCGCCACGGCTGTATTCGGTCTTCAGCACCACCATCGGGTTGCTGGCGTGCATGATGACGTTGCCGGCGCGGATTTCCTGGGCGATTTTCATGGCGATATTCCGTGCGCGTGTGAGCGCGTTTCTGCAGTAAACGTGGACTTGCGGGCGGCCAGCGCGAACCACGAAAGTGACCACTCCGGCAGGGCGCAAAGCCCGCAATTCTAGCAGCAGGCTACTTCGCGCCCACTGCCTTCAGGCGCACAAACGCCTGCAATTCGGTGGCCAGGTCGGGCTGTGCTTGCAGGCGGTCGCGCCAGGTGACGGTGGCCTTCGACCAGGCTTGCGCCGGCGGCAGACCCGGCCAGCGGGCTTGCGGCGCGCCGTTCCAGGCCCGCCACAGCCCGGCCACATCGGCCGGCGGTGCCCACTGCGCCAGCAGCGCTTCCACCTTGTTCCAGTGCGCGCCGTCTTGTTGCGGGTAGGCCTGCCAGACAAACGGCGCGCCGGCCCAGATGGCCCGCACCAGAGAGTCTTCGCCGCGCACGAAGTTGAAGTCGCAAGCCCACAGCAGATGGTCGAAGTCGCTCTGGCTCAGCCACGGCAACTGCGCGGTTCGCAGCCCTGCTGGAAGGCCCGCCTCGGCCGTCTTTTCCACTTGGCGCGTTGCTGGCCCGGGTGTCAACAGCAGCAGCGTGGGGACTTGCGCCAGGCTGTCCAGCAGCGCCGGCAACGCCGGGTTGCCGTAGCAGAAGAGGCTCACCACACGCTCACCATCGCGGACCGCCAATCCTTGCGCCGCCAACCAGGCGCTGCGGTCGAAGGCCGCGCGCGCCTCGGCCAGGCCGGCTTCGCGCAGGAGCCCGCCCGTGCGCGGCGTGAAGCCGGGATAGAAGAACCACTTCAACAAGCCGTTGCGCTGTGGCGAAGGCAGGCCGTGCGAACGTTCGACGTAGCTTTCGGCGCTGAGATATTCGAGGTTGATCCACACGGGCGGCTTGGCTGTCATGGCCTCCACATAGGCCGGCGGCGGGTCGCATCCAAAGGCTTCGACCACCACATCGCCAGGCTCGTCCGGCCCCGGCCAGGCGCAAAGTTCAACGCCGTCAAAGCCTGAAGGCGCCATCCAGGCCAGTGCCGAGGCATCGTCGATCACCAGCCGCACCGCGCTATCGCCGCGCGCCAGTTCACACGCCAGGCGCCAGCAGACGCCGACGTCGCCGAAGTTGTCGACGACGCGGCAGAACAGGTCCCACCGAAGGGCTGTGGTCGACGGCATTGGAGCGATTATCAAAGGCGAAGGAAAATGCGCGGCGATGAGTGACTCCCCGAACGACGCAACACTGAACACTGAGCCCGAGCCGGCCTCGCGAGACAAGCTGCTGGCCGAAGTGGCGGCGTTGCCGGCCCTGCCGGGTGTGTACCGCTGGATCGACGCCCAGGGCACGGTGCTGTACGTCGGCAAGGCGCGCAACCTGAAGCAGCGCGTCAGCAGCTACCTGCGCCGCGACCTGGACGGCACGCGCATCGGCCACATGGTCAACCGCATCGCCCGGCTGGAGACCACCGTGGTGCGCACCGAGGCCGAAGCGCTGCTGCTCGAGAACAACCTCATCAAGGCGTTGGCACCGCGCTTCAACATCCTGTTCCGGGACGACAAGAGCTACCCGTACTTGAAGATCGTCATGCACCCATTCCCGCGAATGGCGTACTTCCGCGGCGCGGTGGACCGCAAGCACCGCTACTTCGGGCCCTACCCCAACGCCTGGGCGGTGAAGCAGACGATTCAGCTGATGCAAAAGGTGTTCATGCTGCGCACGTGCGAGGACTCGGTCTACAACAACCGGTCCCGGCCCTGCCTGCTGTACCAGATCCAGCGCTGCTCAGGCCCGTGTGTGGGCCTCATCGCTGCACCCGACTACGCGCGTGACGTGGCCAATGCAGAGCGCTTCTTGCTGGGTGAACCGCAGGAGGTCATCAACGACCTGCAGTCGCTGATGATGAGCCACGCCGAGGCGCTGGAATTCGAGCAGGCTGCTGCGCTGCGCGACCGCATCGGTTCGCTGTCGCGGGTGCTGCACCAGCAGTCGGTGGACGCCAGCAGTCTGTCGGCGGCCGACAAGGACGTCGATATCCTGGCCGTCAAAGTGGCTGGCGGCCGCGCCTGTGTCAACCTGGCGATGGTGCGCGGCAGCCGCCACCTGGGCGACCGTGCCTACTTCCCGACCCATGTCGATGAAGGCGCCGCACTCACGGTTGAAGCGGCGGACGGAGCCGACGGCGCGGACGCGACGGACCCGGTCAGGGCCACCGAGCCCCGCAGCGTCGAAGCGGCCGTGCTCGAAGCCTTCATCGCCCAGCACTACATTGGCCAGCCCGTGCCGCCGCAACTGGTGACCAGCCATGCCGTGGACAGCGCGCTGCTGGACGCCCTGAGCGAAACCAGTGGCGTGCGCGTGCGCGGGCAGCACCAGCCGCGCGAACAGCGGCGCATCTGGCTCGAGATGGCGGCCAAGGGCGCCGAACTGTCGCTGGCGCGGTTGCTGGCCGAAGAAGGCTCGCAGCAGCAGCGCACCCGCAGCCTGGTGGATGCGCTGGAGCTGGAAGTGGTTGACCCGGCGCAGCTGCGCATCGAGTGCTTCGACATCAGCCACACGGCGGGCGAAGCGACACAGGCTTCATGCGTGGTCTATGAAGGCCACGCGATGCAGAGCAGCCAGTACCGCCGCTTCAACATCGAAGGCATCACCGGCGGCGACGACTATGCCGCCATGCGCCAGGTGCTGACACGCCGCTACGCGCGGCTGGCCGAGGCCGTGGCGGATGGCAAGGCCGAGGAAGCGCCTGCTGCAAATTCCGCCGAGCCCCTTGTCGCGATGCCCAAGCGCACGCCCAGGCGAGGCCTGGCCCGCCTGCCCGACCTGGTGCTGGTGGACGGTGGCCGCGGCCAGGTCAGCATGGCGCGCGAGGTGTTTGAAGAACTGGGGCTGGACATTGCGCTCATCGTCGGAGTGGAAAAAGGCGAAGGGCGCAAGGTCGGCCTTGAAGAACTGGTGTTTGCGGATGGCCGGGAGAAGGTTTATCTCGGGCATGATTCGGCCGCGCTGATGCTGGTGGCGCAAATTCGAGACGAAGCGCACCGCTTTGCCATCACCGGCATGCGGGCGCGCCGGGCCAGTGTGCGCACCGGCGGCAGCAAGCTCGAAGACATCAACGGCGTCGGCCCGCGCAAACGGGCCCGGCTGCTGCAGCGCTTTGGGGGTTTGAGGGGGGTGGCCAGTGCGGGTGTTGAAGACCTGGCCACGGTCGAGGGAATCAGCCGTGAACTCGCAGAGGAAATTTATCGTGCTTTGCATTGAAGTGAACACAGCAGCCGACTTGCGGCGCGCGAAGTTGAGCCTGCCGTTGCGCGCAGTGCTGACCTTTGCTGCGCTGCTGGCGGGTTGTGCCACACCGGCGCCACCGCAACCGCCACCACCGCCGCCACCGGCCTCAAGCCCGGCCCCGCCGGCCGCACCGTCGGCTGGGCAAAGGCCCGCAGCTCCTGCGCCCCAGCCGCCGCGCGCTGCCGCGCCGACGCCGTCGCCCGCACCCGCTGCGGCGCCAGCGCCTTCCGCTATCGACCTCGGCCCGCGCGTGGCCCTGCCGGCCGCGCCCACCGTGCGCACCTGGGACGAATTCAAGCGCCAGGCCGGCCGCCGCATGGTGGCTGCCAGCCCCCAGGCCAGCTACATGGGCAAGCCGCCGCCGATGCTGTTTGGCATCCCGATCCTGGAAGTCGAACTCAATGGCGACGGCAGCGTGCGCAGCATCAACGTGACGCGCCACCCGGCCAACCCCGAAGCGGCCAACACCATCGACTACGCGATGGAGGCCGTGCGCCGCGGCGCGCCCTATGGCGACATCTCCAGGCTGCCCAAGCCCTGGAAGTGGACCGAGGTGTTCCTGTTCAACGAAAAGCGGCAGTTCAAGCCGCGTTCGCTGGACTGACCCCGCCCGCCACCCACCCTTTCACAGACGCATGTTCTTCACCATTCCCACGCTACTGACCTGGGCGCGCATCGCGTCGATCCCGCTCATCATCGGCGTGTACTACCTGGACTGGCACGTGGGCACCAAGAACCTGGTGGCGACGACGCTGTTCGTGCTGTTTGCGCTGACCGACTGGCTCGACGGCTACCTGGCGCGCAAGCTCAACCAGACATCCGCCTTCGGTGCTTTTCTGGATCCGGTTGCCGACAAGTTCCTGGTCTGCGCATCACTCCTGGTGCTGCTGGAAGAAGGGCGCGTGGGCGCGATCGTTGCGCTCATCATCATCGGCCGCGAAATCGCCATTTCAGCGCTGCGCGAATGGATGGCGCAGATCGGCGCGTCGCGCAGCGTGGCGGTGCACATGCTGGGCAAGCTGAAGACGGTGGCGCAAATGGTCGCCATCCCCTTTCTGCTGTATGACGGACGCTTGTTCGGCTTCATCGACACGCGGCTGATCGGCAGCTGGCTGATGGGGGTGGCAGCCGTGTTGACGGTGTGGTCGATGGTGTACTACCTGCGCAAGGCGATCCCCGAGATCCGCGCCAAGACGAAGTGATGCAGCCCTTGCCGCGCGGCCGATGAAGGCCGACAACGCAGCCTTGCTGCGCGCCATGCCCTGGGTCTTCGTGTTGATCTGGAGCACCGGTTTTGTGGCCGCAAGGCTCGGCATGCCGCACGCCGGGCCGATGGACTTTCTGGCCTGGCGCTACGGATTGTCGATCCTGGTTTTCTTGGTCTGGACCCGTTGGGCGCGTGCACCTTGGCCGCAGAGCCGCGCGCAGTGGGCGCACCTGGCCGTCACCGGCCTGCTGATGCATGCCGGCTACCTGGGCGGCGTGTGGGTGGCGGTGAAGGGTGGGCTGGGCGCAGGGCTGGCGGCCTTGATCGTCGGCTTGCAGCCCGTGTTGACGGCGGTGTGGCTGAGCGCCAGCGCCGGTTCGCAGGGCGGATCGAACCGAGTCAGCGCGCGACAGTGGCTGGGCCTCTTGATGGGGCTCGCTGGGCTGGCGCTGGTGGTGGGGCAAAAGCTGCAACTCGGCTTCGCGACCCCGGCCACGGTGGGCTGGGCGGTGCTGGCGCTTGTCAGCATCACTGCCGGCACGCTGTACCAGAAGCGTTGGCTGCAGCCCTGTGACGTGCGCAGCGCCAGCGTGGTGCAACTGCTGGCCGCATTCGCGGTGACGCTGCCGCTGGCCCTGCTGGAAGCCGAGCCGATGCGCATTTACACGCACCCGCACCCGCAGCTGCTGGTGGCGATGGCGTGGTCGGTGCTGGTGCTGACCCTGGGCGGCAGTTCGCTGCTGTACTTGCTGATCCAGCGCGGTGCCGCCACGTCGGTCACGAGCCTGATGTACCTGGTGCCGCCGTGCGCAGCGTTGATGGCCTGGGTGCTGTTTGACGAGCCGTTGACGGCGGTGGTGCTGGCCGGCTTGGCAATCACTGCGCTGGGCGTGGCGGTCGTGATGCGTGCGCCGGTGGCGTTGCCGCCGGCGCAGGCCTTGCCGCGCTGAGCGATCCCTGGCCAAGAATTTTCCAGGGCGCGTCTGCAAGAGCCGTCGCCACATGGCGCGGCAGCGCCCAGTCGTGCAAGATGGATGGGCAGCCTCCATGCCACCAGAATCGCAGCCTGTCTGAAGGCTTCCAGATAGGGAACCTGGTGCCCACATCCATCGCTATTTCAAGGACGACGACCCATGAGCATGAAACCCCACCGCATTGCCGTGATCGCTGGCGACGGCATCGGCCCCGAAGTGATGCCCGAAGGTTTGCGCGTGCTGGACGCCGCCGCGCGGCGCTTCGGCATCCCGCTGCAGGTGGACGAATTCGACTTCGCCAATTGCGCGTACTTTGCCCGTCATGGCCAGATGATGCCGGCGGACTGGAAAGACCGCATCGGCGGCCACAGCGCCATCCTCTTTGGCGCCGTGGGCTGGCCGGCGACGGTGCCCGACCACATCTCGCTGTGGGGGTCGCTGCTGAAGTTTCGGCGCGAATTCGACCAGTACATCAATCTGCGGCCGGCGCGGCTGATGCCGGGCATCCGCTCGCCCCTGGTGGACCGCCAGGGCCAACCGTTGAAGCCTGGCGACATCGACATGTGGATCGTGCGCGAGAACACCGAAGGCGAGTACTCCAGCATCGGCGGGCGAATGTACGAAGGCACCGAACGCGAAATCGTGATCCAGGAAACGGTGATGTCGCGTCACGGTGTGGACCGGGCGCTGAGGTTTGCTTTCGAATTGGCCGCCTCGCGCCCGCGCCGCAAACTGACATCGGCCACCAAGAGCAACGGCATCTCCATCACCATGCCCTACTGGGACGAGCGCGTCGAAGCGATGGCCAAGGCCTACCCGCAGGTGGCGGTGGACCGCTTCCACATCGACATCCTCACCGCGCACTTCGTGCAGCGGCCGCAACACTTTGATGTCGTGGTGGCGAGCAACCTCTTCGGCGACATCCTGTCCGATCTGGGCCCCGCCTGCACCGGCACCATCGGCATCGCGCCGTCGGCCAACTTGAATCCGACGCGCGAATGGCCCAGCCTCTTCGAGCCCGTGCACGGTTCAGCGCCCGACATCGCGGGCAAGGGGCTGGCCAATCCGATCGGACAGGCTTGGTCGGCGGCGATGATGCTCGACTTCCTGGGCCACCGCGACGCGCACGACGCCGTGCTGGCCGCCATCGAAGCATTGCTGTCCGACCCGCAGGCACCGCGCACGCCGGACCTAGGCGGCAAGGCCAGCACGCAGGACCTGGGCCGCGCATTGGCAGAAACGGTGGCGGGCGGCCGCTGAAAAGTGGGCGCTGGTACGTCGGCGCGCCTGCGCTTGTCAAGCGAGGAAGCACGCTGCATTCAGTCCGTTTTTCATCCCCTTGGATGTGGCACTGCGCGTGCCAGTTGCGCCTAGAATCCCGCCTCGATGTGCGCAGACAGCCAGACCGAATTCCGACACACCTTGAGAGGGGAACCGCGACGTGAACAAGAGTGAACTGATCGAACACATCGCCAAACAGGCCGACGTCTCCAAGGCTGCTGCGTCACGTTCGCTCGAAGCGATCATCGGAGCGGTCAAGACCACGCTGAAGAAAGGTGGCAGCGTCACCATCACCGGTTTTGGCACTTTCACCGCGCCGAAGCGTGCCGCCCGGGTCGGCCGCAACCAGCGCACGGGCGCGGCCAACAAGATCAAGGCCGCCAAGGTGCCGAAATTCAGGCCCGGCAAGGGCCTGCGGGACGCGCTCTAGAGCGCCATGTATCTCGCCACAGCGCACGTTCTGCCGGGTGCTTAGCTCAGTTGGTAGAGCGGCGCCCTTACAAGGCGTAGGTCGGCGGTTCGAGCCCGTCAGCACCCACCACCTCGGCTAGAATCTCGCGCCCGCTCACCCCGAGCTTGGCAGTGGTGAATTGCACTGTGCAGCCCTGAAAACCCGCGCGCCTGCCAGCCCTTTTTCGGGCACGTCACTTCCGCCTTTTTGTTCACGCAGGTTCGGCCGCACCTTCCCCGGAAGGCCGAAGCACCGAGGTCCGCCCGATGTTCGATTTCGTCCGCAACCACACCCGGCTCGCGCTTGGCTTCATGCTGTTGCTGATCATCCCGTCCTTTGTCTTCTTCGGCATCGACGGCTACACGCGTTTCAGCGGCGGCGCCAACACCACGGTGGCCAAGGTCGACGGGGTGTCGATCACGCAGGCCGAATGGGAATCGGTGCACCAGCGCGCGGTTGACCGCGTGCGGCGCCAGAACCCCGAGCAGGACGCCAAGAGCCTGGACACCCCGGAGGTTCGGCAGGAAGCGCTGGACAGCCTGGTGCGCGACCGCGTGCTGCTGGCGGCGGCCAACCAGATGCACCTGACGCCCAGCGACGAACGCCTGAAACGGCTCTTCGCCAGCGACCCGCAGTTCGCAGCCTTTCGCAACGCCGACGGCAGTGTCAACCGCGAACTGCTGGCCATGCAGGGCATGAGCTCGGAGATGTTTGCGCAGCAACTGCGGCAGCAGTTTGCGGTGCAGCAGGTGATGGCCGGCATGACCCGCAGCGTGGTCTCGTCGTCCGCCATTGCAGCAGCATCGCTGGACCCTTTGCTGCAGCGGCGCGAGATTCAACTGCAGCGCTTTGACCCTGCTGCCTACCGTGCGCAGATCAACCCTTCTGAGGCCGAAATCGAGGCCTTCTACAAGACGCAGCAGGCCGGCTTCAGGTCGCCGGAGCGGGCCGACATTGAATATGCAGTGCTGGACCTGGACAGCATGCGCAAGGGCGTCACCGTGGCCGACGAAGAACTGCGCAAGTTCTACACCGACAACGCCGCCCGTTACACCGCGCCGGAAGAGCGGCGCGCCAGCCACGTGCTGATCAAGACCGACAAGGACAGCTCGGCCGCTGACAAGGCCAAGGCCAAGGCGCGTGCCGAAGAGCTGCTGGCGCAGGCGCGCAAAAACCCGGTTGACTTCGCTGAACTGGCACGCAAGAACTCGCAGGACACTGGCACTGCGGCCCAGGGCGGCGACCTTGACTTCTTCGGCCGCGGCGCGATGGTGAAGCCCTTTGAGACGGCTGCATTCACGCTCAAGCAAGGCGACATCAGCGATGTCTTCGAGACCGACTTCGGCTTCCACTTCCTCACCGTCACTGGCGTGCGCGGTGGCCAGAAGAAGGCCTTTGAAGAGGTGCGTGCAGAGATCGATGCAGAACTGCGCAAGGCCAAGGCCAAGGCCGAGTGGGCCAAGGTGGCCGAACAGTTCACCAACACCGTGTATGAACAGTCGGACAGCCTGCAGCCGGTGATCGACAAGTTCAGCGACAAATTCAAGCTCGACAAGAAGACAGCCACGGTGCAGCGCACGCCCATGCCGGGTGCCAGTGGGCCGCTGGTTTCTGCCAAGTTGCTGGAGGCTGTCTTTGGCAACGAAGCCGTGGCCAACAAGCGCAACACCGACGCCATTGAAGTGGCACCCAACCAGCTCGTCTCGGCGCGCGTCGTCAAGCATTGGCCGGCACGCACGATGGCGCTGACCGAGGTGAAGGACGCCGTGCGGGATAGCCTGGTGTCGCAGCTGGCGGCCGATCAGGCACGCAAGGCCGGGCTTGCGCGTGTCGCCGCGCTCAAGGCAGCGCCCACCGAAGCACTGGCTCAGACCCTGACGGTGTCGCGGGCGCAGACCCAGGGCGCGCCGAAGCTGGTCATCGACGCCGTCATGGCGGTTGATGCCAGCAAGCTGCCCGCCGTGCTGGGCGTGGACCTGAAGGCACAGGGCTACCTGGTGCTGCGCGTGCTGCAGGTGCTGCCGCGCGACGCGGCACCGGGTGGCGACGATGCCTTGCGCACCCAGTTTGCACAGGCCTGGGGCCTGGCCGAAGCCGAGGCCTACATGGCCGCGCTCAAGAAGCGTTTCAAGGCCGAGGTCAAGCCGGGTGCGACGCTGGTGTCCGACGTGGCGTCGGCCCCGGCGCGTTGAGCCGGGCGGTCTATAATTTGTTCCTCTGCGGTGGCTGTAGCTCAGTTGGTAGAGTCCAGGATTGTGATTCCTGTTGTCGTGGGTTCGAGCCCCATCAGCCACCCCATCAGCCACCCCATCAGCCACCCCATAGCGACCTTCATACCCGCTCAGCGCGCTCGTGGCTGCCCATGCTCCTAGGTGATCAACCGCTTAGGAGCTTTTTTGTTGTTTCGCTGGCCACTGCAGGCCATGGAGCACAGGGGAACTCGGGGCAAATTCTGGGGAGCAATCGGCATCGCTTCTGCACCGTGGGGGCTTGTTCCTCATGCTGAGGGGCGCGTTGGTTTCCGAGGGTCGAGAGTTGATCCAGGCTTGGTCAACCACACCACGCCGATCAGCGCCAAGAACAGCACCGACGGCAGCCAGAACACATCGGTCGCGGCCATCGTGTAGGCCTGCTGGTCCAGCAGGCGGCCTAGCGTGGCGGCGGCCTGTTCGGGGCTCTGCCCGGCGGCGGCCAGTTGTGCCGTGGCGGCTATTGCCCCGGTGTTGCTGCTGTTCACCGCCGCAGCCAGGTGCGCGTGGTGCATGGCGGCGCGGCTTTCCCATAGCGTGGTGAAGAGTGAGGTGCCAATGGCACCTGCAGTGATGCGCACGAAGTCGGACAGCCCCGCCGCCGACGGCAGCTCGTCGGGCCCAAGGCCGCTGAAGATGATGGCTTGCCCTTCATGCTTGCACGCCTTCGGCTGCCATCGCCTGCGCGTTGGCAGACAAGCGGTCGAGCATCTTGCGCAGCTGTTTCCATTCGGCTTCGC